>JAJRZV010000065.1 GCA_024275095.1 bacterium | reverse complement strand
CTATTACTTCCTTTCCGGCGACGGCACGAAATTTTACCGCACGACCGGCCCCTTTGACTTCGATGGTGATTTCGCCCCCGCGGTGTTCTACAAAATATCCCGAGTAAATAAGATCCTTCCTGAGCACACCCGCAGTTTCTGCTGCATGCGACTCGTTGATCACGAACGTGTAAGGCTGTATTTCTCCGGAGGTCACATCAATATAAAGCCTCAACGCTTTTACGTGGAAAGGCAGAAGGCACAATACAATTACTATGAATAATATTTTGCAGCTCATTTCATAAAATCCTGTTGTTCTTTATCCTATAGCTATCATCAGTTCAATCACAACCCCGGCAAAAAATTAGCACAAATTATCGGATAAAACGAAAGGCCAATTCCACTGATTGTCCCCCCGGGGGTGGAGGAAAGGGAGCGCTTTTACGTACTGCCTCCAATGCACGCGAGTCGTAAGATACAAATCCCGAACTTTTTTCTACATACACCTGTTTTATGGACCCGTCGGGGTTGAGCACTACAACAATAACCGCCTCTTCTCCTTCTCCAGGTGGCGGCCGCCAGCGTGAATGGACCAGCCTCCATACACTGTCGGCATATCTTGACCATACGGCGGAATCAATGGATGATTCGCCAGAGGTGCTGCGGGCTTCAGCTCCCCCTGCCGTGAGGCTGGAAAATATGGAAGATGACGATGTTGAAGCTCCTCCTTCACCGATTTCTTTGAGAATGTCCAGCACACTGCTGCTCGGTCCTGTTCTCGAGGCCACCCGTGTCTTTTTCCCTTTTTTGCCGGCTCGCTTCTTCACCTTTACCGGCTTGCGAGCGGACGGTTTGGCTTGAATAGCTTTTTCAGTACCCGTGGAGCCTCCGGTCAGTGTGCCAGGTTGCGACGGCGCGGGTCTGGATATGGCGGTAAGACGGACACGGACGGAATTGAATGAAATTGCCGGTTTGTGATGCGTTGCAGACCAGTGAAGGGTGGTAAAAAAGACCACGTGCATGACAAACGAAAGCGTTATTGCAGCAGTGCCCGGATGCTGCTGAACAAACTGGATTACTTGTTGTCGGGACATACCACCTGCACGGGACCGGTTACATTGTCTGCAAAGTCACTATCGCCCGCCCATATGCGGAAGTATGAGTTGAATGTTCCGGAGGCAGGGCATGGGTAGGAAAAACTGATTGTTTGGGAAGAAAGGGACGAAATGTCCACACGTTTGTACAGGTCAGGATGTTTTTCTTGAGAAGGAACGCTTTGTTCGTCAATGTACACACCTGCTACGGCTCCATATGCAGGGGCGGTGCCGGTATTGGTCACTGTGGCTGTGTAGTAAATAACACTTTCAGTCACCGCGGCGGCGAATGTGGTTACTGTGGCGGTGATTTTTCCTGCCGCAGCTACAAGTGAATATTCACTGCCCGAACCTCTCCACGAATAAAGAGGGTACACCAGCACTCCCACTGTGACCGGTGCGGTGAAAGAATGCGAGATCACGGCATCGGAAAATACGGGATCACGTCTTGAAGAGGAGGTAATGGCAGTGGTAAATGCCTCGTCCCACAACGAGAGACTGACCCCCTCTGGAAATGGGTGACGTGAGAGGGTGTAGAAAGTGAACCATCCAGGAGGAGTGAGGGAGATAACATAGGCATCGTTTTCATCATGCGCGTGAAAATTACCCTCGATTACTTTAACTGCGTCAATGGTGCCAGCATCCGCAGGGGAGGTGAGACTATTTGGTTCTTTCCTGTCCGGCACATCGGAAAAACGCACCCACCTTTCTTCGACGAACGTGTTGCGCGCCAGCAGGTTCCCCGAGTAAAAGCCGTAGACTCGTCCTTCAATGTACAGGTATTTAGTGCATTCGTTTGCATTAAAGTCCAGCGAGACTGTCGTTGTACCATTCCCGTACCTCACTGTGCTCCACGATGCGATCGTATTTCCCCACTGGTCCAGCAGCCATAACCCCACCGTCGCCGTGTATGGCAGGTTGTATTCGAGCACCGCCGTTACAGACGCAGCCCACCGCGCTCTCCAGCCTCTACTGAAAGAGTAGTTTTTCACCAGTACGTAATAGGTATTGGAAACTGGATAGACAAGTACAGTACCCGGTACTCCGCTGCCCGTATTGGAGACGAGCTGAACGGCGATGTAAAGCGGGTAATCACCGGGAGCGAGACCGGTGAGAGAAAGGGAAACCGTGGAGTCGACAAGTCCTGCGGATACGTTCTGCCGGTATGTCTGGATGGTATTGCCGTCGCTGGAGAACACGTTGATGTTCAAATATCCCCCGGATGGAGCTGTTTCGATGTAAGATGTGGCATCAAAGGAAAAATTCAGAGATGAAGAAGGAGTAACTACTCCCTGTGGTGGTTCGACCCTGGTGATGTGGAGCCAGTCGAGACTCTGCCCCTGGACTTTTACGTTTGCATCTACCCCGTAAGTGGCGTAAGCATCAGATATGGTAATGGATACCTGATACGCGTCTGGAGAGAAAGCTGAACGATCAACCACCAGTGGTATGGCAAAAGCGTCCGGTCGGGAGAACATCCACGCCTGTTCAGGAGAAAGGAGAGGAGAGGAGGTGTTGAGTCGCACCAGTGACGAGCCGCTTCCCAAGTTGATTACAGGAAGGGTTACCGAGTCGGAACATGCGTCAACGATAAGGGGATCCTGAGGAAAGAAAAGTACCGGGTGGTCAGCCTTTACCATTTCGACCACCACATGTGTGGCAGAAACAGGCCCTGAGATGGATATGGTTGCTGTGTAACTTCCCGGGGAAAGTCCTGACCGGTTAACCCTCACATTTACGATATCCAGTCCCTCTGAAAGTGTGCCGAACACAGGCGAGAGCTCTAACCAGGTGGCCGTTGTAGAAGCCACCCAGTTCACCGGTGCATCACTAAAGGAGTAAAGTCTAAGGGGTAGTTCCACGTCGCTTTCACTGAATTTTAATCTGGCGGGCGATGCGTATATTTCGCTTCCGCAGTTGTCCACGACGGCTGTTACTTCCATCTCATGGCCGTTTACATTAAAAATTACCTGCTCTGAATACTGCCCAGGGTAAAGACCCTCCCTTGCAACCGCTGCTGTGACCACAAGTGAATACACCCCCGAACTTGAAGAAGGAGTCACAGAAAGCCATGAAGGTGTAGCAATGACAGAATATTCCACCTTCCCGGCCGCGGAGATTACTACATTAAGAGCCGGGATCCCGCACGGGAAGTAAAGTACAGAGGGATTGATTTCGGGCAAAGACCTGCTCCCTTCACACCCTTCCAACAGTGCAAATAATGCAATAAAAACGGTTGTTTTGACGAGATGTTTTTTCATTGTTTTATCACCTGGTTCAATATTTTAATCCCTGTTTTGAGAACGGCTGCAGCCGGGACCTTGAAAAAAGGAAAACGGTGAATGAAAAATTTAAGCGAAGGAGAAATTATAGAGTAATAAGCTTTCACGACCAGCGGACCTCCCGGCAGGTTTGAGAGCATTGTTTTTACTTTACGGTATGCAGAAACATCCCTCCCGTCCAGCAGTTCTTCGATAAAACAGCGATCGCTGGACTGGATGGATTCTATGTTCACCCGGGACACCTGCACGTACCACTCCTTGGTGGAGGTTCCTGCACAGCTGGATACCTCGAGTATAAATCTATACTTGCCGGAGGGTGTGCTTTCGTCCACATCCCACTGCACCTTGCCGGAATTCACGTCAACTCTTGCTCCTGCTGGAGCTTCGAGCAAGCGAAACGTGAAAGGTGCTGTGCCGGTGACTTCGGGAAGGTATTCGTAGGTGCTGCCCGGCAAAGCGATGGATGGAGCTTCATTTACAAAGAATGGCATTTCGAAGTTTCCGTTTGTACCCATGATGGTAAGCAGTGCCTTTTCATCCTCGAGAAGTCTTATCTCAACGAAAGGTCCCACTCCAAGCTCGTCTAAATAATCGCGAGAGTTTGGACAGGTTTCCGGAGTGAATACGTTTCTATCCTTGTCATTGAAAAAGTGGTCATCTTTTGAGAGTTCATCACACACGTCGACCCCAGAGGGGGTTTCCAGATCGTAGCTCGCGCACGAGGCTTCCACCAGGGCTATTAAATAGTGATAACGCGGGTCCTTTCCCGGATACCATTCACACTCATTTCTCATGGGACAGTAATTAATGGGATTGCAGCGCCCCTCTATGTCTTTATCCACCTGGCAGAACATTTTTTCGACGGACAGGTCAACGTGATAAATGAGTATGCCTCCTTCAAAGTCGGGGGAGCGCTCGTAAGGCAAATCTACATCTGAGCCTATGGGTTTTCTGTATTCAATGAGAAAGAATTCAGGATCGTCGGAACCATCGCGACCCACCACAAGAATCTGGCAGGAGGTTTCTACCGGGTAAAGGACGTATTCACATGTATTGTCCTGAGTAAAGATCAAATCGTCCCACCCGAGAACATCACGCGAGAGAGGATCCAGACCATTGGGACTTACTCCGTGAGTTCCGTATGCCATAAGGCTGTAAGGTCCAAGTCCACAGGAAGTAAAATCTCTGTCATAAAGGTCCACGAGTCCCATGTAATGGCCGAATTCATGGGCATATACACCCATTTCGATTTTTTCGTCCCATACCAGCGACCAGTCAGGGCCTATAAGATAACGGTACACAAAGGTGGAACCATCACCCGTATATTTGGGCGAGGAGAGATACCAGAAGTGAGACCAGATGGCGGTGGGATCGCAAGTGAGGTTTTGATTGCACGTTTGTTCGGCCCCGGGCCCTGGATGAACGACGATAAAACAATCTACTTCCCCGTCGTTGTTTGCATCGTAATCTCGAAAGTCTACCTGAGAATTTATTGCGTCAACCACGTCTTCTATGTACACGTGGCATCCGGGTGTGACCCCCGGGCTTGTATTGAGACAGGCATCGTTCTCATCCCATTCGAGGCACCCCGAGTTACCATTACCTGCCCCGCAGGCATAGTAATCTATGGGTTGCGGCATCGTTACAGGTCCGATGACATCACCGTTGAAATCAAAACGCCCGCATGACTGTTCCTGATAAAATTCTCGCACGCTCTGCCACTTGTAATACCGGGGCGGCTGGCCAGGGGGGCGAAAAAACATCTCCTGGAAGTAAGCCCTTTGACATTCTGGTGTGTCACCGCATCCAGGAACGCTCGAAAGACTCTCCGCAGGGGTCTCTGTAAGCACAACCAGACACCTTACGGAGCCTGTCGTGTCGAAAGGGGGTTCATACGTGCTGGCAAGAGGTGTAATGCCCATGGCACGATCTATGAACTGTTGCATGAGCATGTTCCCCAGATCCTGGAGCGCAGGGGGAATTCGACCTACGGGCAGAGATGCAATGAGAATAAATGGCAATAAGAATTTCATTTAATTTATTATACCAGCATAACAGAACAGCGTTCCACGCAGGACAAAGTGTTTAATTGTTCATATGTTGTATAATCATCCCGAAAGCAATGAAATTGACGGTTCCTCCATATTTTGAAGAACACGTGCTCGAGATTGTGGCCTCTGCAGGCGGGGGGCGTCTGCCACCTGAAGATAAAATGCTTTCCATGCTGGAGAAACTCACGCACGTACTTACCCTGGAAAGGGAAAAGCTTGAGGGAGGCACACCTTACAAAGAGGATTCTTTCCTGCATGCTTATCTTCTTTACGTATTTCCTCAAAGTTTCGCCAAGGTTGTATTAACCCTGTGGGAGTTAAAAACTTACGCTGTGCTCCCAGTTCAGGATAAAACCCTGCGCGTTGGAGATTTCGGATGCGGACCAGGAGCCGCGAGCATGGGGCTGTTGTGGTTTCTAGCGAAGGAGAAAAACGTGCTGGAGAGAGTGGATATTACAGCAGTGGATTATCGCTTTGACTTGCTGGAAATGATGAAGCCCGCAATGGAAAAAATGATGCGTGAGGAAAGACCTCAGTTCCGGGTGAGGTTCGATCCTGTTAAAGCGGACTTGGAAGCGATGCTGGAAGGAGCACCGCTGAAAGAAAGATATCACGTGTTATTCATGGTGAATGTGCTCAACGAGCTTTTTATTAACCAGCCGCTGGAAAAACGTTTCGACCTTCTTAAGCGCATTCTCGGACGGAATCTTACGGACGATGGTATAGCTGTAATTATTGAGCCGTCACTGCGAACTGTATCTCGTGATCTTATGAAGCTTCGAGAGCCACTTGCAACGGCAGGGTTTTATATCATTGCTCCCTGTCCGCCGGAAGGATATTCATGTCCTTATCTCACTTACAGGGGTACGCGCGAATGGTGCCATTTCAAATACCCGTATGTTCCGCCTCCCGTTATGACAAGACTCTCACGAGAGCTCAGACGGGATGCTGCATGGTTAATCAAGTGGAGTTACCTGGTGATAGGTAAAAGCAAGGGAAAAAATCCATTCTACGCCTGGATGTCGCAAGAGGATTCTCGTTTGATGCGCGCTATCAGTCGTGCCATGGATGAGAAAGGTAAGTACAAATGTTACGGTTGCACGGGCACATCCGTGGAAAGGGTGGAACTTCTCAAGCGTCATATTAATGAACACACAGCAGGTTTCAAAGACATTATCCGTGGTGATGTCTTTTTTGCAGGAGATCTGGTCCGAAAAGGGAACTCATTGCGCTTCGCAGAAAATGGGAGGGTAAACGTAATCTGGTCACGCAATTTTTTTACCGGGCTGTAAATCGTGGCCCTTTAAGAGGTACGGCTTTCTCAAGGACCTTTTGCAATTTCAGGTTATAAAAACAAAATTTTGCTTCTGTAAACGTCACTTCCACAGTGGCAAAGGTTGGTGCGTGGGAGCTGTCAGGATCGCTCAGGTGACCAGGGCAGAGGATAATGCGCCCCTGATCCCTTCGAAGCAGGGGACGGCTCCACTGGGAAGTACAGATGATTTCAGCAGTTGCGAGCTCGTCTTCTCCCAAGGAGTCTACTTCTGCAGTGAGAAGTACGAGCCTGTCCGCTATAACCTCCACATGCCGGCTCTCAAGTTCGGGAATGTTTGGGTCAGAATGCCCCCGGATTTTTATAAACATCCGTTTCAAACGTTTGCGTCCATTTGCGGTGGCCTCTACTTTTAGAGAGAGATCTTCCTTTTCCATCTGGTCCTCCAAAAACTGAGCGACTTCGTCCAGCAAATCTTCTTCCTTGCCCTCAGGTAGGGTGAGCCGGGAAATGTACTGGTCAACATCGGTGGCGAAATTTCCAAGATGCAGTATCTTTTCTGCACCTATCTGGCCCAGGAGAAAATCACATGCATCCGCCAGAGCGTCTATATTACCGTACGTGTTTGCCAGGATACCCGCCAAGGCCATAGGAGCACTTATACATCGCCTTGAGGGTCGTCATCAAGTGAAGGTTGTTCATTATAATCAGGTGTCTGCCTAAGCTGTTTAAAGAGTTATTTGGTCAGGCTTCCGGTTTTAAGTTATAATTGTGTTAAGATAATATTCTGGAGGTGGGGACATGGCTGGCAGGAAAATGTGGAAATTCGTGATCTTTGTGGCTGTGGCGAGTGTGATCGGATGTACCACAACGCCTCTGGATGTGCGGTACGAGAATCTGGTTCAGGAAGGGGTCAACTATATTTCAAAGGGGGATTACGAACAGGCCATAGATGTGTTTGATTCAGCAATCTCCCTTAAAGAGGACTCCCCGGATGCCTATGCACTTCGCGGTATTTCAACCATTGTCCAGATGTTGCTGGACCTTAACGAGTTTCTCGAGCGTATCGTGGACATTGTTTTTCAATCCGGGCTGCTCTCGAGCAGTTCAGGACTGACTGCACTTCAGACCGGAGGCCTGATGGAAATTTTAAACTCCATCCTTTATCCTTATATATTCGGACCGCTTGAGTCTGCAGCAGCTGATTTCCAGAAGGTGGAGGACATTGGATATTTTCGGCGCTACATTGACTCCATTCCCATTGAAATAAAAGATCCCCTGGTTGGTGCGACCATCTTCAAGGTGGACCTGGGCGCTGAATGGGACCTGGGAGACATTTACTTTGTTGATGCTTTCATTACACTCGTTACGGGTGTGTATTATTTGCTTGCCTCCACGGACCTTACCATTACCAACCTTCTCCAGTTTCAGACCCTGCTGAGCTACCCTGCCCTTCAACAGTTGGGTACAGAGCCCGTATTTGCGGTTTCCAACTTGCTGGCAACCCTGCTCAATGCAGAACCGTACATGCTGAAGGTGAACACAGCAACCGGTCCGGAGCGGGTGGACACATCACGCTCATTGCTTCTCGAGGCAGTCCGCGATGTGAAGTCTTTTATTGACTATACGAAAGCAGAAGTCATCAGTGAAAATCAGTTTATCACCCCCAACCCTGATGACGAGAATTACTTTGACATGAGATTCACACGCTTTGACGAGATGCAGAGACCCATCAGTGAAACCGTAACCTTCCTCATTGATGGCAGAATATCCCAAGCTCTTGATGATATCGAGGCAGACCTTGACGGAACCCCGAATGCCCGCACGTCGTGGGCAAAGGATATTGCCCCTCTCATTGCCGTAACGGTGGTAGGAATATTGCAGTCGCACCTGCTGGACGAAATTATCTTCAGCCTCTGCGCCCAGGCTGACATACAGGAAGAGTGTCAGCAGCTCCTCAGTCCCACTTTTATCACAGTGGATTTGGTACAGGCACTTCTCACAGCAGCCATTCCTGATATTTTCGAGTTCGACCTCGACCAGCTCTTCGAATATCTTGCCACCCCCGGGTCTGACGGAATTCGTGGTTTTCTGCCAGCCTGGACGATGCACGAGGACTACAGCGGCGGTTTTCCCAAAGAAACAACGGATACCATCATCATGGAGTGGGACTGCGGTCCCCAGCTCCTTTATTACACCCCCAACATGACAACGACGGTACCCGGCTTTGACAGGCTCGACCCGGGATTGGCGTCCATTGCATGCCGTGCAGAGGCGCTCGAGGATGCAAACGGCAATCCCATACCCGATATTGGACACTTCACGGACAAACAGGGCTACCCCCTTGGTTCCACTCAGAGCTGGGTCCAGTTTTCACCGGAGATCAAAAACGCCGTGGGCACGGATCCTTCCATCCCTGCTGATACGATCGTGTCCCCCCTACCCTATTTGATCTTCAAGGATCCAACCCTTGCAGGTGTCCTGTACGTGGACCTTTCCGGGGTATGGCCCAACAGCACCACCAATCCCTGTAATCCCGACAAAAACCTGACACCGGGTGAATATACTCTTCCCGACAACTGCGAGCTCAACGCAGTAATCGCTAAGGTGGCCGGGGAGCTTATCAAGGCTATGGGCGACATGGGGAGCCTGACCGGTGCTCCATCGCAGTAATATGGTTTCTACCATCATGAGGATTACAAAACATCTTGTGGTGTTCTGCCTGCTGGCAACAACCGCTTCGGCAGGGCAGGGTTTGGAGGCACTGGAAGAAGAGTTCAAGCTCTTCCAGGCCGAGGATATTACCATAACGGCCTCCAAGAAGGAGGAAAAGGTTACGGAGGCCCCGGCAACTGTAAGCGTGCTTACGCGTGAGGAAATTCGCCGCCTGCCCGCGTTATCCGTTCCGGACCTTTTGCGATACGTTCCAGGCGTGGAGTCGTACTGGGCATACGAGAGCTTTCCCATTGTGGGCATGCGCGGTTTTACTGATGAATCCAACAATCAGGTGTTACTCCTTATTGATGGGCGGGAAACCAACAATGAAGTGTTTGGCGCACCCATGTGGTCTCTTTTGCCTGTATCGCTGGATGAAATCGAGCGAATCGAAGTGGTGCGCGGCCCCGGTTCTACTCTGTATGGACCCAACGCGTTTTCCGGAGTTATCAACATCATTACCCGTTCGGCTTCTGAAGAGAAACGTCATGTGTTCTGGTTGCGGACGATAGAAGGAGCTTCTCCATTCATGGCACGTAATGCCATCGGATATTCTGGGAGGGGCCGACGGGTTACATTTACGGTTGCCGGTCATGTGAACACAGCAATGGACGTGCTCAATACCACCCGCGCCGATCTTCTTTCAGGTAGTGGGCGCCTTCGCGTATCAGGCAGTCCTGCTGAAAATGTCAACATCAACTTTGACATCGGTGGTGCAGCCGGTAAGTTCATCTATATTTTTCCTTTCTCCCCTGCGTTTGCGAAGGGTAAACACGCCTTTGCGCGAATTCAGGGTGATGCCCACGGTGCTTACTTTCAATTCTTCTGGAACCGCTATTCCACAGAGTTGAAAGTTTTCTACGACAAGAATAATCGGGAAAGCCAGACGACTCTTTTTACTCTCGGTGTCAATACCTTGGACATAGAAATGCGATACGGTCGCAATTTTGGGGATGTAGCGAGCGTTACTGTCGGGGGAGAGTTGAGGTTCAATCTGTATCGAAACGAAGGACTGATACCAGCATATGAGGCAATTAACGAAACCCGCTACGGTATATTTGCACAGGGTGATGTTAAACCCTTCAAAGGATTTAAGATAACGTTGGGCGTTCGCTATGATGACAGTACATATTTGAATGAACAGCCATCCGATACGGTGAGTCCTCGCGTTGCGTTTATATACACCCGGGGAAGCCATACAGTGAGACTCTCGGGTGCCAGGGCATTCCGTAGGCCATCGTTTCTGGAATACGGCGGTGACATAGAAGGTTGGGACGGGTCTGTCGGAGGAGAGGTCGAAATACAGCAGTTTAACGAGGTTATAAACAGTGCTGAAATCGCCTACATGGGGCGCTTTGGCAAATGGGTTAAAACAGAAACCAGCATTTTTTGTGAATATTTTCAGAATATCATCTACTTTGATTATGCCCAGGATGCGTTTCAATATTCCAACCTGGAAAACAACTTTTACTCCATGGGAGCAGAAGCCTCTGTGGACGTGCTGGTCATGCACAATCTTTCGTTCAGTGCAAATTATGCATTTCAAGTCATACGTGCACGCTCGGATGTGCCTTCCCCGGAGCAGGGCGCGAATATTTACAACAAAGGTGACGACATTACATCTTCACCCCGGCATAAAATTAATGTTGGAGTTCATTACTCGCCTGTGGAAGGTCTGAGTGTGGACCTGTTTTTTACGTATTACTCCAGGCGCACATGGCCCCGGTATACGCTTTTTGCTGTCGCTGGAGGTGCCAACACAGGACCGCGTTCTGCTGGTCCCAATTATTTGCTCAATGCACACATAGAATATGAAGTTGTTAAAGGATTCAGTATGGGCGTAATGATTCGCAATGCGCTCGGGGGCATGTTCAGTGCTGAAGATGATCGTTCGCGCATGTATCCCTATACCGGTTCGGGTCTCACCACCGAGAGAGTTACAATGTATTATGGTGGAGAGCCCATGCCGTGGACGGCGGCTGGATACCTGCGCCTGGAGATTTAATTGACGCGTCTGATGAGGACCTTTTTCGCCTGGCGCTCGTCACTTTCGAGTACACGGAAGACGAGAGTGTAATATTCAAACACGTCCCCTTTCTGGGGGATCCCGTTTTTCAATTGTGACAGGAGCCCGTTTACTGTGTCAATGCCCTCTGCTTCAATAGAAACCCCGAAAATTTCAAAAAGCCTGTCAATGTTGACCCTGCCCTGGACAAGGGCGGCGTTTTCGCCCACCATCTGGATTTCAGGGTCGCTTTCGCTGTCATATTCGTCCTGGATTTCGCCGAAAATCTCCTCCAGCAGGTCTTCCATGGTTACGAGGCCTGTGACAGAGCCGTATTCGTCTATAACCATGGCGATATGTACCCGATGGCGCGTGAATTCTGCATAGAGTTGCTGAAGCGTCATGGTTTCGGGAACAAAGTGTGCTTCTCTCATGAGCTGGCTTACTGGAACATCTCCGTCTGGTGGAAAGAAAAATGCGACGTCTTTTACGTAAAGCACCCCCACGATGTTGTCCAGGTTCTTTTCATATACGGGAACTCTTGAAAAGCCGTGTTTACTGAGAGAAGGCATGACATCCCGAAGCTGTGCATCTCCGGCGACAGCGAATATTTCACCCCGGGGCACCATTACATCACGTACATCTTTGTTTTTAAACGTGAGCAGGCGTCTCAAAAGTATGCCCTCAGAGGAGTCCAGAATGTCGTGTTCGACAAGGAGTTGTGAAACCTTTGCAACAAGGTCCTGGGGTGGAAGCCCCCGTGCCATCCGATTGAGAAGGAAGTTGAGCAGTGCTTTTTTTAAATTTTTGTCAGCCAAGGCTCTCCAAGACATGTTGAGCAATTTGTTCTATGTATTCGTCCAGATCTGCTTTTACATTTTTTGCTTCTTTCACAATCGCATCAATACACAGAAAAACCTCTCCTGTTTTTTCGGAGGAGTTGATGCAGGGATAAGAAAAGGTAATGACCGTGGTGTCGCCTTCACGTCCCAAGAAATTCCGGTTGATACGTGTCATCTCTTCCGGTCCTACGAAAACAATATCAATATTTCGGAGTCCCCAGGCGTTTAATCTCTTCCTTATCTTCTCCTCCAGTTTTTCTTTCAGATTGTCTTTCGTGGTTTTCCTTTTCGGCACCTGACACCTCCTCTCCCGGTGGAGTTCCCTTGAAAGCAGGACGGGGATAGTCGATACGCCTGTGGTAAATACCGACAAGCACGTGAATAAACGAACGGGCGATAAGGTGAAGGTCTTTGAGGGTTAAAGGAGCATCCTCGAGCTGACCATCCGCAAAGATGCGATTAATAATGCGCTGTACCATGCCTGCGATCTGGTCATCTGTGGGATTTTTAAGCGTTCTTGCCGCTGCTTCCACGGCATCTGCCAGCATAATAATGGCAGATTCTTTAGTTCGGGGTTTGGGTCCTGGATAACGGAAATCCTCCTCTGGTACTTCATCCGGATTTTCCGACTTTTCGCGTGCTCTTTCGTAAAAATACTGGATCAGGCTGGTGCCGTGGTGCTCTCGGACGGCGTCGACGATTTCATCCGGCAACCCGTGGCGATGGGCCATTTCCACTCCATAGCGGATGTGAGAGATAATCACAAGCGCGCTCATGCTCGGAGTGTAACGATTATGCGGATTCTCGCCGCCTTTTTGATTTTCAACGAAATAGTTGGGCTTTTTCATTTTTCCTATGTCGTGGAAATATGCCGCTACTCTCACGAGAACGGGGTTGGCCCCGATACTTTCAGCCGCTGCTTCTGAAAGAGTTCCTACCATAATGCTGTGGTTATACGTCCCGGGCGCACGAATGGCCAGTTCTCTGAGCAGAGGGTGGTTGAGGCTTGCCAGTTCGAGAAGGTATACGTTGGTGGTATAGCGGAAGATTCGCTCTACTGCTGGGAGAACTCCTATTGCGAGGACTCCCGAAAACATGCAGGCAGCACCGTAAAAAAGACCGGAGTGTAGTGCTTCCGGGGTTTCTGCACCCCCCAGTACACAGACAAAAAAGGCAATGGGTGCTCCCGCTGCTGCTCCTGCAAATCCGTAAATGAGAAAATCCAGCCTTCTTTTGATCTGTCTTGCGATGAGTACTGTCAGGAGAAAAGCACCTGAGAGGAACCACGTTAGCGAGAGAAACCATCCGGAGGGAAGACCATAAAGGCCGGGCAGCAACCCTGCAGAAAGTATGAGAATAAGCCCTAAATGCCGCTTGCGAATAATGGACGCTGCAAGCAGGGGTAGATATATGAATGGTATGACATAACTGCTCGTCCAGCCTGTAAGTGCAAGTGTTCGAAGAAATGTTGCCTGCAGTATCACGAGCAACCCCACAAACCCTGCGTCCTTGAGCGTTATGTGAGCATCTGCAAACTGGTGGACCAAATATGAAACCACGATAAGTATTAAAGCCAGCAGAAAAGAGGCTGAGATGTACCAGCTGAGTGTATGATAGAATCGTTTTTCTTTCATGATTGCGTTGATTTTTGTCATGTCCTCCGAGGTGACAATGTCGCCTTTCCTGATTACTACCTCTCCTTCTCGCAAAATATACCGAACAGGAACATCTCTGGATACTGCTGCCATGACAGCATTTTTTGTACGTGCTTCGTTCAAGAACGTGTTGGGTCGTACAAGAGAACGAAGTACAGGCGTGACCAAGTCCTGATATGCCGATAATTTGTAATCTTGTAAAAGTGTCGGTAACGTGCGTTTGATGAACTGGTTTACAGTTTCCAGCATTCGTATATCCACCATCTGGTCGGTATCGCCCTTGCGTATTACGGCACGGCGGAATTCGGCAGGACGCTCTTCAACGATAAAGGCTCTTTCCGTTTGAGAGAGAATTTTCAGGAGTACCTTTCCCAGCTTTAATACATCCCGCGTTTCAACGGTGGCTGTTTTAATCTTCGGGTACTGTGAATACAAAAAGGACTTCAACGTGCCGGCATCTCTGCGTCGCAGAAGTTTTCTGATTTTCTGTAAGGATGTTGTGTTGACCGTATTATCAAAGATGAAAAATGCCGGTGCTTTTTTGCGCGCTTCGGATAAAACCTTTTTGGTCGCCTCGTTATCTTCTATTTGCATGTCATGTGGAGCTGTCACGTCTACCGGCGAAGGATAGTTGACCCGAAAAACATACTTGTACTTCTGTACACTTAAAAAGATAGTTGAAACGAGAAGGGCGGCAATCAGGTAAACCAAGGATGTTTTTACAAAAAGTGAAACAAAATTGCTCCCCGCATCAGGGGGCTTTTTTCCTGATGCGTTGTTCATCAGTCCTGTTTTTCCGCCTCTTCGTAAGCACGGATGATCTGTTGAACAAGCGGGTGCCTCACCACATCTTCTTCTGTAAGTTCAATAAACGCAATATCACGAATGTGCTTGAGAGTTTTTCGGGCATGCAAAAGTCCGGATTTTTCTCTTTCCGAGAGGTCAATCTGGGTTATATCTCCTGTGATCACGGCTCTGGTGTTGAAGCCAATGCGCGTGAGAAACATTTTCATTTGTTCTTTTGTGGTGTTTTGTGCCTCGTCCAGAATAACAAATGCATCATTAAGGGTTCTGCCTCTCATGAAGGCCAGCGGTGCAATTTCAATGATCGAGCGTTCCATGAGGCTGAAAAATTCGTTCCGACTGAGAATGTCGTTGAGCGAGTCGTAAATGGGCCTGAGGTATGGATTGACTTTTTCAGTGATGTCACCCGGAAGAAATCCTAATTTTTCCCCCGCCTCCACTGCTGGACGCGTGAGAACAATACGGTTGACAAGGCGTTCGCGCAGGAACCTTACAGCCATGGCAACAGCAAGATACGTTTTCCCGGTCCCTGCGGGACCGATAGCAAACACGATATCATGTTGAAGCATGGCCTGCACGTAGCGTGCCTGATTGGGAGAACGAGGTTCTATGCGCCGTCCTGTTCTGGTGGATATAACAGTATTGTTTTCTGTTATTTCTTTGCGAAGCTGGGTACCTGCTTTTTCTGAAAGAGATACCATCTCTACAAGTGAGCCGCCGCTTCCCTTTTCAGCTTTTAAATACAGTTCCGTGACTGCACGTTCAGCCTGTCTCACCGATTTTTCGTCTCCCAGAATGAATACTCGATTGCCACGGGACCCGATAGTTACACCAAAAGTATCCGCAATCTTTTTCAGATTAATATTGTGCTCACCAAAAGCAATCTTTGCCACATCGTTTGCATCAAACACAATCTCGCGCTTTAAGGTTTTTTTCATTGCTGGAGGGGAATCAAAAGGACGTAATTATCTTCATTGGTTATATAAATATAATAAACGTCTTTCAGTGGAAAAGTCAACTCATGTGGAGAGATGCTCCCGTTCTGAAAGAGGACTTTGAGTTCTGACGGATAAGTCCCGGTAAGTTTTTTGTACACATAAAGTGCTGAGCGTATTTTCGCTGTGCCTACTCGATGGTAAAAATCAGCAAAGGTGGCCGTGGAGGTTTTTGTGCCGCTTTCTGCAGCAGTGATCCTTGCGAACACAACAAAGGCGAACACCGCCGCGACGATTGTAGTGAAGAGATAGAATGTCCAGGCCCGTTCTTTGGGTTTTAATTTGAGAGGTTCTTCTTTTTTCTCTACTTTTTCAATCTCGCGTTTGTGAACAATCCCTGCAGATATAAGACGTGATATGGTTCGCCATGCTTCCAGACGCCCCAGGGTTGAACGAAATGCAAGGTCTTCAAGGGTTCTGCGGCCATCAATGAGAAGCACAAGCTTCAATTCATCGCCTTTGAGGCCGAGTCCCTTTGCCTCTTCAAAGGCGTCGCGCCTTTCCATCACAAGTTCGTATACATCGTTCCATGGCTGCGCGTCTCCGACTTCTTTTTTCAGCTCGTCGGCAATCCGATATGTTTCCATGAGCACGTGGTCGGCGGTTAGAGGTTCAAATATTTGCTGGTCCAGGTCCACCTTTCGGGTCACAAACTGGAACTCTCCCCGTTTGAGTGTGATGATGTTAAGCATTTGTTCCATGATGTAAAGGTTCACCCCCCGCTTGAGAGCTTCTACGTCCAGATCTTCTTCTTTGAGAAGAATTCTGATGGCGGATTCTGACGTTTTACTGGCAATTCTGTTGATCTCCTGCGCAAGCCTTTTCTTGATTATGCCAGAGCGTGCCAGAAAGTTGACAAAATGGAGGCCGGGAGCGGATGGGTTCCTTTCTACAAACTGAATGAACCCGCGAGAAAAATACACTCCAAAGGAGCTGTCTCCTGATTCAATTTTCAGAATTCCGGTTTTCTGTTGTGTTGCTATAAGCTGAAAAACTTCCGGAATTTCAAAGTCTTTAAGGTTTCCTTGAAGAGCCATATCAACCTCGTGTTAATCTTACATCAATCAGCATGATCACATACACCATCAACATCCCTGCCGCTGCCAGAACCTGGCCGGGGGTAAATGACAGGGCATGAGGATTGAAATAAAAATCGAAACGCTCTCTCAGCAGGATAAATCCTCCAAGAAGGATGAGAAAGAATAAATACACGAATGCTTTGCTGCGTCGCCCCATATAAATGTGTGCCAGGCCTGGAATTATAGATAACGTGCCCATGAATAGTTCGTTGCGCCGACGATATGCTCTTACCTCTATTTCTTTTTTCTGTCGAGCTTCAGCCTCTGTTGCCACCTTCTTTAGAAAAATGGCATGACATGCATTGCAGTAGCCTTCCTCTTCGGTACCCACATCGAGGCAGTTGGCACAGTAAGGAACTCCACAGGAATTGCATGTACTTACAGGTGGTGCTGTTGCAAATCTTTTGTTCAATGTTCCCGCTATGATGAGGAGAAAAATGACACAAATGCCCGAGATGAGGAGCCCGGATGTAAAGCTGGAATACGGTAATAGCAGATCCGCCAGCCCCTTTTTAAGGTTCAGGAAAAACACACGAGGGTACGAAAATCCCGTATCTTCTTCAATCATCAAGCTTCTCAGGGGCACGTCCTTATTAAAAATCTTTGTAAAAAAGGATACGCGTTGCGGGTTCAGATCTTTGGCTGTGTTGAGTTCTTTCTCACCCTCGAAAACTTTAGCTTTGCGGTAGTAATACTGGGCAATGTTGTAATGTGCGGACACAAGGCGAGGGGCGAGCTTTAGAGCTTTTTGGAATGACGCAAGGGCCTGTTCATCCATGCCTGATGCAAAGAATGCCACCCCTGCGTTCACGTAATCCGCTGGGGATTTTGTTTTTCTTGTAAGAGAGTCAAACACACCTATAGCTTCCGCATACCTGCCTGATTTGAGGAGATAAATGCCCCTTACCCGTTCAAAGGTCGTGTCCTTGGAAGCAAGGGATTCAAGCTGCTTCAGGAAGCTGTTATCCCAGAAAAATGTTTCGAACTTCAGGAAGGTGGTGGTTCTGGAATCACTGAGAAACCGGTAGCCCGGCCTCGAAAGTCCCATGAACAAAGCAGCAATAATTACGAATGCCGCTGCCACCCGCAGGAAAACACGGTCCTCCACGGGCGTCCAGATCAGGGATGTAGCCAGAAGAATGATAATTGCCATATCTGCCCCGAATCCAACGGCAATAGGGAGTCCTGCCAGAGCGAGAATGAGAAATGGGGACACGAGAGCATTCCCCTTCATGAAGAGCCAGTCTTTCATGAAGTGGGCCAATGTTTTGCTGTTGAGAAAGAGGTCCACAAGTACAACAAAGAAGAGGGCGATAATGATCGAAAACGCCAGCAGTTCAAAAAGTGGTGGTAGGGCGAGTAGCCTTGATATACAGAAACCCACGGAATGGAACCAGCCCTTGAGGAAGTGAACCATTGCCGATGGAACACGAGCAATGCCCCCCTTCTCTACTTCCAGACGCCCTGCTCTGTAAAGTACGGAGGGGCACGAGGGGCATATATCCATTACCACGTCTACAACAGGATCTATGTTGGCTGGTGAAAACTCTTTTGCAGAAGCCCACAAGAGCAGTACCGATGCATGCAGGGGAGAAGACCACAGCCCCTTGTTAAGGAGTACATCTTCTACTGGTTTGAGGTCATTGTAAGCAAGTGGTAACCGCACATCCAGCGTGTGCAATATGGACGATATTTTTCTGGATGCCTCGTCCACAGGAGGTGCAAAGGAATTAAGGGTATCAGCAGCGTAACCGTTCCATGCTGCTGCAACAAGCAATGCGCCTATGAAAATTTTTGTTACTCTGCCGCCCAAATCCTTACCCTCATTATACTTGTTTTTGAATCAGTTGGTATTTTAGCGTTTTATGTTATCTTAAACCAGCATCACTTGAGGAGGAGACAATGAAACCAAAAGATGCCGAGTCTCTCTTCAGAGAACTTCTCGGTATAATGAAACGTTTGAGGGGTGAGGGCGGTTGTCCCTGGGACAGAGCGCAGAACATGGACAGCCTTAGAAAGTACGTGCTGGAAGAGGCTTACGAGGTTGTCTCGGCGATCAACCAGAAGAGATCCGAATATATCAGGGAAGAGCTGGGTGATTTGTTGCTTCAGGTGGTTTTTCTCTCTCGAATTGCAGAAGAAGAAGGGTTGTTTGATATATGTGATGTTATAGAAGGGATCAATCACAAGCTCGTTAAACGTCATCCTCACGTTTTTGGAAGCGAGCGCATTCACACACCCGAGGGAGTTCTCCAGAGGTGGCGTGAACTCAAGGGAAAAGAGAAAGATTTACACGAAAGTCCGGAAGGTCTGCCTGCAATGCTACAGGCGGTTAAAGCAGGAGAGTGGGCGGAAGGTTTTGGTTACGATTGGAAAACACCGCAAGACGTGGTCAATAAAATCAAAGAAGAGCTTGGAGAGGTTGAAGAAATTTGTCGCGGTTCACCCTCGGAAAGCGTGGTAGAAGATGAGATCGGGGATCTTCTGTTCAGCGTGGTAAATCTTTCTCGAAAGTTAAAAATCGATCCCGAGGTTGCTCTTTTTAAGGCTGTAGAACGCTTTCGAAGACGCGTTGTTATGGCAGTGGAAGCGATAAGAGCAGAAGGGCTCAAGCCGGAACGTCTTGACGAGGAAAACCTCGATAAGTTCTGGAGACAGGCGAAAGAGAAAGAGAGGAAATCTTCTCCCGAGGAATGATCGTTACAAATCAAAGGTTGCCCCCACTTCTAAGGGGACAAACTTCCCTTCAAGATGTTCGCTGAAAAATGCCAGAGCATCCCATCCGGTACAGTGCCCTGGTGCAAAGAGCTGGACATTGTATTTTTTCAACCATTCAAGCGTGTGCTCGAATCTTTTTATATCCTTCTTCACAAGGTGCGTGCCCCCGATGAGAGCATAAAAAGACCGTGTGCCTGTGAAGTTTGCGATGTGGTCAAGGGTGTTACATACGCCTGCGTGAGCACATCCCGTAATGACGCTTATGCCCTTTTCTCCTTCCACCACAATTGCCTGGTCATCAGGGATTGAATCTTCCCTGAAAGACCCTCCCGGTTCTTTTACGTAAAAGCCTTCTTCAGGAACCTCAAAGTCGTTCCGGCGCGGGATTTCTCCTGTGATGTAGAGTCCGTGCACGAGTTCCTGAAAAGAAGTGCTGAGGTGGAGTTGGGCTCCTGCGTTTTTCAGGTCCTCCCGGGGGAAGGGGAGTCCGATAAACAGTTCAACGGGTTGCCCTTTGCGCAGCCCGCGGAAATACTTGTGTTCAAAAACTGCCGGGTGGGCATAGACCTCCACGTTGTTCTCAGCCTGTTCCAGCACCGTCTTTATCCCTCGTGTGTGGTCGAAGTGCCCGTGGCTGAGTGCAACCTTTTTCAAAAGTCTCAAATCCTTTCCAAGAAAAGGAGCATTTTCAAAAAGCGCTCTGCCCTGGCCGGTATCAAAGAGTACAGCGTTTTCTCCCTTTTCTATCCAGAATGAAAGCCCGTGTTCTGCAAACAGCATGAAGCTCAACCCCACGGAGTTGGTCACCAAGACGGTAATACGGACTTTTTCGGTCGCCATGTACCATCCTCCTTGAGGGAAGTTTTAAAAACCAAAATATTATGAGTTTTTACTTTGGTAATATTCCAGAAGAATCGATATCACTTCCGGTCGGCTGAATTCAGGTGGAGGAACCTCCCCCCTCGAGAGCATTTCCCTCACGCGTGTGCCGCTGAATACAAGGCGGTCTCCTTCTCCGTCGTGGGGACAGGTCTTGAAAGAGGCCATTCCACCACACCGACGGCAGTAAAAGCTGTTTTCAAAAAAGAGAGGGGTAATACCCAGCTCAGAAGAGTCGATGGTGTCAAAAATTTTCTGGGCATCGTACGGACCGTAAAAATTGCCAACGCCCGCATGATCACGTCCAACGATAAAATGCGTACATCCGTAGTTTTTACGCGTGATGGCATGAAACACAGCCTCTCTGGGACCACCATATCTCATGGCACCGTGATAGATGGAAAGTATCACGCGTTCTTCGGGATAGTAATTTTCAAGAAGTACCTCATAGCATCTCATGCGTACATCAGCGGGAATATCATCTTTTTTGGTAAGGCCTACCAGCGGATTGACGATAAGACCATCTACAATTTCAAGAGCACATTTCTGAATGTACTCATGTGCCCGATGTATGGGATTGCGTGTCTGAAACCCCACGGCCGTTTTCCAGCCTTTTTGAATGATGAGCTGGTGCAACTGTGACGGCGTCCGGTTGTGCTCCGGAAAAAGAGTTTCCAGGGGTCGCCGGAGCACATCAATAGGGCCGGCGATGATGTAACTTCCAGCTTCTACGAGGCGTTTTACCGAGGGATGCTCAGTGCTGGTTGTACCGTACACCCGAAGCGCCTCTTCTTCACGATTGTAGGAATAGATGTCTTCCACATGAAGAAGTGCGTAGCATTTTCCCTTGTGGACCAGACGCAATGTATCCACTTTTTTAAAACGTTCGACATCCTCTGCGCTCACTCTCACGACAATGGGGAAAGGCCAGAGCACACCGTCAGAGAGTCGCATTTCTGAAAGTACGCTTTGATAGTCCTCCTTTTTCATGGACTCCCCTACAGGAGAGAGCGCTCCGGTAGCCATCATTTCAATATCGCACAGGAATGCCTCATCGACTTCTAAAGCGGGATGTTTTTCTATATCTTTTAACAACGACTCACGTTTTTCCTCAGACACGAGTTTTTCTACCTGTCTGCCACCGTGAAAATTCAGCATCTTAGACCTCCTTTTTGCGCACAACCGCCACGTAGTAATCTTCAACCCGTTTCACTTCTATACATTCATGCCCGGTGCTTTGACACCACGCCGGAACGTTTTCCAGAACTCCCGGGTCTGTAGCCATGAGCTCCACAACCTCTCCGGGCGAAAGCAAGGCCATCTTCTGCGAAAGTTTTATAATTGGCATGGGGCATACTGTGCCGCGTGCCTCTATCACGTGCTTTTTGTTCTCTTTTTTCATAGATACGGTTTCACACCAACTGAGGCTTGTCCAGATCAAAAATCAATCGGGAACTCAACCCTCCACAACATCCTGTTCAATGGGTTCTACTTTGATACCCTGATCTTCGAACCACCGCAGGGCCTTGTTTACTTCCTCTTCATCCCCGTCTATCTCCAGAGCCACCAGTCCCACGTCTTTTTTAACAGAGGCAGAGCGAATGTTCGTTACAATGCGGAACATTTGCCCTGCCTTCCAGATGATGGGTTCTTTTACCAGTTCAGGAGGATATGTGAGATAGATTTTTTTTTTCACCTCCACTCCGCCTGCTATGGCTGGAACGATGGAGAGTATGTCACCATCTTTGAGTGCTGTATCCAGTTCCTTCAGGAAGCGGATATCCTCATCGTTGAGGAACAGGTTTACAAAACGTCGCAGGTTGCCGTTTTCGTCGAAAAGCCTTTCCTTTATGCCAGGATGTGCTTTTTCAAGATTCTCCAGCACTTCTCTTACTGTGCTTCCTTCAATTGTGACCTCATCCTTGCCTTCTGTGAGGTTCCTCAGGGGTGTGGGAATTCTTACTTTCACAGCCATCACCAACCTCCTATTTTTAAGTTTTGAATTGAATGTCTTCTTCCACAAACCCTCCTCCGCCTTTTTTCAGGCGGAAAGATCGCACATCTTCTACCTTGCCTTCACTTACTGAAAGTATTACATACGATAATCCCTCCCACGCCATGGAAAGGTCAAAATCCGAAGGGCGCGCAGGATGATCAGGGTGGGAGTGATAGATACCCAGCAGTTGCAATCTCAGTTCACGGGCCCTGTTTTCTATATACATAAAATCCTTCGGGTCTATTTGAAAACGGCGGCGTGGATTTTCCTCTTCCACGTTTTGAAGAGGTAGAGCCTCTTTAACTTCACCATCGAGACCCAGAAGCGCTCCACAACATTCATACGGATAGGTTTTGAGGGCGTGCTCTTGCATGATTCGAAGGCTCTCTCCATCTATAACAATTCCCATGGTTACGCGCTCCAGATTCGTGTGCTGAGATAGCGGTCCCCTCCGTCGGGAAAAATTGTTACCACATATGCATCCCTGGACTCCCTGGCCACCTCTACCGCTGCTGCAAGAGCGGCACCTGAAGATGCACCCGCAAAGATACCTTCCAGTTCAGAAATTTTTCTCACCCATTCGTACGCATCTTCAGTATCCACGAATATTGTTCTATCTGGAAATCCAGGATCATACAGTCCCGGAACTATTGAACTTTCCATGTGTTTCAACCCCTCGATTCCGTGAAGGGGGCATGATGGTTCCACAGCGATAATCTGAATGTCCTTGCGGAACTCCTTTAATCTTCTTCCTGTACCCATAAGTGTGCCGGTTGTTCCAAGACCTGCAACAAAATGGGTGACCTTTCCGTCACTTTGATGAATGACCTCCTCGGCTGTGCCGAGATAGTGAGCCATTGCATTTTCAGGATTGTTGTACTGGTCGGGTTTGAAATACCGCTCGGGATAGGTCTGGTACAATCTTTGAGCCTCCTTGATGGCACCATCAGAACCTTCCATCGGGTCGGTGTAAATGACCTTGGCTCCAAAGGCCTTAAGAATTTTTTTTCTTTCCTCGGTAACATTGGCTGGCACACAGAGTTCCACAGGAATTCCCAGCACCGCCCCGATCATGGCATAAGCGATTCCGGTGTTGCCCGAGGTGGAATCCAGGATGACTTTATCACGTGTAAGCTCGCCCGAAAGTATACCCTGTTCGATCATTCGAATGGCCGGACGGTCTTTGACAGAACCGCCGGGATTGTAACTTTCCAACTTGGCGAAAATACGTCCCTTAACGCCTGTATAAGCCCGTATTTTCTTCAATTCTACCATGGGGGTGCTGCCGATAAGCTCCAGTACTGACCTCCTTTTCAGAGCCTCATACTCTTCACGCGTGATGATGTTGTGAGCTTTCAGCGTTTCCAAACCCATTCCCCTTCAGGAAGCAGAGGCACCCTTTTTTTGTCTCTTGATGTCTTTTAAAAGGGCATCGAACTCGTCCAGCTTAGCATTTATGGTGAGTGGAGTATCCAGGTGCCCCTGCAGGGCCTCCTGGGTTTTGAGTCCGTTCCCGGTGATACTGATAACAATGGGTTCATCCTTGGGTAGCTTGCCCTGTTGCATGAGTTTGATGGCCACTCCAAGCGTTACTCCTCCTGCTGTTTCTGTAAATATCCCTTCAGTGCGCGCCAGGATTTTCATTGCTTCAATAATCTCCTCATCACTCACGTCTTCTGCCCAGCCGCCGCTCTCGTTGATGGCTTTAATGGCGTAGTAACCGTCAGCAGGATTACCAATGGCCAGGGACTTTGCTATGGTGTTAGGTCTGACAGGCTTGAAGAGTTCCCTGCCTTCCTTTACAGCGGTCGTGATGGGTGCACATCCGGTGGCCTGGGCTCCGTATACTTTTGTATTGAACTTGTCGATGAGACCAACTTCCTTCATTTCGCGGATGGCTTTCCATATCTTTGTAATGAGAGACCCGCCTGCCATGGGCACCACAATATGAAGGGGTGCTTTCCAGCCAAGTTGTTCAACCAGCTCAAAAGCAAAGGTCTTGGAACCTTCGGCATAATAAGGACGGATGTTAATGTTTACAAATGCCCACCCGTATTTACCTGCAATTTCACTGCTGAGGCGGTTAACCTCGTCATATGTTCCTCGTATGGCAATGACCTGCGAGCCATAGATTAACGTTCCTGTGATCTTGGTTTCCTCCAGGTCGTACGGAATGAATACAAAGCTTTCAAGCCCCGCACTTGCAGCATTGGATGCCACTGAATTGGCAAGATTGCCGGTGGAGGCACAGGCCACAGTGGTGAAACCGAATTCTTTGGCTTTGGATAGGGCCACTGCGACCACACGGTCTTTGAAAGAGAGTGACGGATGGTTTACCGCATCATTTTTGATGTATATTTCCTTGGCGCCCAGATATCGTTCGAGATTGTGAGCTCGAATGAGAGGTGTCCAGCCTACCTCCAGTCCGACAGTCGGTTCGCCGTCCAGCGGCAGAAGTTCCTTGTACCGCCACATGTTGTGGGGGCGTTTGGCAATGACTTTACGGTTGAGGTGCTCCCGAATACGCTGATAATCGTAGACCACCTCCAGCGGTCCAAAACACATATCGCACACGTGCAATGGCTCGTTGGGAAATTCTTTCCCGCATTCTCTACAACGCAAGCCTTTTACAAATCCCATGGGGGCACCTCCTTACTTCAAGCGCATTCCACTCCACCCTTGCTGCTATCACCGGCAAGTGGAGCCTTGATGCGCTTACGTTTCTCGCACAGATCTTCAATAGTAATGGAATCGAAGAAATTGCTGATCATTTTGCCGAGTTCGGCCCAGAGAAAGTCGGTCAAACACCTGTCTGAGATGGCACATGAACGCAGGCTCTGTTCGCTTGCCACGTGGCATCCGGAAAGAGATATGGGCCCTTCGATGGCCTCTATTACATCACCCACGGTGATTTGAGATGTGGCACGGCTGAAGGCATATCCTCCACCTGGACCTCTGCGTGCATGAACAATTCCTGCTTTTTTAAGTTTGTGAAAAATTTGCTCTAAGAATCGTAGAGGTATGCCCTGACGCGCAGCGATTTCTGCAAGGGTTGTATGACCTTCATCGCTGTAAAGTGCCATGTCGAGGAGCGCAAGCACTGCGTACTTCGCCTCCGTGGTTAGTTTCATCATGATACAGGACAATAACATTACCTTATTAAAAACGTCAAGAATTCCCCTGTGTAAATCTCAATTAACGTTGGACTGCAACGTAATAAGTAATTTTCTCCAAAAGGTTCATTTGAATTTTGGGGTGAAGTTTATGACGCGCCGAGCAAATTCTCCAGAACCTTTTTTATCTCGGACGGCGGAACGGCTCCGATGATGGAGTTGACAACCCTTCCGTTTTTGAAAAAGAGAAGGGTGGGTATGGAACGAATACTGTATTCAAGAGGAAGTTTCCTGCTCTCGTCTACGTTCACTTTGCAAAATTTCACTTTTCCTTCGTATTCCTGAGCAAGTTTCTCTATTATTGGCTCAATTGCCCGGCATGGAGCGCACCATGTGGCCCAAAAATCCACCATTACAGGAATGTCTGAGTTAATGACTTCCTTCTCAAAATCTCCATCACCTACGTGAAGTACCATTCTCCAGCCTCCTTGTAGTACATAAATTACTGCAGAATAACGTAGCAGCTTCCCGACAGCGCGTCAAGAGGGATACAAACCGTCAAACCTGTTTTTCGTAGATTCGATAAGTTCTGTAAACCCGTCCCCCTGCGAGCTCTATGCCTCTTCTCATAGGCTCATTATCTTCTAATATCCAGGACATTTCCGCTCCTTTGTATCCCTTTTTGAGAGCGGCCTCCCACGTGTGAAAATAGAGTACAGCGCCCAATCCCACATCCTGATCCTGTTTTCTTACTCCCAGAGCGAACACGCGCAGAAGGTTTATGCGTTTGCGGTAGTAAAGAGCTTTGAATACACCTAAGGGGAATAAGCGCCCGTTCATGTGAATGAGAACCTGATTAAAGTCAGGAAGAGAGAGAGCGAAACCTGCAGGCTCGCCTTCTATCTCTGCGATAAATACAAGTTCTGGATCGAGTACGAATTTTAAATCTTTCGCAATAAAGTTGAATTCATTGTCCCTCAACGGCACGAATCCCCAGTTGCGACTCCACGCATCGTTATAAATTAATTTAATTATTTCCAACTCCTCATTGAAACGTTTCATTGAGGGATTACGCACGGTGATTTTTTTCTTCTGCTGTACGCGATGCACCGCTTCTTTCAAACCCTCGGGAACAGGGCGTGCTTCAATGTAATATGCCAGCAGGTCCATGGCTTTGGTGTAGCCAAGGTTTTCCAGAAGGGTGCGGTAATACGGAGGATTGTAAGTCATGAGAATTACTGGAGGACCGTCGAATCCGTCTACGAGAAGGCCGCATTCATGATTCGTGGAGAAATTATAGGGGCCTCTCACGACTTTCATTCCGTTTTTTCTGGCTAATTCTTCGGCTGCT
The DNA here is from genome assembly GCA_024275095.1 of bacterium. Taxonomy (GTDB): domain Bacteria; phylum JAJRZV01; class JAJRZV01; order JAJRZV01; family JAJRZV01; genus JAJRZV01. The sequence continues at coordinate 22,434 of JAJRZV010000065.1, read as the reverse complement.
TCCATTAAAAGAGCTGCTGCCTCTGGATTATCTTCGCACTCGAAGAAGCCAAAATGTGCAGCCTTTTCGTTATGAAAGTCTACGTAATCGTGGTCCACAAATGCGAAAAGCATTCCCACGGGTTCAGCATCGTCATATACCGCAAAGGCTTCCGCTGTTGCATGTTCGAAAAAAGGATTTTTTTCTGGATTTAAGAATTTCTTTCTGTCGGAAACGAGAGGGGGCACCCAGTTGGAATCGTTTCTGTAAATGCGCCGCTGGAGCCGGAGAAATACCTTCCAGGCCTTTTTGAGAGGAAGTCCTCGAATTTCCAGCATAGGATAAGAATTTGGAATTTAATAAAAATCAGACATGATGTGCTCTGGAATTTCGAGCTCGGTCTTGCTTCGTGTTATGAGCGCCACGGACATGTTGTCGTAAGTCTTGAGAACCACTAATTTTCCCACTACTTCCGCAGGAAGAATGCTTTTGCGTTTGTTTAGCGGATCGTAAACGGTTTTTCCGGGTCTGTACACGAGAAAAAGGTTGCCCTCTCGAACACCCTGGTTGCTTCCGAGGTCTATGTATACCACGTCACCTTCACCGTATATCCTGCGCCATTCAGGGGAGGCGATAATGTAACCCTTTAGCGGACGTTCTGTCTTCGTAATGGTTACGGTAGCTCCCAGAGAGGTGTATGGAACGAGAAGGTCTCCTCGCTGTATTTCATAATACGACTGTTCGATTATGCCCCGGCTGATTTCGCCTTCGAGGGATGTTACCTTCAACAGGCCGACTTTTCTCACTTTGTATCCGATTTTTTTGTGTGTTATCGGATGGCTGACTTCATCTTCCACACGCACGATGTAATATAACTTTCCCACCTGGGGAGACGCACCCGCGCGAAATGTGATGTACACCGTATCCCCTTCGCCCAGAATTCCCTTCATTTCATCACATGCTTCCAGTATTCGTCCTTCAGGTTCCGGTCTCGTGGGTGCCAGGTAGGACAGGTAATTTCGTGCAGGATAATTGAAGACTTCTCCCACGAATCCATGGGGTATGGATACATACGCAGGCTTTGCCACCTCTACGGCCACCGGTGAGGGTGCCCGGGCTTCCTTTGCCGGGACTTTTTCTGGAGCTGCTGCCACTTTGGCAGGAGCAGGAGCTGTCACAGCGGCTGCAGCAGGTTGAGTCGCGGGAGCGGGAGCAGCCGCCACAGCAGGTTTCACCTCGGCAGGCAGCACAATGGGATCACCGGGAAATATGAGATGAGGGTTCTCAATATATTTGTTCTGTTCCCAGATCTTGGGCCACAGCCAGGGATTATTGAGAAATCTCTCCGCAATGTTCCACAGCGTGTCTCCGCGTTTGACAATGTAGACGGGTCCGGACGCCATCTGTCCCAAAGCTGCTGACGCGAATATAAAGCTCATATATAAGATTGCTTTTTTGATTTTCACCATTACCCTCACCTCACTGTGTCTTCTTTTTTAGTTTAATTTTAGCCTTTTCTGCCGGTTCAGAAAAAGGAAATTCTGTGAGCAGCTTGTGTAGATAAAATTTTGATTTTTCCATATTGCCCAGTTTTTCATACGTGTAAGCGAGTTTGAGAAGAGCATCAGGCACCTTGTTACCGTTTGGATAGTCTTCGATCACCATGAGAAAATAGTTGAGTGCACTTTCATAATCTTTTTGGGTGTAATAACACTCTCCCAACCAGTATGCAGCATTGTCTGCAAGTGAATGTTGAGGAAAATCCTGAAGAAATTCCAGCAGCAGTTTTATGGCCTTGTCGTATTTGGTGGACATGATGAGGTCGTATGCACGTCGATATAGATTCTCCGGGGACATGATTTTTTTGCTGGCAGCAGAGAGGGACGAAGACGGTTTCGAGCCCTGCACTTTCTTTTGTTTCGGGTGTTGTGTGGATGCAAGCATGTGCTCCTTAATGCGTTGAAGTTGATTTTGAAGCAAGGCCTGCTTGTTTTCCATTTCCTTTACCCGGTCGTTGAGGATAAAAATTGCATCTTCAAGGTCTTTGAGCTTTAGCCTAAGGGATTCCATTCGCTGGTTCATTTCTGACATTTTCTCCTGGATGCTTTTCAGCATGGCGTCTTCTGCCTTGTATCTGGCACATCCGGAAATAAGAACCGCTAAGAGAATTATTAGAATACGTTGATTTTGCATCGTGCCTTTACGCAGTATTTCGCCGCTGCGAGGGGTAATGTATTGAGGTTAAGCTGTTCCGCTGTTTTAAGGTTAAAAGTTAATTCAAATACATCGGGACTTTGAACGCCGATTTCTGAAAGAGGTGTTCCTTGTGCCACTTTTTTGGCAATACGGCAGAGTTGCTCTCCAATACCTTCGTAGCTGGGAGCGAGTGAGACCAGTGCTCCTGCTTCCACAAACGCGCGTGAGGGAGTCCATAGAGGAATTTTTTTCTGAGCCACAAATGTAAGTAATTGAAAAAATACTTTCTTGTTGGCAACGGTAGGGTCGGGTAACAACAAAAACGCGTCCATCTCGCCAACCAGTGCTCTTATTGCTCTGGGAGCATCGTCAGGCTCGTCTATGCGTGAAGCGACGACCTTGACGCCTCGTTCTCTGGCGATGCGAAACAGTTCCTTGATTTCATTTCGGGATTTTTTGGGATTGTAAAGGGTTCCCACTGCCTTCACATTAGGAATAATATCAAGCAGGGTTTCGAGCTGACGTCCCACAGGAATAGTGAGAGAGACTCCTGCTACACGTCCGGATTTCACCAGTTCTTCAGGAGGATTGAGCACGAGGCCGAAAACCAGAGGGATATCCTTCACTTTTTGAGCAAGTGCAATGGTTGCCAGTTTGCCCACTGTCACAAGTACCGACGGTGACGTTTCTCTTATATGGGAGACAGCCTTGTCTACATCGCCTCTGTTACCTTTGAGATTAAAAACAGGGCTCTCTCCACCACATGAAACCTTGAAACTGGTAACAGCTTTGTTGTAGGGGCCGATATCGTCAGATTGAACGATATAAAATGCAGGTCCTCCCTCCCTTGCAATGAGGAGTCCTCCAATCAAAAGTGTCGTCAGAATTTTCCCCCACACGATAATACATTTTCCTTGATGTGAGCTGCATTTTCAAATGTTCTGTGAAGAGAATATGGAAAAAAATGTAAAAAATAAATTTTACTTTGCGGTATCGGCGCAGCACCGAAAACCCACTTCATCATCGCGGGTATCAGGGGGGGCATTCATGCGCGACGCACAACGAACAGCATAGTCGGGTCTTTTGTAAGAGCCACCCTTTACCGTTCTATCATTAAGGCCTTTTTCGAAAATATCGGCGACCCATTCTGCCAGATTACCGCTCATGTCATATACCCCAAAGGGACTGACACAGCGTCTTGCCTTGCCAGAAGGATACAAGCTGCGGTCTCGTCCCCGAGCATCCTCTGTGACACAATAAGCACTTTTCCATTTGTTGCCGTATGGAAATCTAAAAGATTTATCTCCCTTGCATGCTCTTTCCCATTCTTCTTCTGTGCACAGGCGTTTGCCCTCTTTTTGACACATTTCTTTTGCTTCATACCAGGTTACTGCGGCCTGCGGGAGTTTTCCTTTTTTATTGGGGTATTCGTATTTATCTATGCAAAAAGCTTTTAAGTGAACCTTTTTTGCAGATAAATCAGTAGGGTCCCACATTTCGTCATCCTGAGGGGTTCCTACAATTACAGACCCGCCAGGGATAAAAACCATGCCTTTAGGGCAGGGTTCCTTTTTTTTCTTTACACTTTTCTTGGCGGGAGGTATGTGTACCCGTTTTTTTCGAGGAGGTGGAGCTGGTTTTTTTTCACCCTTCCGGGAAGCGGGAATGGCTGCTGTCTTGATCGCCTTTTCTTCCCGTTTTTTTTCGGCACTTTTTTTCTGTTCTTTCGTAAGTGGAACGGGCGCGGATGTGAGTGGTGCAGGACTTTTTGGAGGCACATTTTGTTCCACAGTCTTTGCCTGTTTTGCTGATGGAGGCACACCAGGGAGTGGCGATGGTTTTACCGGTACGGTTACACCTTTTGCAATCTTATTTGTTGCAGGTGGGGGAGGCGGTGAGATCGACGAGCGCTCTGCTGACTTCATCCTCACCACGAAATAAGCAGCCCCTGCTGCCACAGCTGCAGAAATAAGTGCAGATATTACAATGAGAGTAACATTCGAACGGGGGGGTGATATTACGATTTCAGGTTCTTCCGGCTCCTCTACCGTAACAGGAGGTGGAACTTTCTCCAATTCTTTCTTTTCTTCTCCGGTGAGATCTGAGAGAAGAGACATCAGGTCCTCTTCTTCTACGGCACTCTTCTCCACGAGCATCTCCCCGATATTGAACTCTCGTGCTTCACTGCCTCTTGAAGGTGCTTCCTTTCCGAGAAGCTCGTAAAAGGCAACGAGAAATTGTTTGGTAGAGGCAGGTCTCATGTTTGTCTCGGCGGCCATGCAACCGAGTACAAAATCATCTACATCTACAGTGAGGTCCTCATTGATTTCGCTGGGCATAGATGGCTCGGCTTCTCGAGGGTAATCCCCGGTGAACAGCATGTACAGAAGCACTCCCAGGCAGTAGATGTCTGCTGTTGTGGTGATGGTGGATGAATTGTTTCGAAATTCAGGCGGGAATATTACAGGAGGGCGGCCTTTTTCTTCCTCACTGTGAACCACAACTTCAGGAGGCAACGCCAGTGCTTTGCCGGCATCGGTAAGTACGGCTCTGTCAGCAAGTACTATCACATTATCGGGGTGAATTAATAAATGAGGAATTTCTGAATGCACTGCATCCAGCGCCACGATAAGGTCGCTGATAAGTGATTCCACCTCTTCAGGAAGAAATGGCCTGTCTTTCCTGGCTTCAACGAGCTGGGACAGGGGTACACCCTCTATGAACTCTTCAATAAAATATAAATACCCTTCCTGAACCCCGTACTGATGAATTGCTGCCACGTGTCGGGAAGAGATGCGAGAAGCGCGGGATACGGCATTGCGAAATCGTATCTCCTCATCAATGGTTCCCTGAGCCTTGAAAGCTTTTAACACGTAAGATTTGTCAGAAATGAGATCTTTAACGCGGAATGTGAGTTCGCTCTTGCTTTTCCAGAGACACTCCCTTACTTCATAAGTGTCGAGAAAAACATCCCCTGGCTTGAGGTGCTCCATCACTTTCTCCTGATTGCAAAGGCATTATACATGAGCTCTGCGCTTGTGTGAATGTTAAGAATATAAAGTAAACAATTTTTTTCGCGGGGCTTAAAAAAACGTTCGCTTCTCTTGACATTCAGCAAAATGAAGGGTAGTAACCTCACCATGCCGTTTACCACCCACACGCGCAAAAGCATTGAAGAGATGTTAACCTCGCTGGGTCTTTCATCTATCGAGGACCTTTTCAGCTCCATTCCTGAAGATGTGAAGCTCAATCGCCCCCTCGAATTGCCCGAGGGTCTAAGTGAACAGGAGACCACGCAGCTCATGGAGAACATGTTAAATTCCAACAAGACATTGAGCTCGTACAAGGTAAGTCTGGTGGGCGCGGGTGTATATAATCACTATATACCTGCGGCCGTGAACTCCATAGTAAGCCTGCCGGGTTTCGTGACGCCGTACACGCCCTATCAGCCGGAAGCAAGCCAGGGGATTCTCACTGCTGCTTTTGAATATCAGACCATGGTCTGTGAACTCACAGGCATGGAGGTAGCAAATGCAAGTCTCTATGATGGGAGCACGGCGGCAGCAGAGGCTGTTCTTATGGCCCTGAGGGTTGGAAAGGGAGAGAGGGTTTTTCTTTCGAAAGGAATCCATCCGTATTACCGGGAGGTTATTAAAACGTACCTGTCAGACCGTATTGCTGTTGTGAAAGAACTGCCCTTAAGCTCAACTGGAACCACCGCAGACTTGCGAAATGAGGACCTGGGAAAAGGTGATGTGGTCGTGGTGCAGAGTCCCAATTTCTTCGGTGTTATAGAGGATCTGGATGCCTGGGCAAAAGCGGCGGAAGAAAAAGGCGCTATTGCTGTTCATGTTTTTACAGAGGCGTTGTCTCTCGCTGTTCTGAAGTCTCCAGGTGAAGCCGGATTTCACATCACAGCGGGAGAGGGTCAGTCCTTTGGACTGCCTCCGTCCTTTGGGGGACCTCTGCTCGGGGTATTTGCAACACGCATGAAGTACGTGAGACAGATGCCCGGGCGTGTGGCCGGAGAAACACGCGATGCGAAAGGCCGGCGTGGATTCGTGTTCACCCTTTCCACCCGCGAGCAACACATCCGCAGGGCACGGGCCACCAGTAATGTATGTACTAATGTACAGCTTAACGCAGTAGCAGCAGCTGTATATTTGAGCCTTATGGGGCCTTCACTGGTGGATTTAGCACGGGACAATGCGGCTCGGGCCCATTATCTCTACAAGAAAGTACAGGAAGTTCCGGGGGTAAAACCCGCCTTCGATGGAGAATTCTTCAATGAGTTTACCGTGTGTTTACCCGTACCAGCCGCAAAAGCACGTGACAGTTTGCTGGAGATGGGATTTCTCGCTGGAGTACCTGTAGTAGAGATAGACGCCGACGCAGATGACAAACAGCTTCTCGTCGCGGTTACAGAAAAGGTTGCTCCCCAATCAATGGATGAATTTGTAACAGCAATGAAAAAGGTGTGTCAGTGAAGAAAGAGGAATATCAAGTTGTATTCGAAATTTCAGACCAGGAGCAAACCGGCCGGATTGTGAATTCCGAAGGAATAAAGCCGTACTTCTTTGCACCGGAGGTTGAGAGAAAAGATGCTCCTCGTCTCCCTCGAGTGGCTGAAGTTGAGGTCACTCGTCATTACACGCGTCTGGCCGAGATGAATCTCGGTGTGGACCATACATTTTACCCACTCGGTTCGTGTACGATGAAATACAATCCACGTTTTTCCCTGAGGCTTGCATCACATGCAGGTGCAACCGACATTCACCCCTTACAGCCTCTGGACGACCTTCAGGGAGCATTGGAGGTGTTGTTTCATCTGGAGCAAATGCTTGCGGAAACCGTCGGTCTTCACGCTGTCACTCTCATGCCCGCTGCCGGAGCCCATGGAGAGTTGACCGGACTGCTCATACTCGCAGCGTACCTTCGAGAAAACGGATTTACGAAGAAGAAAAAGATTATTGTGCCTGATACAGCCCACGGAACCAATCCTGCATCCTGTACCATGGCGGGATTCGAGGCTGTGGAAGTGAAATCTGGCCCCGAAGGCTTTGTCCGGGCAAAGGACGTGGAATCAATGATAGACGACGAAACAGCAGGGATTATGCTTACCAATCCCAACACCTTCGGAATATTCGAACGTGACTTTAAAAAAATCGCGCACATGGTTCACGAAGCCGGTGGGCTTGTATATATGGATGGTGCGAACATGAACGCTTTGTTAGGAATTGTGCGGCCCGGTGATATGGGCGCAGACATTGTTCAGTTGAACTTACACAAAACATTCGGTACACCTCATGGAGGCGGAGGCCCTGGTAGTGGTCCAGTGGCTGTGAGAGATTTTTTGGAACCGTTTCTGCCGGGTGAGCGCATTGTAAAAAAAGATGGAAAGTTTGTTCTCGAAAAGCGTGCTCACACCATTGGTCGTGTGCGGGCATTTCCGGGTCACTTCGCGGTGGCAGTACAGGCTCTGGCTTACATGATCCGCCTGGGTAGCGACGGTCTCAAACGAGTTGCAGAAATTGCGGTGCTCAACGCCAGGTATCTTCGTGCACTTCTCGAAAAACATTTTTACATGCCTTATGCCACCGAGACACTTCACGAATTCGTCATCACGGACAAATATCAAAAAGAAAAGAAAGGTATCACCGCTCTGGATATGGCCAAGGCTCTCCTCGACAGGGGTTTTCATCCACCGACAGTGTATTTCCCCATTACTGTACAGGGTGCAATTATGATTGAGCCGACCGAGACGGAATCAAAAGAGACCCTGGAAGCCTTTGCGAGAGCACTTCTTGAAATCGCTGCCTCAGAACCGGAAGAGGTAAAAAAGAGTCCTCAGAACACTCCTGTGGGCAGGCTCGACGAAGTTGGTGCTGCTCGCAACCCCAGGCTTCGGTATACATTCCCGGAGGGATAAAAATAAAATCTTATCCGCTCTGTTTGATGGTATTTTCTGAAGAACTTTTATCTTTTACGTGTGAGCAGGGTGGACAGAGAGATTTTTGTAGAGGGTTTTCTGCCCCTTTTATTTTTTCTTCTTCTTTCCTCCAACAGCTTCCTTGAGTTCTTTGCCGGGTTTGAACTTGGGTACTGTCTGAGCGGGAATCTTAATTTTCTCTTTGGTCAGCGGGTTGATTCCGGTACGAGCTTTACGCTTGGCCACTGAAAATATACCGAATCCAGCAATAGCCACCTTGTCCTTTTTCTTAAGAGCACCGGTTACTGTCTCAACAAATGCATTGAGTGCTTTTTCCGCGGCTGCCTTGGACAGGCCAGCCTTTTTTGCAATTTCTGCTACCAGTTCACCTTTTGTCATTCCTTCCACCCCCTGTTGGAATTATTGAAATGTCCACCCTGCCCACAGCCTTTATTTTATACCTTTATGCCGTGGTGTCAACTCCTGAATGCCCTTTTTATGGGCGTTTGAAAGGAGGCCTCTACTGTAAATTCAAAGACGGATTTGAAGAAGATGTTAACTGATGTAAAATAGCAACCATGTCGGTGAGAGAAAAAATACAGCTTTTAAAATCCAAGTTTGAACGCTTGAAAAAAGATTATGACCAGTTCTTTGCCGGTCTTTTAAAGAAGGAACCTGTGGAGTTAAGAGGAGAAGTGGAAGCACTCATTCGAGAACTTTCGCAAAAGAGAATTGTCAATACGGGCGATAAATACCTGTTTCAAAGCATCTGTGCTTCATATACATCTTACACAACGTTGTGGAACAGAAAGTTGCGTGCGATCATGGATACCTCTCACGTTGAGAAAGAACTTTTGCAAAAGGCTCCTGTTAAAAAGAAAGCCGCTTTCCAGTCGCAACCTGTTGCCGACCCGATCAAAGAAGCAGCGAAAAAGTACATTGAAGCGCATAAACAATTGGGCCTTCGGTTAAAGATTGAAGACGAAAACAAACTGGCAGAGACAATTCGCAAAAACGTGGAGACCATTAAGAAGAAATATAATGCCCGGGACGTGAACGTGCGGGTGAAAGTAGAAGGGGGAAAGGTAAAGATTACTGTCAAACCCGTGTGTTGAAACTTTCCGAAATTACCGGATGAGCATCACCACACTATCAGATTTTACAGCAACAGTACCACGGTTTATTTCCAGCTCTAACGACTCTTTCCCGTAAACTTTTACTGCGCCACTGCTTAGAAGGGCATAGTATTCAGCATGACCGGGTAAAACACCTGTGTCTCCAGCTTCAGAAGGAAAGTACACGGCTTCAACATCCCCCTCGAAAACCGTGCCCTTTTCGTAGTGAATAATGCGAACTTTCATTTATCAGGCCGCCTCCTCCGCGAGTTGCCGTGCTTTTTTAACGGCTTCTTCGATGGTACCCACCATGTAAAATGCCTGTTCCGGCAAGTCATCGTGGCGACCTTCGATGATTTCTTTGAACCCGCGGATGGTGTCTTCAAGCTTCACATATTTGCCCGGGCGTCCGGTAAACTGCTCGGCTACGTGGAAAGGCTGTGATAAGAATCGCTGAATTTTTCGAGCACGTGCGACTGTGAGCTTGTCTTCATCAGAAAGCTCATCCATTCCCAGTATGGCGATAATCTCCTGAAGGTCTTTGTACCGCTGGAGTACCCTCTGGACCTCGCGGGCTACTGCATAATGTTCTTCACCGACGATTTTGGGATCGAGAATGCGCGATGTAGAGTCCAGTGGATCCACCGCTGGATAAAGCCCGAGTTCTGCAATTTGTCTGGAAAGTACGATCGTTCCGTCCAGATGACTGAACGTGGTTGCAGGAGCCGGGTCCGTCAGGTCATCAGCGGGGACGTAGATGGCCTGAACGGACGTGATAGAACCTTTCTTTGTGGAGGTGATGCGCTCTTCAAGTTCACCAAGGTCTGTAGAGAGAGTGGGCTGGTAACCCACTGCCGAAGGGATGCGTCCCAGGAGAGCGGACACCTCGGAGTTGGCCTGTACGTACCGGAAAATATTATCAATAAAGAGGAGCACGTCCTGGCCTTCTTCATCTCGGAAGTATTCCGCTTCTGTAAGGGCTGTCAGACCCACACGCGCACGGGCCCCGGGGGGTTCGTTCATCTGACCGTAAACGAGCACAGCCTTTGAAATCACCCCTGATTCTTTCATCTCGAGCCAGAGGTCGTTGCCCTCGCGTGTGCGCTCGCCTACTCCTCCAAACACGGAAAAACCTCCGTGTTCAATAGCAATGTTGTGGATGAGTTCCATTAAAATAACCGTCTTTCCTACTCCCGCGCCTCCGAACAATCCGATTTTCCCTCCCTTAGGAAAAGGCACGAGCAAATCTATTACCTTGATGCCCGTTTCCAACTGGACGATTTCGGTAGATTGTTCTGCAAGAGTGGGGGCTGGCCTGTGGATGGGATAGTATTTATCGGTTTTTATTTCTCCAAGTTCATCAATCGGTTCACCAATGACGTTGAGCAAACGACCCAGGCATTCCCTGCCCACGGGAACTGTAATCGGTGCACCTGTATCGAGTACCGGCATTCCCCTCTGCAACCCGTCAGTTGTGTCCATGGAGATACATCGTACTCTGTTCTCGCCCAGGTGCTGCATAACTTCCAGGACGAGATTCCATTCTTTATCACTGATTCTGGGGTTGGTGACTCTTAAAGCATTGTAGATAGAAGGCACCTTGCCTGATTCGAACTCCACATCGACCACAGCACCAAGCACCTGGACAATTTTGCCCATGTTTTGTTCTGCCATGAATGCACCTCCTTATCCAAATTCGATGGCTTCCTTACCATTTGTGATATCCAGAAGCTCACGGGTAATGGAAGCCTGTCGTTCTTTGTTGTAAAGAAGGGTGAGACGATTTATAAGGTCTTCAGCATTGTTTGTGGCGTTATCCATCGCTGTCATACGGGCAGCGTGTTCACTGGTGATGGCCTCCATGAGGGTTCTCCGGATACTCACACGGAGATACTCCGTCATAATTCTGTCCACCACCCGTTGCGTGGATGGCTCGATAATGGGTACCACACGATAGCTTTCCTCTGTCTTAAAAGGTGCGGGTAGTAGCCGTTGCCACTGAGGAATTTGGGATACGGGACTGACGAATCGGGTATATGCTGCGTACACAGCATCTGCTTCTCCGCTGAGGAACCGACCCGATACGATCTCTACGAGAGCATTTTCAATATTCAAAAGTTCGCGGTCAATGGAACCCACAAAAGATTCGATTACATTCCCGGCTCTTTTCTTTATAAAGTCAGCACTGCGTTTTCCAACAGCGGTGAAATCAACTTCCACTCCTCTGGCTTTTAAATCCTTCCAGTGTTTTTCAATAAGATTGAGAATGTTGTGGTTGTAACTGCCGCACAATCCTCTATCTGAAGCAATTGCAACTATGTGAACACGTTTTTCCGGTTTTTCCTCGAGAAATGGATGAGAAATGTTTTCAAGTCCTCCGAGCATCTCACCTGCAACCCGGTTGAACTCGTCGCTATAAGCCCTGAATGTTTTCAGGGTTCCTTCAACGCGGTTGAGTTTTGCCGCGGCCACCATTTTCATGGCCCTGGTAATGCGCTGGGTGTTTTTAATACTTCTAATTCGACGTCTGATGAAGCGCAGACCTTTCACGGCTGAAACACTCCGTCAAAAGCATTCAATGCATCTGCGAGGCGTTTTTCCAGGTTTTCATCGATATCTTTTTTCTCTGCGATCTCCTTGAGGAGGTCCGCATGCCTGCTTTCCATATAGGACAGGAGCTCTTTTTCATACCTGCTCAATACTTCCACTGGATACTTGTCAGTAAAGCCCCTTGTGCCGGCAAATATCACCACAATCTGCTGCTCCACAGGCATTGGTTTGTACTGGTCCTGTTTTAGAAGTTCTGTAAGTCGCATGCCCCTTTCAAGTTGCCGCCTTGTTGCTTTATCGAGGTCAGAGGCAAACTGGGCGAATGCCGCCAGTTCCCTGTACTGAGCAAGATCGAGTCGAAGCATTCCAGCGACTTTTTTCATGGCCTTCACCTGGGCGGAGCCACCCACGCGTGAAACAGAAAGTCCTACATTAATTGCCGGTCGAATACCGGCGTAGAACAGATCTGTTTCAAGATAAATCTGGCCGTCCGTGATAGAGATTACGTTGGTAGGAATGTAGGCCGAGATGTCGCCGGCCTGCGTCTCGATAATGGGAAGTGCTGTGAGACTGCCTCCGCCAAGTTCATCAGACAATTTGGCGGCTCGCTCCAGAAGGCGGGAGTGGAGGTAGAAAACGTCTCCCGGGAAAGCCTCTCGACCGGGTGGACGCCGGAGCAAAAGGGACATTTGACGGTAGGCCACCGCGTGTTTGGACAGATCGTCGTATATCACAAGCGCGTGTTTGCCGTTATCACGGAACCACTCACCGATCGTACAGCCTGTGTAAGGTGCCAGATACTGGAGTGTGGCGGGGTCCGAAGCGGTGGCAGATACAACGGTTGTATATTCCATTGCTCCGAATTCCTTGAGTTTCTCGATGATCTGGGCGACAGTGGAGCGTTTCTGGCCAATGGCTACGTAAATGCAGTACACGTCTGTATCACGTTGATTGATGATCGTATCAATGGCGATAGCTGTTTTTCCTGTCTGGCGGTCACCAATAATGAGCTCTCTCTGACCACGACCAATGGGAATCATCGCGTCGATCGCCTTGATCCCTGTCTGGAGCGGTTCTTTAACCGGCTGACGCTGGACCACGCCAGGTGCTTTAATTTCTACGAAGCGATACTCATCTGCTTCGATGGGTCCCTTGTCGTCCAGAGGTATTCCCACAGGATTGATCACGCGACCGATGACACTTTCGCCCACCGGCACCTGAGCAATGCGTCCCGTACGTTTGACCACGTCTCCTTCGTGGATTTCGTAGTCCTCGCCGAGGATAGCAATACCCACATTGTCCTCTTCCAGGTTCAGCGCAATGCCGAAGATCTCATTTGGGAAGGTTACCAGCTCACCTGCCATTACGTTATCAAGCCCGTAGACACGCGCGATGCCATCTCCCACTGAAAGAACGGTTCCTGTTTCTGCGGTTTCTACAACTTTGGCAGTCTTTTCAATCTGTTCCTTGAGAATCCTGCTTATTTCTTCTGCTTTCAGTCTCAAGGTCAACCTCCTTTTTTAAATGTTCGTATCCTGCGATTCCACAAACTTTTTGATCATGGACGCGGCACTGCCATCGTACACGCATCCTTCAATCTCTACTGTAATGCCACCGAGGAGTTCCTCGTCGATGACTTCCATAATGATGGGCTCTCGGCCGGTACGATTTTTTACTGCTGTAGCAAGTCTGCTGCGCAGACGGTCGCTCAGTTTTTGTGGAGTGCGTACCACCACGCGTACGCGTTTGCGCTCCTCTTCCCAGACCTTTTCAAACTCTCGAACGATGTCGGGAAAGAATTCAAGTCGTCCTTTAAGAGCAAGAAGCTCAAGAAAGTTTTTTATCATTTCGTTGAGCCCCATCTCCTTTGCAATGTTCACAACAACCTTGGCTCTCTCACGCCGGGAAAGAGACGGCTCATGTATAAAATTCATAATGTCCTTTGTGTTCCAGAACGGTAGAAGTGCTTTAAGGTCCTCCATGAGTTCATCCCACAGACCTTTTTCCCCCGCTACCATGGCCAGTGCTTTTGCATAGCGTCGTGCTACAGAACCGCCAATCATTTCCCTTCCTCCAGTTCCTCTATCACTTTAAAAGCAAGCCGCTCGTGGTCTTCAGGGCGAAGGTGCTCCTGGAGTATTTCACGGGCTCGTTTTTCCACTATGTGTGAAACTTCCTCTACAAGAACGCGCTTGACCCTGCTGACCTCTCCCTCGGCAAGACGGACAGACTCCTTGCGCACTTTCTCTGCAAGAGCTTCAGCATTATTGATAATTCGCTGAGCCATTACTTCAGCATCCCGTGAAGTCGCATCCACAATGGACTTAATCTCTTCCTCAAGGGTTTCCTTGCGCCTTAGAGCTTCCTCGTAAAGACGTTCTGCTTCCTCTTTCTGCTTTTGTCCTTCCTCTATGGCCTTTGCCAGATGGTTGCGTCTTGTCATGAAAAGCTCTCTCACCTGTCGCCGTGTCAGCAAGTATAAAAGCGCGATAAAAATGAGAAAATTCAGTACGGACCAGATCAGGTTTATTGAAAAAAAGGATCCTTCTGCGCCGGTGCTTCCGAATGCAGCAGCAATGGCAATGATGTCCCAAGCCATCAGGCCACCTTCCTTTCCAAAATTTTCTCAACCACCTGCTGTGCCATGCTTTCGACTTCTTGAATGAGTTGTTCTCTGACCCTTTCCGCCTCGCGGGCGATTTCTTCGCGAATTTTATCCAGTTCTTTTTTTACCTCTTCCCTTGCTACAGAAATAATTTCTTTCTCGCGTGCCGAGGCTTCTTCTATTAGAGACCGGGCTTTTTCCTGAGCCTCCCGGCGTGCCGTGTTTATTGTCTCTTCTATTTCCGCAAGCACTGCAAGCGCTTCTTCTCGAAGAGATTTCGCTTCCTCCAGCACGCCTTCTGAAAGCGCGTCACGCTTTTGAAAAACCTTCAACATGTCCGATATGAGAAACTTTTGCAGAAAGAATGCCGTAATGGCAAATGTTATGGTAAAAATCAAAAAGTACTGCCATTGAATGACAATCATTCTCCTTCACCTCCTACGCGTGCAAATACCACCTTGAGCACGGGCGGTGTGACAAAGGTGCTCATCATGACTACAAAGGTGACACATGAGTACATGGGAACTGTCAGCAACCCCGATTTAAGCCCTACACTGGCGAAAATAAGCCCCACCTCTCCACGGGGCACCATGCCCACGCCTACCGGCAATCTTTTAACTCCTTTCTTAACAATGCCAAAGCCGCTCATCATTTTTCCTATTATGGCAATAACAAGTAGCGCCAACCCTATGAGAAGGTATTCGAGCATTTCGGGATTATAGATATTGAAAATCTTTACATCAACCATAGCGCCCACCATTACGAAGAAGAAAGGTGTAAGAATATCTGCCACGGGTTTGATACGGTCCTCGATCACATTGAATTGGTTGGTTCGGGACAGAACCAGTCCTGCAGCGAATGACCCTATAATCATGGCAGAACCCGCCACATCCGCCAGCGCTCCAACGAGCAGGGCCAGGGAGAAAGCAGTTACAATGAGAAATCCCCTCACCCGCATCCTTTCGACAAGATCAAAGAGGGGTTTCGCAAAAATAAGTCCGAGAACCACGGCAACCACGATAAATCCCATGGCTATAATGAAACTTTTTGCAATGAACCAGAAGGAGAGAACTGATGCGACGTTTTCCCCGGCTTCAATCTTTACCACCATGGCACTGACCACAGCCAGAATGACAAGCCCTATAATGTCGTCGAATACAGCCGCGCCGAGAATGATTTTTGCTTCGGATGTACTGAGTTTTTTGAGGTCTGAAAGAACCCGGGCGGTGATTCCCACCGAAGTTGCCGTTAGCGTGGCCCCGGTGAAGATGGCGAGTGCTGTGAGCTCGTGTCCTGAATATTCACCGATTGTCCAGAAATATGCCCAGTAATGAATGACAAGGTACCCGAAGAGAAACGGCATGGTAACGCCTACAACTGCAACGAGAAAACTATCCACACCCACCCGCAGCAGTTCTTTAACGTCGGATTCGAGACCAATTTCGAAAAGGAGTATGCACACTCCAATTTCGGCAAGTACTTCAAGCACTTCTGCGTGGGGTGGAATCACGCCCAAAACGCTCTGGCCGAGAATTACACCCGCGATCATCTCTCCGAGTACAGCGGGCTGGCCGATTCGCTCTGCCAACTCGCCCCCCACCTTGGCACTGACGAGAATGGCCACAATAATGAAAAAGAGATGTGCAATATCCAATTTGGGCTCCTTCGACAAGAAATTAGGTGAACAATACAGTAAACTTTGTTCATTATCAAGATACTCAAGCGTCGTGCCGCCCGGGGTATGAAGAGATTTTTGCTTAAATGGCAAGGGAATATAATCGATCAATCACCGCTGTGATAACCTGAAATTTTCCGGGTCTTTTCTTTAATTTCCTGCTGGAGTGAAGGAGGCTCAAGCACTTTCACCGGTTCTCCAAAACTGGAAGACCCAGACGACGGATTCCTGTGTCACGCCCACATGAAGTTCCATGATTGTTTTTTGCTTTCTATCTGTTTCATGTCCGGCCAGGCATTCTTTGAGGTAAAGTTCCGGCTATCTGACGGATTGTTACGCCTGCGCGACCGGGAAGAATGTAGCGTGCCATCGGGAGCAGACGATCACTCGGATCTGATGAACGCTTGCGGTGCACGGAAGTGTTTTAGTTGCATTAATCGCCAGATTCAAAAAAGTGGGGTGATTACGAACGAGACCTAAATACCATTTGGTGCCGTCAAAAAGTCCTGTCTCAGATGAATAAATTTCTCTTTTTGTTCTGTTTCAAGTATTGGGCACGGGTGAAGAGTTAAGCATATCAGTCAAGGAGTGTCCTGAAGAATTCAATGCCAGGGGATCAAGGATGAGCAGTCAGATACTCTCATAAAGTGGAAACAAGGCAATGGGAACAATGCTTGTGTCGTTTGCTCTGGGAGTGTCATGTACTTCGCATTTGTAGAGGCAGAGTTTTGGCTGTCGGAACAATAGTTTAAGGCTCAGATGTGATGAGTGAATTGTTTACACAGCGTCTTCTCCCCTTTCCCCTGTGCTGATGCGTACTGCCTCTTCAACAGGAATCACGTAGATTTTACCGTCGCCCCGAAGCCCGGTGTGGGCTGCTTTTTCAATGGCATTGACCACATCATTTACAAGACTGTCTTTGCAGATGACTTCAACCCTTACACAGGGAACGTAGTCAATAAAGTCCTTAATAATTTTATCTCTCGCATCTTTTGCTCTTCCCCTTCCAAACCCCCGGGCTTCTGTAACGGTTACTCCGGTGATGCCCTTCATTTTTCTGAGAGCCTGTGTTACGGCGGAGAGCTTGTAGGGTTTAATATAAGCCTTGACTTCTTTCATGGTTTTCACCTCCATTTAATCAAGTATTGCCTCAATTTCGGGTTTTATTGAAAACCAGCGGTAAAGAGCGGGAATAACCAGCAGAGTCAGAGCGGTGGAAGTGAGTAATCCACCGATGACGACGGTAGCTAAGGGACGCTGTATTTCACTCCCCGTCCCGTGAGAAAAGAGCAGGGGAATAAGCCCAAGAGCGGTGGTAAGGGCTGTCATGAGTACCGGACGCAATCTGAGGCACGCTCCTTTTATACACGCATCTTTAAGTGGTAATCCTTCACGTACAAGCTGGTTAATATAGGTAACCAGAACCATCGCGTTTTCCAGTGCTATGCCAAATAGTGCGATGAATCCCACAGATGCAGGTACTGATAGGTTTTGACCGCTGAGCCAGAGTGCTACTACGCCACCGACCAATGCCAGTGGAATGTTGAGCAGAATGAGAAGTGAATTTTTCATGGAGTTGAAGCTGGAATAAAGCAGGATGAAAACGATGAGCAGGGTAACGGGAACCACCACAGCCAGTCTCCGGTTTGCTTCTTGCTGAAGCTTAAACTGGCCTCCCCAGGTTACGAAGTATCCGGATGGTAATTCCACTTTTTCACGGATGGCTCTCTGTGCTTCGTTCACGAATGAACCGATATCGCGATCCACGACATTACACTGTACGGTGATGAATCGTTGCCCATTTTCCCGGGTAATTTGACGCGGGCCTGTGACTTCCTTTATTTCTGCAATTTGGGATAAGGGTACCATTACCCCGCTTGAGGAACGGATGAGGATGTTACCGATATCCTCGGAGGTGTTTCTGAACTCAGGTGCGAAACGTACGTAAACGGCAAACCGGCGTACTCCCTCAAATACGTAACTTGCCTCCACGCCGCCCACTACAGCTTCTATGGTTCCCTGTACATCCTGAATGTTAATGCCGTATCGAGCGATTTTTTCTCTATCCGGCAATATAACTACTTGAGGTGTACCGGAAACCTGGTCTCGCTGTACGTCCGCAGCTCCTGGGATTTCTCTTATTACTGCAGCAATTTCTTCTGCTTTTTTTTCGAGCACGTGGAGGTCGTCTCCGAATATCTTTATGGCAAGCTGAGCCCTGACTCCTTCAAGCAATTCATCTACAGTCATTTCTATGGGCTGGGTGAGGTTGATAAGCACTCCCGGGACTTCACCCAGTTCCCGCCGAATAATTCTTTCAATGTCTTCCTGTGATTTTGCTCTTTCCCATGTATGTGGGGGCTTGAGCAGGATGTACATTTCAGCATTGTTGACAGGATCGGTATGAGCACCGACTTCTCCACGACCGATGCGGGTGATTACACCACTTACCTCTGGAATTTTGAGCAGGCGTTTTTCCACGATTTTGACAATTTCCTTACTTCCTTCTTCGAGAGAGATTGAAGGTGCCATAGTGAGCCTTACAACGATGGTGCCTTCCTGCAACGTAGGAGTAAATTCGGATCCCAGTCTACCAAAAACGATTATTCCAATAATCGTAAGTGCGATTGCGAAACCAATTGACGAACGCCAGTGGGTTACGAAGAATTCAACAAGAGGCTGGTATTTTCTGAGAAGCCATCCTGTTCCTTGATTTTTTGGAGCCGTGTTATTGGAAGCGGTTTTTACTTTCACGAACAGTGAAGCAAGTGGAGGTGCGATAAAAACGGCGAAAACAAGAGAGCCGAACATGGCAAGAGCTACTGTGTACGCAAGCGGCCGAAACATTTTTCCTTCTACACCTTTCAAGGTAAACAGCGGAAGGAACACGACAATGATGATGATAATCGCAAATGTAATAGGACGTGCAACTTCACTACATGCTTGCATGACGATACGGAGTTTGCTGTCTCCTGGTTCGGCAGAGCGGAGCATTCGGTCCACGTTTTCCACCATCACAATCGTTCCGTCCACCATCATGCCAATAGCAATGGCAAGCCCTCCCAGGGACATGAGATTTGCTGTGATACCGAAATATCTCATCCAGATAGCTGCAAAAAGTATGGAAAAGGGAATGGAAAGGGCGACAACCAGCCCGGGTCTGAAACTTCCAAGAAACAACATGAGAACAAAGATGACTAATATTATTCCCTGGCCGAGTGCGGTGGTAACAGTGGATACACACGATTCAATAAGAGATTTTTGTTCATAATAAGGTGCTATTTTTACTCCTTCGGGCAACATGCGATTTATTTCTTCAAGCCTTTTTTCAATACGTTCAATTACTGTAGAGGAATTTTCACCGTAGAGTTTGATGACCATTCCAGCCACTACTTCCTTCCCGCCGTTCATTGTTTGAATCCCGCGCCTGATGGCGCCGCCGATTTTCACTTCAGCTACATCTTTGAGAAAGACGGGCACTCCATCTACGGATTTGAGAATAATGTTTTCTATGTCCTCTGTGCCCTTAACAAGTCCTACTGAACGGACAATATATTCTTCTCTGTTTTTCACGAGAAACTGCGCTCCCACGTTGAGGTTGTTGGCGCGGATTTTTTCAATAACCTCGTTTATTGTGAGATCGTAACGCAGAAGGGCAAAGGGATTGACGATTACCTGGAATTGTTTTTCGTAACCACCTATGCTTAACACTTCGGTTACGCCGGGAATGTTTTGAAGGTTGTATTTGATGATCCAGTCCTGGATTGTACGCAGTTCTTCGAGGGAGTATTTCCCTGATTCGTCTTTTAAGTAATAAAAGAGTATCAGCCCCATGGAAGAAGATATAGGGCCCATTTGTGGTTCACCAAATCCTTCAGGAATCTGCTCTCTTGCTTCCTGAAGGCGTTCGTTGACCACCTGCCTGGCAAAGTAGATATCCGTACCGTCTTCAAAATAAATGTTGACCACGGATAATCCAAAGTTGGACACCGATCGAATGAGTTTGAGGTTGGGCAGTCCCATCATTGCCACTTCCACCGGAAACGTGACGTATTTCTCGACCTCTTCAGGTGCGAGCCCGTGGGTTTCAGTAAATACCTGTACGAGCACAGGAGAAACGTCCGGAAATGCTTCTATGGGTAGATTTCTATATACAGCGTAACCACCTGCTAACATTAGTACAGCCAGGGATACTACAAGCAGGCGGTTGCGCAAGGAAAACTCTATAAATTTTATCATTGTACTTCCTCCTTTTTAATGTGCGTGTCCTCCAGTGAAGGAGGCTTTGAGCAGTTCTGATTTGAGGAAAAAAGCTCCTCGAGCTACGTATTCCTCTCCGGGATTGAGACCTTCTGTAATTTCTGCGTATTTCCTGTCTTTTCTGCCCAGGTGAACTTTTCGGGGTACAAACTCGTTTTCCTCTTTTTTGACGAATATAACGTTGTCTTCGTCCACCTGCTGGATAGCACTGAGTGGAACGCGCACTTTTACACGGGTCTTCCCTATCAGAACACGTGCTGTAACAAACATTCCAGGTTTCCACAATCCCCGGGAATTGCGAAGGACCACCCGGGCAATGCCCGTTCTCGTATCTTCATTGACCACCGGGCTGATATAGGAAATTTTGCCTTTTGCAGTCAGTTCACCACCGGCATGTATGACTACATCCTGTCCTATTTTTACGAAAGGGATGTCTTTTTGATAAAGAGTAAGGTTCACCCATACAGTGCTGAGGTCGGCAACCACATAAGCGACCGTATCTTCTGTGAGCACTTCACCCAGTGTAATATGCTTTTCTACTACCACACCGTTGATGAGAGACTTTAGAGGATAAGGCACAAGGGATTCATTACTTTCAATAACAGCCACCACCTCTCCCCGGTTTACGTGGTCACCAATATTTTTTTTGACCTCCAGTACTACTCCTGGATAGCGGGGTACAATATGTGCCACCGTGTCTGCGTTGTAAACCACTTCTCCAGGCATGACAGCGTAAAGGTCCAGCTCTCCTTCAGATGCACGTTGCACCTGGATGCCGAATTCCTCTTTTTCCTGTGCACTTAAACGGATAATTTCCGCTTCTTCATCGTGATGGGTGGGTGATGCACCGGTGGTCGTGGTTTCAGAAAGTGCATTGCAGTAATGTCGTGTGAGCAGTACCTGAAATGCGCCGAGTATCCCCACCAGCAACACACACACCAGGATAAGAATTTTTTTGTTTTTCATTTCTTTCCTCCTTCCTGTGAATGTGAGTCCTTGTTACAGAGAACCTCGATTTCTTTGCCGAAAATCTTTTCCAGATCAGCATGGGCTTCGTGGTATGTACTGAGTACTTCCATATATATCAGATGTGCTTCCATGAGTGTCCTCTGAGCGTCCAGGACGTCCAGGTAGGTGAATCTCCCGCTGGTGTATCCTTTGCGGATTTCCTCAAATATTTCTTTTGCTCGTGGCAGAATGTCTTTTTTCAATGCATTGATTTCCTTCAGAGCCGATGAAGCGGACGTGTATGCGCTGACAAGAGCTGAATAAAGCGCGAGGTAAACGCTCCGCTGGTGTTCCCGGGCGCTGCGCAATTTGTAATAAGCGCTTTTCCTCGCCCACTGATTGCGGTCAAACGAAGGAATGTCTATTGATAGAGTGACAACCGCTGCACCATCTCCTGTTTCGTTGATCCAGCGGTATCCACCGCCGATATTCAAATCAGGAATTTTTCTTGCTTCCTCGAGTTCAATCACCTTTTCAGCAAGCTTGACCTGTTCACGTACTTTTATCATTGCGGGACTTTCCGAGAGATGTTCTTTAAGGCATGTAATGGGAGGCATACTCCGTATCTGTTCGAGATTTCCTTTTACACGCTTGAAGAAGGGTTCTGAATATCCCAGCAAGAAAGAGAGGTGTTTGCGGACGGCCCGAAGTTTCTCACGCGCGATGTTCAACTGAATGCTCACCTGGGAGAGCGAATTGCTGGCTCGTATTTCTTCTACAACAGGTACTTTTCCCGCGCTGACCCGACGTGCAACATCTTTAAGCACCTGATGTGCCACTTCCTTCATGCTTTCAAGGAGCCGAACTTTTTCCTGTGCAGCAAGAAGGTGCATGAAGGTAGTAAAGACTTCTGAAATAATTTCTTGCTTTTTTATTTCAAGCTCCCACTGGAGCACTTTTTTGTTCTGTAGCAATGCACGCCGAGCTTTGGAGAGTTTTCCTCCCAGGGGTATTGTTTGGAATAAAGACACAGTGGTCTCCAGTCCTGAAATTCCCCGGTAAGGGCCGGACCCTGCGATGTTTTCTACTTCCACCTCCAGCTCTGGATTGGGGAAGAGACCCGCCTGAAACGCAGCAACCTCAGCGGCGCTGATTTCCCACGGGAATGCCTGGATTT
>JAJRZV010000064.1 GCA_024275095.1 bacterium | reverse complement strand
GTTGAACGGGCGAACAGTAAAAATTACGGGTGTTGTTGACAAGGTCATTAATGTGGGACAAACCATTATCATCGCGTTGAAAAACACGAAGAAACTTCCTCTCGTTGTATTTAAAGATACGCGGAAGTATCTTGAAGGTATAGGCATTCAATTCCGTTATATGCACGGCAAACGCGTAAGTGTTACAGGGGTATTCCAAGAACACAAAAAATACGGGAAAGAAATTATCGTGGAAGACATCGAGATTCTGGAACCGGACAAATAATTATTGTTCGTAAAACACATTGACTTTCTTGAAAAATCCTGTCACCATAGATAATAAATAAAAGGGGGGTGCCAATCAAAATTTATAAGGTGCAACTGCCGGGATGAGAAAAGGCGGCTCCAAAAATAAATTTTTATCCACGGCAACCGTGCTGGCATTTCTGGTATCCGCTGCCCCGGGTATTACAGAAAAGTTGACCGTTTTCAACGCCGATTCTCCGAAACTGTGCGAGCCCTTTGTAAATGCATTGGAAAAGGCATGCCAGTGCAAGGTGGAAATTGCAAAAAAAACGTCAAAACTCCAGGACCATTCCATTGTCGTGGGATACGGAAGGCTCAAGTCCATCATTGGAGATGCCTTTTCTTCACCGCTCGTGCTCATGTACTCGCTATCACCTTATCTTTTCCAGAACTCCGAAACAGTGAATGCTGTGGTTACCTATCCCGCGCCAGAAGATGCGGTAAAAATCATCAAAAAGCTAACCTCACGCAAGCGCGTGGCCCTGCCGTATTCTTACGGAATTTCCGACGAATACATGCGCCGTTTCCGAATGGTCATGGAAACCAACGGGTTCGACGTAATACCCATTCTTGGACTCAATCCTTCAGGTATCTTCGTGCGATTCAAGCAGGTGGCAGAACAGGTGGAGATACTTTTCACAATTCTTGACCCGCTCGTCCTCACACCAGAGTCATATTCCTACCTTGCCCGGTACTGCCGGAAACAAAAAATCCTGTTAATTGCTCCTACAGAGACATATTTGAAACTGGGTGGAGACCTCACATTCATTCCGGATTATCAGCGTATTGCGAGATCCACTCTCGAGTTAAAACAGGCCCTTCAACAGGGAGAACAGGGGCTCATTCGATACGCACCGGTGAGTGGGTGCATCTTGGGCAAAAACTTCAACAACCTGGACAACCCCCAGGTGTGTCAAAAGTCTTGACCCTGAAAGGGATAAGGGGATGTCAACATTCTGAGTCCACCTCGAAATGTAAGAAATTACCTTCAACATTGTTCTCTCTCATGGCGAGGGGAAAACAATCATTTCGGGCACCGCTATTGCCGAAGAGACCCGCGCGGCAAGTATCTACCACCGTTATTTCTTCCATGAGGGCTCATCCCTCTTTATCTCATGACACATAAAATAATACATTACCCCTTGAGGGCTTTACTTGACGTAAACATTTTCAGACCATACCATTTATGGCCGTGGACACTCCTGTTTACATTGCCGGGTACTACATCTCACCCCATGGTGTCAGGCACGACACCGTGCACGACCTCATATACGAAATTGCAAAGGGCGCGCTTCAGCATGCCGGGCTTCAACAGGAAAAAATCGACGCTCTTATCCATACAAACTACGACTGGCTTGACGGTAAGGGCATATCTTCCCTTCACGTGGTGGACGGCCTTGGAGGCAACCTGAAGGAAGAAAGCAAGGTCTCGGATGACGGAATATACTCTCTTTTTTACGCGACACTGAGGATAAGAACCGGGCTTGCCCGATGTGTACTTGTGGCGGGATATGCCATGAGTTCCGAAAGCGAACCCCGGCTTTTCAACAACCTCGCGTTCGATCCCTTCTACCAGCGTCCCCTCGAACTGGACGATCACATTGGAGCCGCGGTGCTTGCTGAGGCACTGGTGGACAAAAGCTGGCGGACACCCGAGACCGGCTACCAGCTTTTAAAGGCACTGCGGGAAAGAGGAGCAGGAAACGCCACCGCCCATGAGAAAAAAGTTCCCTCTTACGAGGAATACGAAAGGAGTCCCGCTGTGGCGGGCTTCCTCAGGCAAATGGATCTTCCCCCTGACAGTGACGGTGGAGTCGCGCTCGTTGTATGTACTGCTGAATTTGCGGAAGAACACGGGTTGCGCCCTGTTGCAAGCATAAAGGGCTTCGGTGCTTCCACCCACACTCATTACCTCGGACACCGCCTGCAAAATATTCTCGGTTCATTCCAGAAGGCCTGCGAAAAAGCACTGGCATCTGCTGAGTGCTCCAGGGAAAAGGTGGATTTCGTGGAATTCTCAGAACCCTGTACATACATGATCGGTCCTCTGCTGGAAATATCCGGCTTCTCGTCTCCCGGAAAAGGGATAGAGGACTTTCTTAAAGGCTCCCTGACCGTCAACCCATCAGGAGGAAACACCTGCGCCCATCCCACCGGTACCGCCGGGCTTTTGCGTGTGGCCGAAGCGGTAAAACGCCTTGATAACGCACCAGATGGAACCTGTGCACTCGCTCACGGGTGGTCAGGACCGCTCATGCAGTTGAACGCGGCTGTCGTTTTGGAGAAAGTTTCATGAGGAAAGTTGCCATCATCGGTGTTTACCAGACGAAACACGTGCTCAGACGCACGGACGTAAACCTTTTCGGACTGGTAAACGAAGCTGCACGCGGTGCACTTGAAGATGCGGGAATAGAGCCCAGGGACGTGGAAGCCGTTGTTGTTGGTAACGCGCCGGAGACCTTTGAAGGCATCAATCAACCTGAAGCGTGGCTTGCATCTGCAGTGTTCGCACAGGGCAAACCTCTCTTCCGCATTCATACAGGTGGCACAGTAGGAGGCTCTACGGGTATTGGAGGCTTTTATCTTGTTGCTTCAGGAGCTGCTGATATCGCTCTTGCCGTAACCTTTGAAAAACTTTCCGAAGGAGAACCTCAGTATTCGCTTTCTGCATGCTATGATCCTTTCTGGGGCAGGGATTTTGCTGCAGGCGCACCGGCCCTTGCCGCCCTTCAGGCCACCGAATACATGGCACGTCATCCTTCTGTTAAAGAGGAACACTTCGACCTCGTGGCTTTCAAGAATAGAAATAACGCCGTGGACAACCCGCGGGCCCACCTCCGCCAGAAATTGAGCCTGGAAGATATCAGAAACAGCCCCTACGTGGTCAGTCCCCTCAGGATTCATCACTGCTGTCCCACTTCAGATGGGGCCGCCGCCATCGTATTTGCAGAAGCCGGACGTGCAAAGAACCTGTGCAAGCGACCGGCGTGGATAAAAGGAGTTTCTACAACCGCAGAGGGTGCCTGGTACCCGGGAGTGGATATTGTCACCGTTAAAGCACTGCGCCAGGCGGCAAAAAAGGTCTACTCTACAGCAGGCATTACTGACCCGTGGAAAGACATTGACCTGGTGGAGCTTTACGATGCATTCGCGTCTCAGGAACTCATATGGCTGGAGGCCATGGGGTTTGCAGAGGATGGCAAGGCACCGCACCTTATTGAAGAGGGCATAACCCTTCGTGACGGAAAATTGCCCGTAAACGTGTCCGGCGGAGTGATCTCCAGCAACCCCATCGGTGCCTCAGGAATGATCCGGCAGGTGGAAGCTGCACAGCAGGTGATGCAGAAGGCAGGACCGATACAAATAGACGGTGTCAAAACCGCCCTTGCCCACGCATGGGGAGGGTGGGTGCAGTTTCACGCACTCATGCTCATGTCCGCGGAGGAAGGGTGATGATTCGCGAAGATTCCATCCTTCAGGTCGACCTGAGAATTCCTTACACATTTACCACAGGTGAGGTGGTGGGTACCTTCCTGGGGTATCTCAAGGACGGACAATTAATGGGCGTCGAATGCGAAAAGTGTCAAACCCGCTTTTTTCCGCCGCTGGATTTGTGTGAACAGTGTGGAGCATCACGCTGGAGGTGGGTGAAGGTGCCCGACGTGTGGGAGATTGTACTGGTAGTACCGCTGCCACGAAAAGCGCATGATCTGGTCTTTGTAAAGACAGGGGGGTTTTACGGCTCTGCCTTGCTTCTGGCGGACAAGGGACTTGAAAAAGGGGTAAGGGTAAGGCTCAGCTTAAAAGAGGCTCCAGAAGGACGAATTACTGACATTATTGCAAGGAGGCTCTGACGTGGAACGCATCACAGAAATTAAGGAAGTGTTTACATTTCCCTATAAATACAGGTACGGCAAATGGTACGGCACGTTCTACGAAGGGCTGCGTCAGGGCCGTATAATGGCGACCCGCTGTGGAAAATGCGGCCGTACATTTCTTCCTCCGCGGCCCTACTGCGGATGGTGTTTTGCCGATATCCAAGGATGGGTCGAAGTAAAAGACGAAGGAATTGTCAAAAGTTTTACAATCGTATACATGCCTTTCATAGGCCAGCCCACAAAGCCTCCATACTGTTATGCCCTTATCGTTCTTGACGGATGCGATACAGAGCTTCACCACAGACTTGACGAGATTGATTTCAAGGATGTGCACGTGGGCATGCGCGTGAAGGCAGTGTGGAGGGAAGAAAGAAAAGGCACAATTCACGACATCAAATACTTCAGGCCTGTAAAATAAAAGCTGTCTCTTTGCCTGTTTGCTCTGTTGCAGGTATAGTTGACGCTGTGAGATAAACACGCAGGAAAAATCAACAAATGTGTCACCTTCTAACGTTATGAGCGCTACAAAAAAGATACCTGTTATTCTTATTGGGATTGCAGGTGCTGGCAAAAGCACGGTGGGCTCGATCCTCGCAAAGAAACTGGACTTCCAGTTCATTGACACAGACAGGGTCATGGAGGCACGATTTCGCAAGAATCTCGACACCATACTGGAGGAGATAGGCCCGGAAGAGTTCTCCAAACAGGAAGGACAAATCTTTTTAGAATGTCTGGGAGAGAAAAGGGTGCTCGCACCCGGTGGTTCCGTGGTATATCATCGCGATGCCATGGAAAGAGCAAAATCTTCGGGGTTCGTGGTATGGTTGTATCTGAGTCTTGAAGAATGGTGGAAGCGAATCGGGGGACAGCGCCCCCGTGGCTTCCTTCTTCTCTCTTCCACCACACTGAAGGACGAGTTTGCTGTAAGGGAAAAGCTTTATCGTCAGCATGCCCACATAAAAGTGGATGCGACCCTCCATCCTGATACTATTGCACTGGAAATTTTTAAAGCTTACTCAAAAGGCTGGAAAGGCTGAGAAAGGCGACCCGTCTTTATCACTTCCACGATTCTCTCGGAGGCCTTCCCATCACCGTATGGATTGGCCGGCCGTGACATCTGTACATAGGCCTCTTTATCCGTGAGAAGGCGTGTCGCTTCCTCAACAATGCGTTTCTTGTCCGTTCCCACCAGCCGGGCGACACCTGCCTCAATCCCTTCAGGACGCTCTGTTTTTTTCCTCAATACCAGCACGGGTTTACCGAACGTGGGGGCTTCCTCCTGAATGCCTCCTGAATCTGTCAGTATGAGATAGGCGCTGCGCATCAAACACACCAGGTCAGTATAAGGCAGCGGCTTCACCGTAAGAACGTTCGGGAGTCCTTTCAAAATCAGTTGTGCGGGCCTCTTCACGTTGGGATTAGGGTGCACGGGGAACAGCACCGTGACTTCTGGAAATCTGCGTGCCAGTGTTTTGACAGCCAGCAAAATATCCTCCATATCAGGGCCAAAACTTTCGCGTCGATGGGTGGTAAGAAGTACAAGCCGCTCGGCTTCCATTGCACGTGCTGCTACAGGATTAGAAGGCCCCTTTACCCGTGAAGAGATATACTGAAGTGCATCCACAACAGTATTGCCTGTAATGAATATCGACTCTTCGGCAACACCTTCCCGAAGAAGATTGGCCACCGCACGTCGTGTCGGTGCAAAATTAAATTGAGCAAGGGGAGCGATAAGGCGCCTGTTGACTTCTTCGGGAAAGGGACTGTAAATGTCGTACGTCCTGAGCCCGGCTTCCACATGGCCGACCTTTATCTTTTGGTAATATGCTGCCAGTGCAGTTGCAAATGCAGTGGTGGTATCACCCTGCACGAGCACAACGTGAGGTTTCAGCTCCTCAAGGGTGGCATAGACCCGCCTGAGCACTGCAGCAGTGATGTAATCCAGACTCTGGTTTGGCTTCATCACCTTCAGGTCCTTCGTAGGACGAATGCGGAAAATATCCAGCACCTGCTGTAGCATTTCCGAATGCTGAGAAGTAATTACAATGCTCTGCCTTACCCTTGCACGGCGCAGGGCCTTCACCACAGGCGCGAGTTTTATGGCTTCGGGACGGGTGCCGAAAATCACGCATACATGCATGGTCATGGGATTGTATTGAAAAGAATCTCTTTTGAAAAGTTTTTACTTTGACCCGGCGGTAATGGTTTGCTAAATTGCATTCATTATTCACCATGTGGGGAGGCTGGTCATGAAAAAAGAAATGTGTGCAGTAGCATTGTTGCTGGTCTTTGCTCTTCCCGCATCAGGCGGTGAAGAAGAAAAACCGCGCATATCAATACCCCAGTTCAAGGCGCTGAATGCGGAAGAAATTGCCCATGTTATCGGCGAGGGTGAGATGACCATCGTGCATCCCGTAAAAGACCCGAGCGAACCCCTCTTTGTCACTGCTGCAGGCGTGGTAAACACTTCTCCCGACATTGTCTGGGATGTCATTACGGACTGGGATCGCTACGAGGAATTTATGCCCCAGACAAAGGATGTAAAAGTGGTCGAACGCACGGAAAATACGGCTGTGGTAGATTACAACCTCAAATTCAAGTTCACGATCATTTCCATGCGGGTGTACTACCGTTTATTTCACCTCCTTGACCGCTCGAAGTATTACGACGAGTGGTACCTTGTCAAGGGAGACCTCAAGGAAGTCACCGGTGCCTGGCGGCTTTACCCGGTGGAAGGCGGCAAAAAAACGGTGGCTATGTACACTGTTTACTCGGACCTGAGGTCCATGGGATTCCTGGTAAAATCCATTTTGAAAGCGGAGCCACATATCGAACTCGCCATACAGCTCTCCTCAGCAGCACTGGTCGTCAAATCCATTAAAGAGCGAGCCGAAGCCATTGCTAAAGGAGAGGTGCAGGTAGAAAAAACAGGCAGTGAAAAAAAGGAAAAAGGTTCATCTGAAGATTACGGATTCTGAAAATTCGGACAGGAAAGATAGCTCCCGATTATCTGCTTGAGGATAAACGCAACCGTTAAGTCTGTAGAAGTCTTTTCCTCGAGAGGAGGACTGTATTCCACCACATCCACATAGCACACCTGAAATCGGTAGAAAATCCGCCTGACCCATGCCAGCAACTGCGATACATCCAGGCCTCCAGGTACTGGATTGCTCACCCACGGCAGGGTCGAAGGGTTCAGCACGTCAAGGTCAATGGAAATGAACACGGGAGGGTGCAACAGCTGAAGGCTGTTGCTTGCTGCTTCCGCCCAAGAGCATGGACCGTCACTATACCATACGTGAATTTGAGGGTGAGCTTCAACAAACGTTCTTTCTGCCGCACTCCAGGTGCGGACCCCTGCAAGGAACAGCGGTACATCGTGCCATTCCCTCACAAGATTGTACACAACGTTGGCGTGCGAATCGCGTCGTCCCCCGTAATCTGCGTATGCGTCCATGTGAGCATCAAAAACAACCACGCTCCCGGGTTTAATGCCCAGATGCGAGAATGCACCGGCAGCAGCGACTGTAACAGAATGTTCACCACCCACCACAAGTGGCAAACCATTTGCAGACCCGATGATTTGTGAAAGAGATGTTGTCAGTGCTGCGATATCAGCTGGTTTTACAATTGTGCAGGTATGGACAAAGGGTGAAACATCCTTTCCTGTACAGACATCTATATCATCCAGCTCAACGGATGATTGGAGTATACGCAGGGGAGCCTTCCCAGTGCCCCGACGCCAGGTTGTCGTTCGTTCATAGCATACAGGAATGATAAAGACGCGGGCATTTTCTTCTGATGCGTTCTCTCCCAGAAACGACGGTTGTGACTCTCGCGTATCTTTCAAAAATCCTCCTTTGGTTCAAATAAGCACTGCCGCAGCAAGAACCGTCGTCCAGACTCCACCCTGTTCACACACGGCATCTACTGCCACATGAGTGGTATCCACTTCATATCCACTGAACCGCCACACCTCCCGCTTCTCATCGTAACTGCGCTCAGGGTCAAAGTCCACGCCGAGGGTGGTGGCGAGCATGTAAGCAGCCAAATCCTCCGCGTACTCGCCTGCTTCCTGTGCTGTTTGACCAAAGGCATGGTGCTCTGAAAGGTAACCGTGAACATCACTCTTTTTGGGAAACGCCAGGCCCACGCTCGCAACGATGCGTCGAAAAGGCTCGTTGGAACTGTTTTCTGATAACACGCAAAAAAGTATCTGGCCTTTATGAAGCTTTTTGAGGCCCTCTTCACGGGTGATCAATTTACATCCCGGCGGTATAATGCTGGAAACCTTGACAAGGTTGAACGGTGCAATCCCGGCATTGCGGAGTGCCTGTTCCAGCGATGCCAATTTTTCTCTGTGTACACCCACACCTTTCGTGAGAAATACATAACGGGGCACATACATATCCACCTCCTATTTACCAATACAAAATGTGGCAAAAATGGTGTTCAGCACTTCCTCGGTGGAGATTTCACCGGTGATTTCCTCCAGCAGTCGCATGGCTTCCCTCAGTTCCGCGGCAGCAAGATCAGCGAATCCTGAATTCAGGTGTTCAGCCGCTTTTTTTAACGCCTCCGCCGCCTTTTCTGCAAGAGCGCACTGTCTTTCCCTTACAAAAGCAACGTCCACATCAGGCACATCTGATGGAAGAAAAAACTCCTCGATGGCCTTCCTCAACAAGCCCACACCCTCTCCAGTAATCGCGGAGGTGCGCACGAGCTTGTACCTTTTCCTGTTTTCAAGTTCTTTTTCATCCCAGCGAAGGGGAAGGTCGCACTTGTTAAGAACAATAATGCGGTCCCGGGTCTCTGTTTCATCGAGCACACGTTTCTCTTCTTCACCGGGTTCTTTCGATGCATCCAGAACCAGGACAAGAAGATGACTTTCGTTCAGCACTCTGCGGGCAAGATCGATCCCCCTCATCTCCACCGGCGTTTCCGGCTCTCGAAGTCCGGGAGTGTCCACTGCTGTAATCATTGCCCCGCCTGCATCAAGCAAGACCTCAACGTAATCTCTGGTTGTTCCTGCTTCAGGCGAAGTAACAACACGTTCAAATCCCACAAGGGCGTTGAGCAGAGAAGACTTGCCTGCATTTGGTGGTCCGGTGAGTACGACTTTGCCTTCACTGCGATACCGTGAGAGCAACCTGTACCCCTGAACTGCCCGCTCAACAAGAGATTTTAGTGAAAGTATGGAGCTGCGAATTTCACTAACCGTAATTGCTGCGGGCTCCTCCTCTTCTGGAAATTCAATGTACGTCTCCAACCGGACAGCGGCCTGCAGAAGTTTTTCCCGAATCTCTTTTAAAATTTCACTTCCTTCTCCCACAAGGGCCCGAGCTGAGTGACGAAGCCATACTTCGCTCCCGGCGGCCACAATTTCAGCAACGCTTTCAGCCTGAAGAAGGTCGATCTTTCCATTTTCAAAAGCCCGCCTCGTAAACTCCCCGGGCATGGCAGGGCGTGCACCATGTTCAAAGAGGAGTCTGAGCACCATATTCACCAGAAAGGGGTTGCCGTGCAGGTGAATTTCTACCAGGTCTTCTCCGGTCTGAGAGTGGGGAGCTTTGAAAGGGAGAACAAGCGCCTGGTCCACCACGTCCTTTGTTTCAGGATGAATAATACGACAGAGAATGGCACGACGGTGTTCCAGGTGCTTTACATCGCTGATTTTGTGTACAAGTGAAAAACTTTCTGCCCCGCTGATTTTTATCACTGAGACGGCACCGCGACCGGGTGGTGTGGCCGGGGCAGCAATGGTATCCCCTTTCATTATTTTCCCACCAGTACCTCTTTCACCTCGCTTTCCAGTTTAATAATCCGGAGATACCCATCGTACGGGGTGGTCACGTACAGCCAGCCGTAAAGCATTGATGCCTCCAGGCCCCCGGGCGGAGAAGACAGCTTTACAGGAAGAAGAGGGTCTCTGCGATAGAAAGCAACGGTAACGGAATCACCAGGATCAGGCTCACCCGTAAGAGTTAGTGCAAAGGTAAGGCTCCCATCATCCACTGTGTAAGCCTGAGATGGCACCAGCCTGCCGTGCTGGAGACCTGAAAGCGAGCCATAAACACTGAAACCCTTCAACCTCACGGTGGCTGTACAGGACCCTGTAAAACCGGGTTCAGGATTCAGCTGCATGTAACCCGGGCCTGTAACACTTACGGAATACCACCTGTCCTGCAAATACACCTCATCCCCGGGCATAACAACATCATATTGCCACTGCTCAGACAGTTCCGTAATCCCCCCAGGGAACACGGATACTGTAATACCCGTCATGAAAGGGTGAAACCCTTCGTAGGTGATCGTCCACGTCTGGGTCTGCACAGAGCACTCGTCGACATCATCTACTGTAAGCACATAATCATTTGTATCTCCAATATCGTTCACACTGGTTATACCTGGCACGGGATGCGACTTTTCACACCAGCGCAGTGTGTCCAGGAAATAGATGTGTCCATCAGCTCCCAGCACGTAAACCACGGGAGCCTCGACCCCATCTCCCATAAAGGATGCAATGCCGCCCATCGTGCCGCATTGCATCACAGGTGCATCCAGCTCAATTGTATCCACCAGCATCCCCGTATCTTTATCATAAACAAAAACTGTATTCTCCCGGGCGATACAGAGTGATGAAGCACATGCGCACGCCGCTGACGGAGACGAAATGCCGGAATCAAAGAGTGGAGAGAGAGTTCCATCGTCCCTGACAAGATAAATTTTTCCCGATCTTTCTACCACAAGAATTCCCAGAGAATCTGTCATTGCTCCAGCATAATCTATGTTTTGAAGAGCAGCCCATGAACCCGAGTGAATCATGGTCACCATAAAGGTGGCTCCTGTACTCTCCACACCTGCGAGAACAACAAGTCCCTGTGCACTCACCAGTTCGAGCGGAGCAACCATGGTAAAAGGGAGTTGATAACTCCGCACGAAGCTTAACGGATGAGCGTACTGATAAAGCACAAAGGATTCCTCCGGCGTACGCACAACTGCATAAGCACTGGAACCTTCAGCGGCCAACAAAAGAGGGACTCCATCCACGGAAACAACCTCCTTTATTACTCCTTCTTCTGCATTAACCAGGGCCAGAGCGTCCTTTTCTGCCACCACCACCCATTCCTCCCCTTCCGCTTGATACACGGCAATATCACCGGGTTGAGAAAAAGGAGTTCTGGACTCTTCCTTACCGCTGCAGCCGATGAGGAAGATAAAAACAACAAGAATCAACCTTTTTTTCAGGGAAGTTTCCACTGGATTTCTCCCTCCACGTTGATGGCCACCACCCTGTGTTCAAAAAAGCATGACACCCAGAATACCCCTGCCTCAGATGAAGCCACAATGAATGCCGGGCCGTGGCATACCGGAAATGTTCCCAGAGGGCTTAACGACTCAGAATGATAAAAAGAAACGGTATCTTCGGTAAAATTAGCCACTGCAATAAAACGGCCGTCCGTTGCAAGGTGGATGGGATGAGAACCACTGTACACTACTTTCTCAAAGGTGAGGGTCTCATTGTCAGCAACAATCAGAGAATCAGGAGAGGTTGCAAGTATTAAAAGCGTGTCTCCGGCAGGGACAATTCTGCGAACTCCACCGAAAGACACGCCTCCATATTCCAGAGACGGACCATGTGTAAGGCTCCATTCCCCGTTTTGATTGTCAAAATAATACACATCAGGACGCTCACGAATGGTTACGTAAATCCTGTTCTCTGCCGGAGATAAAAACGCGGTGGTTGTTTCTGTCACATTCGAAACAAAAGAATACGTGGCTGCCGAAACGTACGAAGTAAGGGTCCTGGTATACATTCTGACCTCTCCGTACGGCGTAGACGAAACAAAAAGATACCCATCCGGCGTAATTTCAACATCCAAGGGGTCTCGAAACGTATCTATTACAGAAGAAGAGCACCCCTCTGTAAAATCAGGGGGTGTACAATTTTCTGCTTCATAGGATTCAAGAGACGTAAGTATCACCCGGCTGTACCTGCGGTCTGATACGACCATGTCTTCTCCTTCCACATCAAAGCCACCGAGCATGGAAGGGAAACCCCCCTCCGGAGGTAAAGGATAGATGTGATTCACAAAAGAGGGGCGAGCATCTCCATTCAGAGCAAAAACAGAGACAAAACCGGAACAGTAACGGGTACCTGCGTCTGTATTGAGCACGTAAAGCCTCTGATTTCGAACAATCATTTTTAAAGGAAAGGCGAATTCTCCTTCACGCGGGACTTTACATTTGGGTGTATAACCACACGAGCTGATCATTGTCATGAATGTAAAAAGAACGACTTTCTTCATGAAGATCGCATCACATATAATTGCTGCAACAAGCTGAGCACGTTCTGTAGAACCCAGTAAATCATCAATCCTGAAGGAAAATTCCAGAAAAGCACCGTAAATATGAGTGACATGTAATTCATGATTCTGGACTGCAATGGATCCTGTCCACCTGTGGGCGTAAGCCTTTGCTGTGCGTACATGGTAACGCCCATGAGTATGGGCAGGAGTCGGACGGGCAGAACAAAAACGTGAAGATTGAGGGTAAACAGAAGATCAGGGGAAGAAAGATCTTTTATCCACAAAACAAAAGGAGCATGCCTCAGTTCAATAGCATTGAGAAGCGCCCGATACAGAGCAATAAAAACAGGAAGCTGGATAATCAGCGGAAGGCATCCTGAAAAGGGATTCACTTTGTAACGCCGGTAAATTTCCATCGTTTCCATGGCGAGTTTTTCCTTGTCATCCCCGTATTTCTTTTTGAGCTCTTCGAGCACCGGCTGAATTTCTTTCATTTTTTTCATACTGCGATAACTGATGTGGCTGAGAGGCCAGAAAGCAATTTTCACAAGGAGGGAAAGAATGATAATAGCCAGCCCGTAATTACCCGTGAAGCGGTAAAACAACTTGAGCAACTTCAACATGGGACCTGTAAGAATGCCCAGCTCAAGTGACTCGATCAGGCCGCCACCCGCTGCTTTCAGGTCCTCTTCTTTTTTTGGCCCCAGATACGCTGAGGTTGTAAAAGACACCTTTCCCCCGGGGGGCAACACACTTTCCGGATAATAAACGAACGCCTGGCCGATACCCTCAGTTGCCTTCGCCTTAGCAGCGAGCCCGTGAGCTTCCTGAGGTATCAGTGCAATGAGAAAATACTTGTCAGAAAAACCTATCCATTGAAGGCCTTCACCAAAGCTCTGAACCTCACCGAGTTTTTTCAGCTTTACCTTGATTAATTTTTTCCTTTCCAGAGCCATAAGTCCTTTGAATTCGTGGTAGGATTTTCGTCCCCGCAGGCTCCGCGAAAGAAAAACCTCGAGAGCCACGTTGCGAGTACGGTTGGATATGTTGATTATTGTGGTGGTAAGGTCTACTACGTAGGTGCCTTGCCTGAGCGTCCACGTCTCAAGAAGGATAAATTCACCTGCCCGTGCCCACGCGGTAAATGAGGAAGGCCATTCTTCATCTCTACCTGCCTTGCGAAGCCGGGAAATGTTGAACGACTCCGGCATCAGCACCTTTTGCTTTTCCAGAAGAAACACACTCAGTGGGAGCGGATCAACGTTTTCATCTATCAGTTCCACCGGCACTCCATCAGGGGGAAGCTCTGTCAGATAATGCTGAAGGCGGAAAGATCTGAGTCCCCCGGTGGTCACATCAACAAGTGCCTGGTAAAGAGGGGTTTTCAAACGTACAACAGGCCCCTCCCTTCTTTCCGTCACGGCGGCACGTGAGGGTGAAATTGCGGGTGGGGTCGAAGGCTTAACCGGTTCTGGTATTGCAGAAGGTTCTTTCTTACTTTCTGCGGCTGGAGGGGGAGACGGTGGGGTTTCACCCTTTCTGTAGTACCGGGAAAGCAAGTACTGGTATGCCATGAGAAAGATAAACGCAAGAGCAATGGCTAACAATGCACGCTTTTCGGATTCCATTCATCCTCCCTCAGGGTGGGTCGTATCCACCGGGAAAAAGAGGGTTGCACCTCAATATCCTTAACGACCCCTTCAGCAGCCCCCGAAACACCCCGTATTTCTTTACAGCTTCCTGCATATAAAGTGAACATGGAGGCCAGTAGCGACAGCTACGCGGCAAAAACGGAGAGATAAACCTCCGATAAAGACCTATAAAAAACGTCACTATATCACGCGCGCGGAAATTCATTTTTTCTCTTGCAGAATTCTCCTCAACAGCCCGTTTAACATCTCCTCTATACCGGCATATTTTTTGTGTGAAAAATCTTTCCGAGCAATGAAAATCAGGTCCACGCCCTTCAATTCATACTGGTGCAAACGACAGTACTCCCTCACAAGCCGCTTCATGCGATTGCGACGCACTGCCTTACCCACGCGCCTGGGCACCACCACGGCAAACCGAAAATACTCTCGTCCGTTTTCCATCAACACCACGTCCACCTCGTCACTCCTGAGACGCCTGCCGTGCCTCAACACGCGTTCGAAATCCCTTCTCAACCTCAGGCGATGTCGCGGTCTCAAACAATACCGTGTCACTTGCCGCCTGTGGTTACCGTGAGGCGATGTCGGCCCTTCCGCCGCCGGCGTCTCAGAACCTCACGGCCTCCTCGAGTCCTCATGCGCTTTCTAAACCCGTGTGTGCGTTTACGTTTGATATTGGACGGTTGATATGTCCGCTTCAACGCTCACCTCTCTGTGTAGAGATTTAAGATTAAAAGTGAGGATAATATCCGGCCATTTAAATTGCAACAACCCCTTGAGATAAAGCACTGTCAAGAATTTGAATGCTACCGGGATATTCATTTATAGTTTAGAGAAATACAGCGGCGGGTATTGATGAAAGCAGGGCTTATTATCAATGTAAATGCCACGGGCGCCCGTTCTCGATGGCGACGCGGGCGCATCATAGAAAGTGCCCATAAAATGGGAGCTCTTGTAAAAGAAACCTCCTGCGTGGAAGAGATGGAAGCCGCAGTGAGGGAATTCAGGGAAAAAAGGATCGAGCTCATTCTCGCGGGTGGAGGAGATGGCACCATATTCCACCTTGTCACCTTTATGCGAAAAGAGTTTCACAACGAATACAATCCTGTCATATTTCCATTACCTCTTGGAGCATCCAATGTCACCGTCAAAAATCTGGGCATGGATGCAGGGCCTCTCTGGCTTCTGTGGTCGCTGCGCCGGAGACTTTCAAAGGGAGCATTCCTCATCCGCGAGGTAGGAACCATTAAAGTAACGGATAAAACCACGGAAGAAGTAAAACACGGGTTCATCTTTGTCGCCGGACTGGGATACAAGCTCACACTGCGTTACAAACAAATGCGATCCGGCATGTCTTCTGTAATTCGTGTGACCTCCTCTGCCATTACCGAATTCATGAGTTATGTGCTTTCACCCCGGAGTGAACCGCCCGACTTTCTCAGGCGAATAAAAATAGAGGCTCGCGTAAACGGAGAAACATATCCGTACAAAGAAGCACTGATTGTACTCGCCGGCGTACTGCCCAACCCGATTCTCTGGTTTACCCCATTTTACAAATGTGACGGCATTCCACACGGCGATTGTTTCTATCTTCTCATTAACTCGATGAAAGACAGAGACATCGCCTTCAATATGTTGAGCCTGTTTTCAGGACGCAAAAAAGCACACGAGAGTTACAGCGGGCGAGCGTACCTCCTGGATCTCCAGTTTAATGAAGGCTACGCTGTCGACGGCGAACTTTTTAATGTGGGGGCAAAGAGAACACATCTGATAATCACGCCGGGACGCCCCGTAAGAATGCTTTTCTTCCGCGACGAGCGGATGCCTCGAACAAATCAACCGGACGGGCAAAGACTCTGGAGTGCTTTTTCTGCTCGCTGACGCAGGGCAGGTGAAAATGCGCCTTTATATTTCTCCAAAAATTTCTTTGTGCGACGTCCTCCCAGCTTTTCCAGAGTCTGAATAATCAACATTTTCAGAGCATCCTGACCGCCGCTTTTTTTCAATCTCGCGAGAACGCCCTTTTTTTCCGGCTCCAGATAGCGCAGGAGCTTTTCCTCGACAGTCTCGCCATCGGGAAATTTCTTGTTTCCCCATCGTTCAAAGGTCCGCAATGCTGCTTCTTTGCTCTCCAAGGGAATATCGTCCTGGCCGAGAGCATCAATGGCCCGTGCGTACACGTCAGCTGTAACCGTCTTGAGAAATGGAAGAACCATAAGTGCTCTGGAACGAACCAGATGGGAAGGGTCTTTCAAAGCACCTGCCACGTGGACATGCAACGCCGAATGCCCCATGCGGGCAAGAGCATCCAGCGCGGCCTCGCGTACCCGGTGCTCCTCATCGCGAAGGTAGGAAGCAACGATGTCAGCACCAACATGACTTTTAAGATTCCCTACTATGTTCAGCAGGTTACGCCTCAGATACCACGGCCTGCCGGGTTCCTTGAGCGCTTTCAACACGTGGGGAAGGGATTCTTCTCTTTCAGAAAGGACGTCCACGATGGCACGGCGTACAGTTGCCGAAGGACTTTTCTCAAGAGCATCGATGAGTTGTTCCACAGCCTTATCCCCAATAGCAGCAAACCCTCGGATGATGCTGAGTGCTGCTTCCCTTTCAACCCGCCCCTCTTCAAACTCGTGGATGATTTTGAGTATCGACTCTGTCACTGATTTTTGCTGCCCGAAAGCTCGCAGTACATTTCTGGCCACATGAGCGAATTCCGGATTTTCCGTGTGACGTTTTGCCTTATCGTGCAGAACCTCTGCAAGACGAGCTATCTCTTCATATTTACCCCTCGACTCCAACTCCTGTGAGATGGTCAGTATTTCCTGGGCCAGCAGAAGGAAACGGGAAAGGTCTGCTGTTTCAATTTCCTGAAGAAATTCTTCCCAATTTTGTAAGCGTTTCTCTGTAATTTCCTTGGCTTCCAGATACACGCGCGCTTCGCGAGGCAAATCTTCGCGCCTGATAAGACCTCTCTCCAGCAAGGACTGGTATACCTCATGGGCCTCGGGATGTTCCCTTATGAGCCGACCCACTATCAGAGGGAAACACTTTTTTACGTTTGACACAATAACGGCGGCTTCTTCTGAAGATTCAATAAGTTCCGAAGCCTTATCCAGCAGTTCCACAAGTTCAGCCACCAGTTCGGGAATGACTTCAGAAGGTAAAAGTTCAATAATATCCTTCTCGAGCGTCTCGCTGAGAAAGGTTTCAACACCTTTGTGTGCCAGATCGATATTTCCGAGAAGGCGGGAGATCAAATGAGCTTCTCTAAAGGGGCGAATGATGTCCTGAAGCACCATTTGCTTGATATTTTTCAGCTCCTCTTCAGTTTTACCCTTGAACAACGGAAGCACTCTCAAATCCTTTCTCAAACGCGACAGAGCGAGTTCAACCTTCCACGGAAGTTTTCGTCGGGCACCCACCACCTCATCTTCAAACACGAGTGTTACGTGAAGCACTCCTCTTTCTGCAAACATGCGGGCCAATTGTTCGGAAGTGGCATCTCGAAATTCTTCGCTGTACTCTGCCATGATCTCCACAAAGTGAAGAAACTCTATTTCAGAAAGGTCCTTTCTCAGGGACACTGATACCAGCTTCTTGCGCTCGAAAAGTGAGATGTACTTGGGAACAAACATGCGTGCCTGCTCTGACCTGAGCAATCGCTTGATTTCAAGGGCATCAGCAGGGGGGATTTCTACGAAAATCGTTTCATCTCCCGTGGGAAGAGACCGACGGTAAATAGTAAGTTCATCCGCTTTTTCCATTAACCGCTGGAAATCGGCATAAATACCTTCACGAGCCTTTCGAGACCGAGGATGAGAGGGATCATAGTAACTGGACTTCAACAGGGCCTGAATAAACGACAGCAAGAAACTACTGGCTACCGATTCAATAACAGGGTCTATTATTTTAGGCGACGCGCCCGAGCTCACACCGTCATTTTACCTTACATTGCATTAAAAACGCCAAAAAATAACAATTTTAACACCCCTTTTCCCGGAGAAAAAGCCCCATTTTTTTATCACTGCCGGCGATGTGATTGATAAACCAGTCAGTAAGAAGCGCGGCTGTTCTGATGACAAGCCCAAGAGATTTCACCTCATCATCTGATGAACTTCCAACATCTTCGAGCTTATCCTTTAATGAAAAAAACTCTTTGCGAAACCAATCGTGTTGACGAACATGCTCATCGGTCGCAGGATATTCGTACTTTTTCATATACCTTTCTTCTGTCTGAAAATGCTCTTCCACGTAATTGCGTAGAAATTCATAAAGCTTTTTCAGGTGCTCCGGCCCCTGTCGTCTCTGGCATGCTTCCTGAAATTCGCCTATACGCTTAACAAGCTCCTGGTGCTGGGCATCAATTACAGAAATACCAACCGCAAGATTTTCCGTCCATTTGATAGCCATATTCCGTGCTCCTTCAGGTGTTTTTTAATCTTATTATCTGTTAAGAATAAATGTCAACACGAGGTTTTCCACACTGCTCTTGTGAATAAACAGCCGTTTTTGATAAATTTTAATAGAGGATTCCTTTTCTCTATACTACATGGGCAACGGTTGAATTCAATGGGGCAGGCTGGATTTTCCAGTTTGTCGCATCCTTCGGGTTCCGGGGCAGCAATGACTTTTGACGATATCACAGCCATTGTGGTCTTTCCTCCATTAAGTGGGGGGTTGCCCTCTCCAGGAAATTTTAAAATTGCCGGACTCACCCTCCTCGAAAGGCATCTCAAAATCCTCAGGATGCTGAGCGTCGGGCGTGTTTACCTGATAGGAGAGCTCTCTTTCTTCCCCAAGGGATTCTCGTCTTCAAAAGACTGGGTTCAACCTTTAAACGTTGCCGCTGCTGTGAAACTTCGTAATGAGGTAAAAGGAACGGTGCTTATCATCGACGGCCGACTCGTCTACGAGCCCGACTTGTTGAAAGCTGCTATTGAAAATCCGTGCGTTATGGTTCACAAGCGCAACGGGGATACCGAACCTGTGGGAATATGGCATGTAATTCCTGCAGATATAGATGAACATCAATGGAAGGAACTCATCCTCAACCCTCTTTCACCGTCTGAAAGCGGGCTCCCACTGAAAAGGGCGGGGGAACATTTCTGGATGAGAATTCAAACGAAAAAAGATGCCATGGCAGCTTCTGTGGCTATCGTAAGGAAAGCAGGGCGCAAACACAGCGATGGGCTCGTATCCCGGCACCTCAATCGGGCCATATCTACCAGGATTACCCGACTTTTAGTCGGTCGAGTATCACCGGATGCCATTACCATCAGTTCCTTTCTTCTCGGTCTCTTCGCTGCTGCAGTCGCCACATTCTCCCCCGCCCTCGGAGGGCTCCTCTTCCAAATCAACTCCGTTCTCGACGGAGTGGACGGAGAAATGACCCGCGCAACCCTTTCTACTTCCCCCTTTGGTGGGTGGATTGACTCTATTATGGACAGGTATGTGGACGCAGCGTTCCTCATAGCACTGACCCCGTTTGTACCCCTCTCTGTAGGTACAGTCATTATTGTGTGCTTATGCCTGTTCGGATCTGTAATGGTCAGTTACACTTCTGAAAAGTATACGGCAGCATTCCAGAGTAACCTTTATACTGATGTAAATCCCCTGCGTTATATCCCCGGGAAAAGAGACGAACGCATCTTCATCATCATGATTTTGTGCCTGGCAGGAGAAATATACGCTATTTTTCTTCTCCTGGCAGTACTTACCAACCTTCGCGTGGGGATTACAATCTATCTGGTAAGACGATTGAAAAGAGGGGGGCAAAGCCCCCTGAAGCAGGTTTAACGCTCTCTTTTGCCCTCCATAAATTCAATGACCATCTGACGCGCCTGCCAATCGGGAAACTGGCGCGGAGGATGCTTCATGGTGTAAGCACTGATGGAGTAAAGGGGACCGCCTATGCCTCTGTTGCGGGCAAGCTTACAACAGCGAATGGCATCGATCATGGACCCGCCGCTATTAGGGGAATCTTCAACATCAAGCTTCAACTCAATGTACATGGGCACGTCTCCAAAGAGACGGCCCTCCAGCCGGATGTACGCAATTTTACGGTCTTTGAGCCACGGCACCCAGTCAGAAGGACCGATGTGGATGTTGCCCGAACCAATATCATAGGGCATGATAGATGTTACTGCTTCGGTCTTGGAAATCTTCTTCGTCTTCAACCGTTGCCGCTCCAACATGTTGAGGAAGTCCGTATTGCCACCGAAGTTCACCTGATACGTCCGGTCCAGATGCACACCACGATCAGTAAAGAGCTGAGTAAGAGTACGGTGTACAATTGTCGCACCCACCTGGGACTTGATGTCGTCTCCGACAACCGGAATACCTTTTTCTTCGAATTTCTTTGCCCACCCTTCGTCGGATACGATAAAGGTCGGCATGGCGTTAATGAAAGAAACCCCGGCTTCAAGACAGGCTCTGGCGTAAAACCGCGCGGCCTCCTCAGAACCCACAGGCACATAATTGATGAGCACTTCCGCACCGCTGTCCTTGAGAACTGCAACCACATCCTCCAGTTCATCCTCTTTTTCATCGGCGAGTACAAATGACTGCTCTGGTGGATAACTGCCCATGTGGGCGGCCACTCCGTCAAGCACCTTCCCCATGCGGACTTTCACTCCGGTTTGGGGCACATCCGGCTCGAAGACGGCAGTGCAGTTGGGCAAAGCGTAGATGGCTTCGGCGAGG
Source organism: bacterium (assembly GCA_024275095.1). Lineage (GTDB taxonomy): Bacteria > JAJRZV01 > JAJRZV01 > JAJRZV01 > JAJRZV01 > JAJRZV01. The sequence goes on along the minus strand of JAJRZV010000064.1, from coordinate 15,881 downwards.
TCCTTTCCAACCTTTCTCTTGTCCACATCCCAGGCAGCCACAAATTCTAAATCCCAGGGCTTGTACCCCCCTACATCCTCAAACATGAGCCCGCTGACGTCAACGGTCCCCTTTCTCTGGTAATAATACACACCTTGTACAAGAGAACTGGCACAGTTACCAACACCGACAATCGCCACCTTGATTTTGCCTGCCATCTCCGGACCTCCTTGCCCAGGATTTAATGAGAAAAAACCGACCTCAATATAACGCAAATAGTCAAAAAAATGCAAGATTTCAGCGAATTCGACGAAGGAAAAGAATTTAGTGGAAGTAAAGTTCTAGGAACCGCATTACATTATCCAGAATGATCTTTTCAGTGACACTTCTGCCCAAAATCTTCTCCATATTCTCCACAAGCACAGGGGTTTGCGAAATATCCTTGAGGTCCGAAGGGGTGACAATAAAACCGTCCATATCAGAGCCGATACACAATCCATTCTCCCCTCCCAGGGTGAGGAAGTGTTCCGCTGTATCCACAACAAGGCGAGAATTGCCGAAAAGATTGTGACGTTTCAGATAATACGTGCAGTAAATGATCCCCACCAATCCCCCGCGTCGAAAAATTTCACTTGCCACATCATCAGGTATATTGCGATGCATTGGAGAGAACCTCCTGGCTCCGGTGTGAGAAAAAATCACCGGCCCATCGTGTATATCCAGAACATCTCTCATGGTCTTCTCCGAACAATGCGCCAGGTCCGGGACTATGCCAAGACGTTTCATCTCAAACAAAACATCCCGACCAAAATCTTTCAGCCCCCGGCGTCTCTTGCGCATGGAAAGACAAGTGGTGCCAATTCTGCGCTCGATAAAGTGTACAAGGGTAATGTAAAAAACTCCTTCATTTTTCATCTCTTCCAGCCATGAAGGATCCTCCACCATGTGTCCACCTTCAATGGCAAGTACCGCCGCAATCTTTCCCTGCTCAAGCGCGGATTTCACCTCTTCCGAACTCCGTGCATGAACAATGAAGTCGCTGCATGAGGTAACAAAGTTTTTGAAAACAGTTACCTGTTTTCTGAACTCCTCCAGATAAGACTCCCACGGCGGCAACCTGAAGGGTGCATATATGCAGAACACGCAGATGCCGTAACCACTTTGTTTGAGCTTTATTGCGTCAATTTGATTGCGCAATGGATTGTAAAACCACGGAGGCTTCACCCATCCGGTCAAATCCTTGCCGCGGTAACGCATATTAATAAGAGGGTGAGTATGTATGTCTGCAAACCTGTAATTCAGGGTGCGATTTGATGTCCCATTACCCACGTCCGCCTCTTTTAAACCTTTTCGAGTACATCGAACACTCTCTCGTACCTGCCACCGGGCGGAAAGATATATGCCCCTTTCACGCGCGGGTGTTTCTTGGCCTCCCGCAATGCCTCCGCCGCGATGCGGGTACCTTCCTCTCGCTGGGCGCTTTCTGAACCCGCTTTCTTCATGCGTTCCAGTACGTCTTCCGGCACCTGCATCCCGGGCACTTCATTGTGGAAAAATTCGGCCATGCGGTAACTGGACAGGGGCAGAATGCCCACGAAAAAGGGGACCTCCGGGAATGAGGCCGTGAGTTCAAAAAAACGGTACAGAAGTTCAGGATCATACACGGGCTGGGAAAAGAAAAATTCCGCGCCTGCCTCTATCTTACGACCAAACCTCTCCACCTCCACGTCGAGGTTTACAGAACCTGGATTGCACCCAGCTCCTACAACCAGTGCCGTCTGTTGACCCAGTGGCCGGCCTGCAAGGTCCAGTCCCCGGTTGAGCATCTGGATAAACCGGATCAGTCCTATGGAATCTGTATCAAACACTGCGGTGGCATCTGGATAATCTCCCATTTTTGGTGGATCACCTGTAACCGCGAGGATGTTGTTGAGATTCAAGGCGTTAGCACCGATAAGATCCATCTGCATCCCGAGAAGGTTCCTGTCGCGGCAGGTGTAATGAAGGATAATGTCCAGTTCAGGAACATTATCACGGATGAGTACTCCAAGAGCCACCGGTGACATGCGTGCCATAGCACGAGGCCCATCAGCAATATTGACAGCGTGAATGCCTTCACGGGCAAGAAACCTCGCGCCTTCAAGAGAAGGTGAAGGATCTATCCCCCGGGGAGGATCTATCTCCACAGAGATAATAAATTCTCTGCCCAACCTGCTGCCAAAACGCGAACGTTTCTCAAGAGGCACGGGGGGCAGTGACTCCATTCGCATATCCCCGGGTTTTTCCACCACAACAGACCGTGCAGGAGAAACAGAGCGAATAAACTTTCTCAGTTCCTTTATGTGCTCGGGAGTCGTTCCACAGCATCCTCCCACAAGTGACACCCCCTTGAGAACCATCCGGCGCCCGTACTCTGCAAAATATTCTGGTGTGGTCATATAAATGAGCCGCCCGTCAATCATTTCGGGCAAGCCCGCATTCGGCATGGCGGCAAGGGGCTTCTCGGCAAGGGGGGCCATCCTCTCCACAATATCCAGAATGCCCCTGGGACCGTTACCACAATTGGTACCGATGAGATCCACGTCCCATTTGCTCATAGTCCGGACAGCTTCCTCGGGGGTAGAACCTTCAAATCTCCCTTCCCCGTAGTAGCGAAAAGAAAACATGACCACCACCGGAATATCTGACGAAATCCTGCGTGCTTCTTCGACCGCGATTTTGAGCTCCCTCAGATCTTCGAATGTCTCGAAAATGATAAGGTCCACACCTCCTTCAAAAAGGGCCTCCAGTTGTTCTCTAAATGCTTCACGTGCCTCGCTTTCGTCTATGACACCAACAGGTTTGAGAGGGCGCCCCAATGGTCCTACAGCACCTCCAACCCATGCACGTTCTGCAGCCACTTCTCTGGCAAGCCTGACTCCCCGGATATTGATCTCTCTCACATCCTTTTCAAATCCATACTTGGCGAGCTTGACTCTGTTGGCGCCAAAGGTATTAGTCTCGAGCACTTCAGCACCTGCGCTCACATATTCCTCATGAATGCGCCGTACCAGATGGGGGTCTGTCAGATTAAGCCTGTCGAAATTGACGTTTATAAATACCCCTCGCCGGTATATCTCCGTCCCCATTGCTCCGTCAGCAATAACGACCCTTTCAGCACTTACTTCCTTGAAATCTTTCACTTTCTTGTTCCCCTGTGTGCATTTCAGCCTTCATTTTATACACCAAACCAACTACTTGTCATTGAGAGAAAACAACCTGCTCGTTTCGGGTTTTCAATGCGCCACGAAAGGTAATGTACAAAAGGCTCGACAAGTCACTGCAGAACCGTCTCTGAACAGCAACAAATAAGAGGGACCACAAGTGAGTGGAACTTGAGAAATCAACTCCCCAGAATATCTCGGACCTGCACACAGAAAAAATACGAACCCCGAAACCGGTTACTTAAAGAACTTTTTAAACAGCCCTGACTTGTCCTTCTTACCCCCTTCTTTTTCAAGCCGCATGCGAAGGATTCTCAATTCTCTGACAGCATCCACGTTGTCAGGATTAATCTGAACCACTTTTTCAAAATGCTTTATGGCACCGGTAAGATCATTTTCCACTTTCAGCACCTGGCCGAGGAAGAAATGTCCTTTTTCAGAGCCGTCTACTTTTTCAACCGCTGTTGTGAGCATATCCTTGCCCTTGCGCGCAAGAGACTCGTCACCCGACCGTTTGCCAAGGCGGAAAAGGGTCCAGCCGAGAAAAACAGCGTACTCACTTTCGTCAGGATTGAGCTCCACCGCGCGTTCGAAATAGGTCTTCGCCTGGTCCAGCTTTCCCTGCTTGAGAAGCACCTGACCCTTCTGGAATTCCATTTCTGCGGAAAGGGCTGCCTGGGCATCCTTCTCGGTAACTGCGCGGCCTCCCGTACGCAGCATGGCGATGTAATTCGTGCGCTCCGACGGATTACTCAAAATCTGATAGGCCTCGTTGATGAGAGTAAAAATTTCTTCCGCCACAGCCTTCACACGCGGGTGAAACGTGTAAAACCTGTCTGGATGATACGAACGGGCAAGCATGAAATAATTTTTCTTCAAGTCCCTCTCAGAAAAATCATCATCAAGATTGAAGATTTCCAGGTAGTTCTTTTTCTTCATATCAGTAATGGTCTTTTCAAGGGCTTCCAGCATCGTCCTGTCTCGGTCAGTAAGGGTTTCCTCCTCTTTTACCTCTTCTTCAATCTCAGCCGGCGGAGGGATCTCTTCCTTTTCGTGTTTAAGATGAAGAAGATCGAGAAGTACTCCTATCAGTATCAATCTGGAGGCCTGGTTAATATTCATACCTGAAGACTTCACCACTTCCTCCACTGTCTTCTCACCATCGAAGAGACGTAAAAACTCAAGATGGCTTGGTCTGATATTGGTTCTGGTGAGGATGGGGCTGGATTCATTAAATACGAGTTTCTTCTTGCTATACTCGCGCATAATATTTTCGAGAATTGAAATCGGCGCCTTTTTAATAACACCCTCGTATATGATTTTGGCGCTGTTGAGATTAAGGCTCTCAATGAGCTTGGAAATATCCTTGCGTTCGATAAAACGGTAAGTCCCCTCCTCCCATGTGAAAACATCAAGAATGCGGTCTTCCGCCTGCATCTGAAGCGCTTTTTTGAGACCGATGGGAAGCACGCCCATTTCCATAAGAATTTCCCCGTGTTTTTTACCTGTCTTTCCCATCATCTCCAGCGACTGGTTGTAATCTTCCTGGGAGATGTACCCTCTATCCAGAAGCACCCGGCCTAAGGTTTCACGGGTCATATTGGACCGGGCATTAATGGGTTCGCCGTCGCTGAAGTAAATTTCCTTGATAATATTGCCTCTTTCAAGACGCAGAATTCCCGTCAGTTTATTTTCGTTAATCTCCCGCAGGAGCCTTATAAACCGCATGCCACCCAGCTTTCCGTGCAAATGTTCTCCTGGCGTCATTTCAACACCCTCCTGTAAACCGCTGGAAAATGGACTTCACTTCTCTCATGAGCTCTTTCAACTCTCTCACTGATAATGTTAGGCTATCTCCCTGGACGACAATTTTCAATTTTGAAAGTTCATCGCTGCTGACGCTGTGAATAGAACGTTCTTCCATTACCCGTAATTTCCGCTCAAGCTCGCTGAACACGTAGTGTGCGTGCGCCAACAAATTCCAGTCACGTTCAGGAAGATAATCCGTAGAAGAAAGAAATTCCAGGTCTGTCCTTGTATCAACGTGCACAGCCCGACCGCACTCCACAGACGCCCGTGCAAGGGCGATCTCAATGATAAATTCTATATCCACCAGGCCTCCGGGGCCATATTTGAGATCAATGCGTCCTTCTTTCAGGTCGGCGAGTTCCTTTTCAAAGCGCTGCTTCATGTGTGCTGCTTCCGAGGGAAGTGCATGAAGGCTTTGCCGGTAAGCCTCGAGGCGTACGGAATCGAAAAAATCCTTCAGACGACCAGGTGCCTCACCTGCGAGACGGGCACGCGTAATGGCGAGAACCTCCCAGGGACGTGCTCTGTTCAGGTAGTACTCTTCAAAAGCGCCCGTTGTGCTGGCAAGGGGCCCGGCTGTACCGGAGGGCCTCAGGCGCGTGTCAACTTCGTAAAGTACGCCTTCACGGGTGTTTGCCGAAAGGATGGTTATCAATCGCTGTGCAGTACGAACGACCTGTATGTTTCGCCCTTCCCCATCCTCACAAGGCTTGTAAAGAAACACAATATCGAGGTCCGAGTAATAGCTGAGTTCACCTGCTCCGAGTTTGCCCATGGCGATGACCGCGAAGGGTGTGCTCTCTTCAAGACCGGTAAGCTCCCGAGCGCGCTGCAGGGAGTATTTCAGCAATACATCTGCCAGAGAGGTCAACTGACGGGTAACATTATCGCCCCAGATTACATTGTTAATATCGTTAATGGCGATCCTCAGCCATTCTTCTTTTTTGTAAAGCCTTAAACCGTCAATAAAATCTTCAAGGTCTTCAAGGGAGGAAAACCGTTCTTTGACCTCTGTATCCATTTCTTCCAGAGTTTTTAAAGGCCTGGAATGCGTCTGAAGAACAAGGTAATCAATCATCTCCGGATGTTTGAGAAAAAAGGAGGCGAGCATTCCGGAAGTCCCGAAAAGGTTCAGTAAATATTCAAGCGTAGCGGGATTTCTTGTAAACAGGGACACATAGGTGCGTTTAAAAGGTGCCCTGGCCATAAAATCCACGAACCGTGCCACAGCCAGGCGGGGCTGTGGGGTCTGGCGCGCCTTTTCAATGGTCACAGCAGCAAGACTTTCATCTATGCTCTCGAGACGCGAGTAAACATCCTTCATGTCCTCATCCACCTCAACGGAAGAAAAAAACGCGGTCTTTACGCCGAAGAGTTCTTCAAAAAAATCTGAGACCTTCGCCCTTACGCTTTCAAGATGAGAAATGAACTGATCCCGAAGTTTAAATCCCATGGCTCGTGCAACTGTATTCACATCGGTACCTTTAAGAGTGTGTGTCTGACGCTCATCGAACATCTGAAGTATATTTTCGAGACGTCGCAGGAACGAGTAACTTTCTATCAACATGGCGGCATGGCTTTCCTGAATAACATTGGCCTCTGCCAGCAAGCGTGCGGCTTCATAAGTGGAACGGGTTTGAAGAGAGGGGATTTTTCCCCCATAAATAAGCTGGAGCGAGTGAATGCTGAACTCTATTTCACGAATTCCTCCGGGCCCTGTTTTAATGTCCTGCTCGTCTGCCCGGTGCCTCATGATTTTGTACTTGAGCTCTTCCATCTCTTTTAAGGCAAAAAAATCAAGGTACCGACGGTACACGAAACGGGAGAGTTCAGAAAGCACTTTTCGACCGCGTTCCACATCTCCTGCCACGGCACGAGCACGCAGAAGCGAGTACCTCTCGTATGTGGTTCCGTAGTTAAAATAATGATTGACAAAAGCTGATTCAGACACGCTGGCAGGCGCAGAACGACCTCCCGGCCTCAGGTCCAGATCAACACGGTAAAGAAAACCCTCAGGGGTAATTTCTCCAAGTCGTTTCACAAATGTGGCCACTGCACGCTGATATTTTTCTGGACTTACACATACATCCGGATGAACAAATGCCACATCCACATCCGAGGAATAATTGAGTTCGGAACTGCCCAATTTACCGAAAGCAATGACTGCTGGAAAAGCCTCGTTCTCAAAAATGAGAGACAGTGCGATTTTCAACACTGTCTCCGCGAGGATGCTTAAAAGCTCCCCAATGGTGCGTTCGGAGACGGCTTCAACAAGTTCCATATAGGTAATGGCTGTTAATGCGGTGTATTTGAAAATGTGCAGGCCTGTCCACGCATCGCCGGAATTGGAAACAAGCTCTTTCCACCCGTCTTTCAAAAAAATCTGCAACCTTTCCTCAGACCCAATGTCACGTAGAGCAAATAAAACGTGTTCCGGGTTGCGAAGAGCAAAACGGTACAGAGGTGCTGAAATGCTGAAGACAATGGCCAGGGGGGTTAACAGTTCATCCTCTACCGGGCCGGTATGGCGAGAGACAAAATCATACAGGCGTTCACTCCCTTTCTCAGGAGACGCACATGACCGGGCTGCATCAACTATGTGCGATGGGATAATGCCCAACTGCCCTGCTCACCCAAACCTGTGTTTAAACGTTTTTCTCAGCTCCCGCTCCATGTCGCGTTCTTTAATTTTTTCCTTCTTTTCGTACTTTTTCCTCCCGCGCGCCAGCGCGATCTCAACCTTTATCTTACCCGCTTTATCATAAATGCTCAGCGGTACAATGGTGTACCCTTTCTGCTGCACGCGTCCGGCCAGCTTGTCCAGCTCACGGCGTTTGAGAAGAAGCTTTCGTGGGCGTTCAGGCTCGTGGTTACCGGCCCCTGCCGGTTTGTACGGTGAGATATGAGCGTTTTCCAAAAACGCCTCGCCCCTGATAATCGCCACATAGGCATCACCGATGTTAACGCGACCCTCACGAATGGATTTTACCTCAGATCCCTTCAGGCAAATGCCCGCTTCCAGCTTTTCTTCAATATCATAATTGAGACGGGCTTTTCTGTTACGCGCGTAAACTTTCAATCCTCGCTCCATCGGCAAGTTCACGTTTTATATTACACGATAGACACAGAAATGGTCATGTGCTGATTCAACCTTACTTATGGTAGTACCCGTTAGAATGTACCGAAACTCCAGACTTACCAGCACCAGCCTTAAAACATTGAATGCGTCGCCATCAACAAACTCCGGTCAGAATGCCTGGTCACCGCTGACAAAAAAGGAAAGGGATTTTAAAATTGCTTTATAAAAGCCTTCGCAAAGAAGTTGGAAAAATTTTTTGTTTGATGGTAGAGTGAGCGCGCGATGAAAGACTTTCCTGAAAAAGATTTTCTCGTTGAGGAAATCCTCAGGCTTAAAAAAGAAAAAAACGCTGTTATTCTCGCTCACAATTATCAGCTCCCGGAGGTACAGGACATTGCTGATGTGGTGGGCGATTCACTGGAATTGGCACGGGCTGCAGTGACCAGGTCAGAAGAAGTTATTATTTTCTGCGGTGTCCACTTCATGGCTGAAGGTGCCAAAATCCTCAACCCTGACAAGCGAGTGTTTCTTCCACGGATTGAAGCAGGCTGTTTCATGACAGAAATGATGGAAATGCGCCAGCTCCTGGAAATGAAGAGGGAATACCCCGGGGCAGTGGTTGTCGCCTATGTAAACACCACGGCTGAGATGAAAGCGCACGCCGATGTGTGCTGTACATCGGCCAATGCAGTGAAGGTAATTCAAAACATTCCGGCAGATGAAATCATCTTCGTTCCCGACAGGAACCTGGCCCATTACGCCCAGCGATTCACGGACAAAAAAATTTACTGGCCCAACAGTTTCTGCTACGTCCACCAGAAATTTTCTCGCGAGGAGGTGGAGAAGGCCCGACAAGATCATCCTGATGCAATAATAGTTGTACATCCCGAATGTCCTCCTGAAGTCATCGACATGGCAGATGAAGTGAGAAGCACAGGGGGTATGGTCAGGTTGCCCGGCGAAGTTGATGCAAAGGAATTTGTAATAGGTACCGAAGAAGGGCTCATTTACAGGCTTCGAAGAGAAAATCCTGATCGAACGTTTTATCCATTGGGGCCGGCACGCATATGCGTGAGCATGAAAATAACACGCCTTGAAGACGTGCTCGCTTCACTTAAAGAAAGTACCTTTGAAATACACGTTCCAGAAGACATTGCCGCCCGGGCACGCGTGGCTCTGGAACGAATGCTTGAGTACGTGTAAATGAGGGCGAGTATTTGAAGAGCAACCTGTCACGTGTCATCTCCTTTATTCTCTTCTTGTGTACCATCCCGCAAGCTCACGTCCTTGCACGGGTAACGTGGTATCGCCTCTACCTCGGTGACACGCCCGCAGGTTACGGCAAAGAAATCAGGCACATCTCTGGAAAAATTGAAAAACTTGAGTTTGAAAACAGGCTGCGCCTCAACGTATACGGCGACGTAAAAGACATCATCATCCAGGGCGAGGGAGAATTCTATGACGGCAAGCTGAGGTATCTGCAAGTAACCATGCAGGGAGAAGCACCGGTCTCATACGAGGTAAAAGCTGTTCAGGGCGCTCTCCAGCTAAAACGAGAAAGTCCGGCCGGCTCCCGTACATTTCACGTGAACGTTCCTCGCGGCAGCTGGCTGGTTACCCCCTACAACCTGAACGACGTCTATCGCAAGATGCTCAAATCAGGACACAAAAAGGAAGAGGTTCTCCTGTTTGATCCCATGATGGGGCAACCGGTAAAAACCACCGTGGAATATGCAGGTAAAAAAAGCATGCAATTGCAAGGCCGCACTTATTCAGGCCCTGCATTTATCACGCGAGCGTCAGGTACGTCTTCTCTCTCCATTGTGGATCCTCGCACCGGTGAGGTCATCTTTGAAAAAGATGCTACCGGGCTTGTGGCCGTCCGTTCTCCCGAACCTGTCAAAATAGAAGAACTCACTGCTGCAGGCACACGAGACCTTATAGCCCAGTATGCAGTACCTTATTCCGGCCCTGACCCTCGAAAGTACACAAAGGCCACTTATCGCGTGTCAGGAGTAAAAATAACAGACCTCCCTATTGAGGGATTCCGTCAGCACGTCAAAGGCGAGCTCATCACCGTGTTCCAGGAAAGCATCCCTGCCCGCGGATACACCATACCCTATACAGGAAACGACATGGCAGAGTACCTTGCCGAAGACCCCCTTATCAATCCCCACGACCCTGCGGTAAAAAGGGCAGCTCTCAAAGCTGCAGGTTCATCAAAAGATGCTGTTGAAGTGGTGAAAAAACTCACCACCTGGGTTTACTCCAACATAGCAAAAGAGCCCGTGGTGTCCATTCCGGATCCCGGCGATGTCCTCCGCTCCGGCAAAGGAGACTGCAATGAGCACGCGGTCCTCCTCGCCTCAATGCTCAGAGCACTGGGCATACCGGCAAGAGTGGCTGTGGGGCTGGTGTATTCGGAAGGTCGATTTTTCTACCACGCATGGGTTGAAGCGTACGTGGGGCAATGGCTTTCCAGTGATCCTGTTTTCGGTCAGGTTCCCGCTGACGTTTCCCATATTCGTTTTTCCTCGGGTGACATCTCAAAGTGGATGGAAGTGGCACGACTCATGGGCAGGGTAAAGCTTGAATGGGTCGCAAAACCAGCGAGTCAGTGTAAAAAATGTGCCACCCATTGAATCAAAAAGCCAAACATGCCATGATGTAAAATTGTCCATGCGTAAAGAACGCAGTTTTAAGCTGAGTGAATGGATACCCGCAGGGATTCTTCTTTTCTCCATACCCTTTGTAGCGATTTATTACTATAGGTTTGAATTTATATGGTCCAAACAGGCGGCGAGCAATGCCTGCCTGTTGCTTGCCCTTATTGCAGCCATTCCTCTCCTTTCGCGGCGGAGCCTGAAAGACATTTTCTCAGCCGATTTTACATTCTTTCTTGTCCTTGCCTTCTGGGCCGCGCTTTCTGCCACGTGGGCGCGTGTGCCGACAAAAGTTTTCAAGCTTGGAATGATGCTCGATGCCACGGTTATTGCTTACGGGCTCGCGCGGATTGTGTTCAATGGAGAGCGGGACAAACGAAAGGTCATACTCTTTCTGCTGGTGTCTCTTGCCACAGGTCTTTTTATATCGGTTTACGGAATACTCCAATATCACATTGACAGTGGATTCTTTGCCATGCCCAAGGACCAGTATGGGGCAAAGGACCCGGTGACCACGTACGGGCTGTCCAATTTCACGGTGGACGTGCTCGTCGTAATCCTTCCCATGGCACTCGCAATAATTGCAACGAATGTGAACAAAGCGCTCAAAATAGCAAGCGGCATCGCTGCCTTTCTCATCGTTTACTACATTCTTGTAAGCCGCGTGCGTGCGGGTTACATGGCCATTATCACCATGACGCTGTTTGTCTCCGGTGCAATCGCATTCGCCAACAGAAAGTTCATCGTGAGAAACATCAGGGCAATTGCTGCGGGAATCGGTGCACTCATCGTTGCAGGAACACTGTTCTTCGGGTTCACATCAACAGGAAAATCTTATGTTTACACATTTCTCTCTTCATTTAATTTACGTCATTCCTCTGTACAAATCCGCATCCACGCGTGGAGGCAGGCGCTCGATATTATTCGAGATCACTTCGGTATTGGAGTGGGACTTGCAAACTACGAGGTTTTCTCCTGGAAGTACCAGGACGAGGTCCAGGAAAAAATGACACTCGAGTCCAACACACGCGTGGACAAAACACACAATGAATTCCTTAATATTTTCGCCGATCTGGGGATCGTGGGCCTCATTCTTTTTCTGGCGACGTTTATCACGCTGGGAGTAAAAACCCTCTCCTTCATGAAACGTCATGCAGACACCGACGACTTCTGGATCGCAGCAACCCTGGGAGCTGCAGTGGTGGGTGAACTCACGGATGCACTTTTCACGTTTCCGTTCCAGATGCCGGGGTCCATACATCAATTTTTTCTGACCCTCGGAGTACTTTCAGCTTTTGTTAATGAAGGTGATTTCGTCACACGGTTTTTCGAACGGACACAGGGCGCGTGGCAGGGAATACTCAAGTATGTCGGATTGGCATTCACCGTGCCCCTCCTTATTCTCGCAATTATCTGGAACATCAACTTTACACAATCGGAAATTTACTACCGCATTGGACAGTTGCTCAAAAAACAGGGCCGACTGCAGGATGCCCTCCTTTTCTTTGAAAAAGGACTTCAGTACGAACCGTTTGCCGAGCGCATTTACTACGACAGGTCTTTCGTCCTCGCCAAACTAGGCAGACCGAGGGAAGCGGCTGAAAGCATGAGGCACTGCCTGGAGCAGGTTCCCTATTTTGGCAAAGCCAGAAAGGAATACGCCATGTTTCTCTCGGACAGCGGAGAAATAGACGAGGCCATCCGTCAATTTCGAGAGGCCATGCCGACCCACATGTATGCCGCCGGTGAAATCGAGCTCTACCTGGCATCCCTTTATTTAAAAAAGAAAAATCCGCAAATGGCCCTGGACGAAGTGTTGAAAGCCATGCGGTACGGTGTGCGCAATGCCAATGCCCTCAGTGTGCTCGGTAACGCACTTTTCCCCCTGGGCAAAGTGGGACTTGCGGGCAGCGTCCTGAGGCAGGCCGTATTGATATCTGGAAAAAGCTATGAATCTGTAGCCTCCTATGCTTTGTATCTTTTGAGAATAGGGAAATCCAAGGAAGCACTGAATGTGATTAAAGAAAGCGAAGAAAACCTCTCCAGGGAGCCCCGATACTGGCTGGTAAGAGCCATCATTGAAGCAAGGGCCGGCTTTAAAGACAAAGCCCGAAAGTCTGTTGACAGGCTGTTGAGCATTCAACCAGCAATGCGCGCCCGCGTACAAGCCAATCCAGAGTTAAAAGAACTGCTCAAATAATCAGCGCGTTGCACTGCACATGAAAAACAAAGAACTCGCCCAGATATTCGAAGAAATGGCGGACATGCTCGAGTTTGAGGGTGAAGATCCCTTCAAAATCCGTGCATACCGTAATGCCGCACGTATTCTCGAGGCCCTGACCGGTGACATAGAAAAAATCGCCGGGCAGGGTGAACTTCAAAAATTACCCGGCATAGGGGCCAAAATATCCCAGAAAATTGAAGAATATCTCTCAACGGGACGCATTAAAAAACACGCCGAGTTAAAGGAAAAAGTACCCCCTGGCGTCCTAGAACTTATGAAAATACCAGGGCTTGGTGCCAAGACTGTAAAACGCTTGTATGACGAGCTCTGTATCGTAGATGTGGAATCACTTGAGAGAGCCATCGAGGAAGGCAAACTGCTCACGCTCCCGAAAATTCGTGAAAAAACCGTCGAAAAAATCAAAAAAGGCATCGCCATGTACCGTTCCATGAGCGACCGCATCCATCTGGGTATTGCCCTCCCCGTGGCCCGGCGTGCGGTAGAATTTCTCAGGGAGATAAACAGTGTAAAAGAGGTCCAGGAAGCCGGATCACTGCGGCGCCGAAAATCCACGGTAGGAGACATAGATATCCTGGTCGCCTCTCAAAGCGGCCCTGATATTACCAATGCTTTTGTTAAGGCTCCGTTCGTACGGGACGTGCTCGCTCGTGGAGATACAAAAGCCAGTATTATTGTGGATGAGGGTGTTCAGGTCGACGTGAGGGTTGTCGCGCCAGAGTCTTACGGGGCAGCCCTTCAATATTTCACGGGCTCCAAAGAACACAACATTAAACTCCGAAAGATTGCTGGAGAAAAAGGCTGGAAACTCAGTGAATACGGCCTTTTTAACGAAAATGGTAAAGTCATTGCCTCGCACATTGAAAAAGAAATATACGCAGCACTGGGGATGGAATTTATCCCTCCTGAAATGCGGGAAGACCGGGGCGAGGTGGAACTGGCCCTGAAAAATGAGCTTCCCCGGCTGGTGGAACTTGGAGATATCAAAGGCGACTTTCACGTGCACACCTCATTTTCTGATGGAACAGCTTCTCCAGAGCGTATCGCGGAAGTAGCTGGCAAACAATACGGTTACGAATACGTGGGACTGGCCGATCACTCTCAGTCCCTCAAAGTGGCCCGAGGACTTTCTTCCCAGGACCTGCTCAAAAAGACCTGGGTGATCCGAAAGCTCAACGAAAAAAGTTCAGTTTACCTCATTCCTTCTGCAGAAGTAGATATCCTCCCTGATGGCACACTCGACTATCCTGACGGGGTTCTGGAACAACTGGACATCGTCATTGCCTCGGTGCACACACGCTTTAACATGAGCGTAGAAGAAATGACGAAACGCATCCTTGCAGCCATACGACACCCCCATGTCCACATACTGGCCCACCCTTCGGGAATACTTTTGGGTGAGAGGGAGGGTTACAAACTCGACTGGGAAACTGTATTCAAAGAAGCCGCTTCAACCGGTACAGCACTGGAAATCAATGCGTATTACCTGCGTCTCGACCTTAACGACGAACTGGTACGAGAGGCTCTCAGGTTCGGGGTTAAAATCGCCATTGGAAGCGATGCCCATCACGAGGATCAGATGTGGATGATGGAACTGGGGGTGGGAGTTGCGCGCAGGGGATGGTGCGAAAAAGACCACGTGCTGAACACATGGCCCATCAAAAAAATCCTTTCCTGGGCCAAAGAAAAGAGAAAAAGCGGTTTAAAAATTGGAAAAGGGGCTAAAAGGTGAATATAATAAATAGTTCAATGATATTATATCCTTTAACGCTGAAGGGGTGTCCTTTTTATGGCTGTCGAACATCCTGAAAAAAATCCGAATCAGGGAAACAATCTTGCCCTTTTTATCGAAATTGGCAAAACCCTCACGTCCTCGCTGGAACTCAACGACGTGCTCAACAAGATCATGGACCAGATTTCCAAGCTCCTTCGTCCCAAAAGCTGGTCCCTCATGTTGGTTGACGAGAAAAGCGGAGAGCTCTACTTTCAAATTCTCGTGGGAGATGCTGCCAGGCACCTGAAGGGGAAGCGGATGAAGATAGGAGAAGGCATCCCTGGATTCGTGGCAAAAACCGGAGAGATGCTCATCCTCAGTTCCACAGAAGTAAAAAAGGAGGCATCGCGTTTTGGAGAAATTATCGAAGATTTCGAGAACAGTTCCATAATATGCCTGCCTCTCAAGAGCAAGGGGCGTATCCTCGGTGTTATTGAACTTGTGAAGGACACAAGCAGTTCAACCATCACCGAACATGAAAAGACTCTTCTCATGACCCTGGCTGACTATGCTGCTATCGCCATAGAAAATGCGATCTACTTCCGCAAGGTCCAGGAACTTTCCATCCGGGATGATGTGACCGGACTTTACAACTCCAGGCATATGAACAATGTTCTGGACCTGGAGCTCAAGCGTGCAAAGCGTTATGGCAAGCCCCTGAGCATCATTTTCCTCGACCTGGATTTTTTCAAAAACATCAATGACACACACGGTCATCTCATAGGCAGTCAGCTTCTGCGCGAGGTTGCCGGGTTGCTCAAACGAAACCTTCGTGAAATAGACGTGCCCACCCGTTACGGAGGCGACGAATTTGTAATTATTCTTCCAGAGACAGACAAAGAAGGGGCCCTTAAAGTTGCATGGCGACTGCGGGAAGCCATCCGCGAAGCCACGTTTGAAATGGAAAACGGGCTTATTGTCCGCATAACTGCCAGCTTCGGGGTGTCATGTTATCCAGAAGACACCGACAACAAGCTCGACCTTATCCGGCTGGCTGATCAGGCCATGTACCGTGTAAAAATGCGCTCCCGTGACAGCGTGGAGCCGGCATAGTCTTTACGTCATTCAACAATGATACGCTATGCACATTCGGGAAAAACGTGGTGCCAAATGCAACCGGTGCACCAATAAC
>JAJRZV010000003.1 GCA_024275095.1 bacterium | reverse complement strand
TCGGTCGCTTTTAACCTTTTTGAAGGGGTGCTCAGGGCGGACCTGATTGTTCCTGAGAAGAGATTCAAGCTTCTGCTGGGATACGATAGGGGCTTGGAAGAGGGTTTCGATCTCATTCTCGAGTATTTTCTTAACTACACAGACGGTTTTACATCATCGGATAAATACCCGTTTAATCAGATTCTCAGTTCATACTCTACCTCTGGATTCTCACAATTGAAAGTGTTGACTCAATTTTTCAGCCGTCCTCCGGGCACTGGTTCCTTGGGCCGCCATTACGCGGCTTTATATATCAGCAAGTCTCTGAACTATCCGATTACACTTTCCCTGGGATTCGAGGTGAACCTGAATGATAACAGCTGTGTTTTTTTCCCTGTTGCGGAGTGGATTCCTTTTCAGTTTATGGAGATCAGTGCAGGAGCTATAATTCCAGCGGGTAAGAAGGGAACCGAATTCTGGTGGATGGGCGATGCGTATTTTTTCAAAATGTCAGCATTTTACTGAACGAGCGGCCGGGATAATTATACTTGCATGGTTTCTGACGGGAATTGCCCGGGCTGAAACAGCAGAAGACCTGGTACAAAAGGCAGAAGACCTTCTTCGGGGTCTTACCAGCACAGGCACCTATACCATGATTGTTACCCGTCCCTCGTGGACGAGACGTTACACCATACGGTTCTGGGACCAGCGAGAAGGGGATAAATCTTTTGTGGTGATTGAAGAGCCTGTCCGTGACAGAGGTACGGCGTTTCTCAAACTGAAAAACGATATGTGGATGTACATCCCCCGTGTTGAACGTATTATCCGAATTCCTCCTTCCATGATGATGAACTCCTGGATGGGAAGCGATTTTACAAATGATGACCTCGTGAAAGAGTCGTCCATTTCTCGTGATTATGACAAAACCATTCTTGAAAGAAAGAGACGCGGGAAGTACACAACATACACACTTCAACTTACACCCAAGCCGGATGCTCCGGTGGTGTGGGGGAAGATTGTTTATACGCTGAAAATTCCAGGCCACATTCCTGTCAGAGCTGAATACTATAACGAACGAGGAGAATTAATACGTTATATGACTTTTGAGCGTGTGCGCAAAATGGGGGGCGTCTCATACCGACGATCATGCGAATGATCCCGGTGAAGAAAAAAGGATACGAAACAGTGCTCAGCATTCAGGACGTGAAATTTAACGTAAAAATTCCTGCCTCACGCTTTTCTCTGAAAGCCCTGAAAGGAAGAAGTCGGTGAGCCTTATTCTGAAACTGACGTGGCGCAATACCTGGCGCAATCCCAGGCGTTCTCTCATCACCGTTGCGGCCATAGCCGTGGGTGTGGCATCCCTGGTCTTTTTCTGGGCGCTTATAGACGGCGTGCACGAACAGGTAATACGACTTTCGTGCGATGTGCTCCCTGGAGAAATTCAGATACACAAAAAAGGATTTGCCAAAAACCCGGCTCTTGAAGACACCATCCAGGATGTTGACACCGTTCGCAAAGTTATTGCCTCCCATCCCGAGATATCGGGTATTTCTGAAAGGATAAAGACATATGCTCTCGCCTCCAGCGCTGAAGATTCCGCAGGGGTGATGGTTCTTGCCGTTAAGCCGGAGCAGGAAATGAAGGTTACATACTTTTACGACCGTGTCATCACCGGTGAGTATTTGAAACCTGACGATGTAAAGGGTGTTCTTTTGGGGAAAATACTGGCTGAAAATCTCAACGTCGGCGTTGGAGACAAAGTGGTACTTCTTTCGCAGGCAGCAGATGGCTCACTCGGAGCAGAGGCATTTCGTGTGCGCGGGATTGTAGATTTCAGCGTTACCGAACTGAACAGCGGTGCAATGATTGCTCACATCGAAGGAGTGGCTTCCATGCTCTATCTTACAGGCATTCACGAGTTTGCGTTGAAGTTGAAAGACCTGCGCAAAAGCGACGAAATAAAAAAAGAGTTGCAGGCTCAGCTTGGTAAACAGTACGAGGTTCTCACCTGGAAGGACATCATGCCTTTTCTCTACCAGGGCATCGAAATGGATAATGCGAGCATGTACCTCATACTGATTATTGTGACCATCATCGCAGGGTTCGGCGTGATGAATACGATCCTCATGTCTGTTACCGAGCGAACACGCGAGTTTGGAATTATGCATGCCATGGGTGCTGATATGGGAATGATTTTTCGGATGGTGGTGTTGGAATCAATAATGCTCAATTTAATAGGGGTCGCCGCTGGCATGGGTCTCGGAATTCTTCTCAGTGTATATTTCAATCATGTGGGTATTGATTTGAGCAATTTTTCAGACATTATGGAAATGTTTGCAATGCCCAAGGTGCTTTATCCCTATTTCACGGCTGACAGCCTGTATCACGTGACAAGCTCTGTGGGGGTTATCTTTCTGGTGGCTGTGCTGGCGTCTCTTTACCCAGCCTACAAAGTATCCAGACTCCAGCCGGTGGAGGCGATTAAATACGTATGAGTGCACCTTTGATCAGGCTGGAGAATGTTGAAAAAATTTACACGTCGAAAGGGGTGGCTACTCCTGCACTCAGGGGTGTGAGTTTCACGGTTGAGGAAGGTGAATTTCTGGCCATCGCAGGTCCTTCTGGTTCAGGCAAAACAACCCTCTTAAATATCGTGGGGTGCCTGGATGAACCCACATCTGGTCGGGTTTTTCTCAATGGTACAGATACATCGTTGTTGCAGGGCAAAAAAAGAGCCCGGTTCAGGCTCGAAAATCTCGGATTTATTTTTCAAACCTACAACCTGATAGAGGTGCTGACAGCTCTTGAAAACGTGGAGTTTCCGCTGCTTCTCAGGAGGGTGGATGAGAAAACCCGTCGCCGGAAAGCGAGGGAAATGCTGGAGAGAGTGGGTTTGGGGGCACACCTGAACAAAAGACCCAACCAGCTATCCGGTGGTGAACAGCAGCGGGTTGCTGTTGCCAGGGCACTGATTACGGAACCGCGCATTGTGCTTGCGGATGAACCCACTGCCAACCTGGATTCAGATACAGGACGGAGACTCATTCAGTTGATGGCGGAGCTCAACCAGGAAAAAAATGTGACCTTTGTTTTTTCCACTCACGATCCCATGGTGATGGAAGAAGCACGCCGGCTTATCAGACTGAGAGACGGCAGAGTGGTGGAGGATGCGCGTCGGTGACAGGCAGTTTGTATGTGCTTGAAATATAATAAAAAATTGTTAAATTTCGGGAATTTTGCCGTTGACAGTAGGTTTTTCTTTCCTATATACTTACTTTGATGTGGGAAGGTTCAGCATGGCCTAAGGCTCTGGGGCGTTACTGCGTCAAAGGGGTCATCGGGAGGGGGTCAATGGGCACGGTATTTCTTGCCCATGATCCCGTGATTGATCGGGATGTAGCCGTTAAACTCATGACTTTTACCCGTACAATGAATGTGTCAGAACGTCGCAAATACATAGAAAGATTTCTCAGAGAAGCCCGGGCTGCTGGCAGGGTTTCACATCCCAATGTGGTTCAAATTTTTGATGTGGGGTTTTATGAAGATATTCCGTACATCGTTATGGAGAGGGTGCGTGGCATTACCCTGCATGATCAGGTGAGAAGGCTGGGGCCGCTGGCTCCGGAAGAAGCAGTGGATGTGGGGGTTCGGATATGCGATGCTCTGGAAGCAGCTCATGCTTCGGGTGTGCTTCATAGAGACGTAAAACCTACCAATGTACTTATCACTTCAGATGGAGGAGTCAAGCTGGTGGACCTCAGCATCGCGAAGCTCCAGGACGCAGAAATTACAGATACAGGCGAAACTTGGGGGTCACCGGCATACATGTCTCCGGAACAAATAAAAGGAGACGAGCTGGACGCTCGAACTGATATTTTTTCCACTGGTGCAACCCTTTACTTTGCAGTGACAGGTGAAAGACCTTTCACCGGTGCCAATGTTGCTGAGGTTGTAAATGCGATTATGTATAGAAAACCCGTTCCACCATCTTCACGAAATCCGGGGGTGCCTCAGAGCCTTTCCGATGTCATTCTCCGGTGTATGGAAAAGGATCGCGATAACCGTTTTGATGATGCCGGAGCACTGAAAAGAGCCCTCCTGGCGTGTGCTGAAAGAAAGCGTCTCCCAACTCCCGCCAGATTGAGTGAAGCCCCGGAATATCTTGATTCATTTTCGCGAACGTGGATGATTTTTACGGAAAAGACATCATCACTCAGACGCACGCTTAAGGAGCCGAGAAAGCGCGGATTAATGCGCAGGATTGTGGATTATTTCTTTTCTTAAAACTTTTATGGAGTGGCAGCCATGAGACAGTGCAAACAGTGCGGTGAAAAAGTAGAAGGCGACTGGATATTGTGTCCTCATTGCAACGGTGAACTGGTGGAGCTGGACTCTTCGGATACCTACGCTGAAGAAGAACGCACCAGGAAAATGCGTGTGGACGAAACCGACGCGCCGGAGAGCCTTCCTCAGGGTATAAGGGTTCTCTTGGAGGTGGTGGATGGCCCCGCGAGGGGCATGGAGTACGAAGTGAAAAAGGGTCGCATTACCGTGGGCAGGGGCGACGCCGACCTTATCATTCGAGATCCGAAAGTGTCGAGAAAGCATTTCGCTCTCGAGATATGGTCCAGAGACATTGCCTATATTCAGGATCTTGCCAGCACCAATGGAACATATCTTAACGGGGTGAAAATTACGAAAACCCGCCTGAAACACGGGGATGAGATACAGGTGGGGGATTCGCGACTGAAATTTAAAATTAAGGTCGTAGATTAACCTCGGTCTCTTCATTATTGTCACGAAGGAGGCTTCTCGATGCGGGACGAAAAAGTTGTAAAGGAAAAAGAAATGGGCGGAGATTACAGTGCAAAAGCTATTAAGGTTTTACACGGTCTCGAGGCAGTCCGCAAAAGACCTGCCATGTACATCGGAAGTACCGGTCCCACCGGTCTGCACCATCTTATCAATGAAGTGGTGGATAATGCTGTTGATGAAGCCATGGCCGGGTACTGTGATTTTATCCGGGTCATTATTCATCGTGATAATTCGGTGACGGTGGAAGATAACGGCCGAGGCATTCCTGTTGACGTTCATCCGGAGACCGGTCGTCCGGCAGCTGAGGTGGTGATGACCACGCTCCACGCAGGAGCAAAGTTTGAAAAATCAGCCTACAAGGTTTCCGGCGGGCTTCATGGTGTGGGTGTGTCTGTGGTAAACGCGCTGTCAGAACATCTCGTGCTGGAAGTAATGCGTGACGGGAAAATCTGGAAGCAGGAATACAGCAGAGGTGAACCCATAGGAGAGCTCAAACCTGTAGGTAAAACACGTAAAACCGGTACCCGCGTAACCTTTCGCCCGGATCTGGAGATTTTCGAGACCACGGATTTTGATTTCGCCATCGTGTGTGGTCGGATGAAAGAACTTGCCTTTCTCAATCAGGGCCTTCGAATCAAGGTTGTCGATGAACGAACAGAAAAGGAAGAAGAGTATTATTACAAGGGTGGGATTGCGGAGTTTATCCGGCAACTCACAAAAAACAAGGATCCTCTCCATTCCAAACCCATATATATCCAGTCCATGCGTGAAGGCGTGGTTGTGGAAGTGGCTGTGCAGTACACAGCAGGATATTCAGAGTCCATTTATTCTTACGCCAACAACATACGCACTACTGAGGGGGGAACACACCTTGTTGGTTTCAAGTCAGCTCTCACGCGCACTATTAACACCTACGCAGATCGTCTGGGTTTTTTGAAAAATGTGAGGGTTAGTATCACCGGTGATGATGTTCGTGCAGGATTGACGGCTATTATCAGCGTGAAGGTGCCGGAACCACAATTTGAGGGTCAGACCAAAACCAAATTGGGTAACAGCAACGTCAAAGGAATTGTGGAGAGTATCGTTAACGAGGGGCTTTCAAGGTATTTTGATGAAAATCCCTCGGCTCTTAAAAAGATCGTCGCCAAATGCATCGAAGAAGCCAGGGCCAGAGAAGCAGCCAAGAAAGCAAAAGAGCTGGCCCGACGCAAAGGCTTTCTGGACGATGGTTCCCTTCCCGGCAAACTTGCCGATTGTCAGGAGCGCGATCCGGCTCTGAGCGAATTGTTTATCGTGGAAGGTGAATCTGCCGGTGGTTCGGCCAAACAGGCACGCGACAGGCGCTTTCAGGCGATTCTGCCTCTCAAGGGCAAGATACTCAATGCTGAAAAGGCTCGTATCGACAGGATCCTTTCTTCGGAAGAAATACGCACCATCATTTCTGCCCTCGGTACGGGCATTCGAGAGGAGTTTAACATTGATAAAATTCGGTATCATCGAATCATCATCATGACCGATGCCGACGTTGATGGGGCTCATATTCGCACGTTGCTCCTTACTTT
>JAJRZV010000063.1 GCA_024275095.1 bacterium | reverse complement strand
CCAATCCTGACCCCACGCGCTTACGAAGTGCTCAAACATTCCACCGCGTCCGTCGCTCATTCGCACACGGAACACCACGTAGGGCATCACTCCCGGTGCATTGGTGCTGACGGAAAAGGTTTCGCTGCATGATGCAGATGCAAGCGGCATTACGCTCACATCCGGGGGCCTGGCCACGACATCCCAGTGGCAGGCTACCACGTCACCGTCTGCGTCGGAAGGCACAGCCGCGAGCGTAACATCCGCCGTCGATGACATGGGCCAGGCAGGCTCCTGCACCCTCCCCTCCGGTGGCGTATCCGGCACCTCAAGAACCACCTGTGTAAGCAGCGATGCATACTCGCCGTTGTACACGCGCAATGAGAACCAGTACCTGGCCCCGGCACCACAGCCCACGGGTACAGACTGTACCGGAAGCGCCGCGTCCAGGTTCACTCCTGAAACATCACACCCGGCAGATGCCCCGGTCAGCTCCCATGTATAGGCGAGTGGCAATCCTCTGGGGTCCCACGAGGCGCTTCCGTCAATAACGCTGTAACCGCCGATTCGGCCCGGCACGCCACAGGCAAGTGCCACAGGCCTTACCGTATCCGAGACCACATGCACATACGCCGTATCAGGCTCCGAGTAGCCGGTGCCGTCGAAAACCACGAGTTCAAGCGCGTATGTTCCCGGGGTATCCCCCCTGAAAAGCAAGGACGCTGTAAAGCGGTTCGCAAGAAGAACATCCGCACCCTCAGGGGCACTCTTCAATGACCAGGAATAAACGAGAACGTCTCCGTCGGGGTCGCTGGACCCGCTTCCGTCAAGGTAAACAATTTCTCCGGGAACCGCGTAAGCATCACCTCCTGCATCAGCAAGGGGAAGATGATTTTCACCTTTCAATGCACCGGTATCACTGCCTGTGCATCCGTATCCGAAAAGTGCACAAGCAGTGAACAGGGCAAATACTACTTTCTCGACTTCCCTTTTTGCAAACATTACAAGACCTCCTTCTGGAGATTGTGCGCAGTCGCACCTTCACGAAACATGCGAAGCGTCTGTTGCTCAGCCGCCTGAAGCGCCTTCTTTCCTTGTACTTCGCAGAGTCTCCACCCATACACCCAGATTGCAATTCTCCGATTCTCTTCAGTTGCCTTGCTGAGGAGATCCTCTTGTTCCCGCAACCCTTCTTTCTTCCGTTTTTCCCGTCCGTCATCATCAGCACCCTTTCCCTTGAGGCTTTCACATCTTTCATCGATCAACCGCTTGAAACACCTTGCGTGACGTTCGGCCAGCCATCTGGCTGACAGGGAAAGTCTCAGCTCTTCACCAGTCAGGCGACGGTGCCTCCTCCTGCGCCGCCTGATGGTCTTACTTTTTCCCACAGGAGCACCTCCACACTGTAATAATCAAAAAAGCAAGGACGTAAGGAATTGTTCCCGCGGAAGGAGCGGCATCCGACTGCGTGCATCCGCAACCCTGGGCACTGGTGTTTGGAGGGGGAGAGCCAATGATCCTCAGGGCATTGGCCACCGTGACGAACTGCCCGTCTGGATTGAAAACGGAAAAGCGTTTGTAACCGGGAGGCATTCCCCGGGGTACGCGAACCTTGATGCGACCAGCCGTTGTCTCAGCAACCTCCGCGGGGCTCCCATCGATTGTCGCGGTCAGCCCCTGCTGAAAGTGTTCGCCGTAAGCGAGGAACTCGGCACCTGCCGAAGCATAAAACGTACTGGGCACAATGCGGGATACAACGGGTGGAGGATGCACCACTTTTATTGCGCGTGTAATGCTTACGCGGTACTGTCCGGAATAAATCACGCTCACGCTGTACAGGCCAGCTGAAATTTGCGAGGGAAACGTGAACCGGACGAGCGTGGGTGAAACCACACGGACAGCCTCGACAGGCCTGTCTCCTACAGTCACCGAAGGAGAGGAAGGATAATCAGAAAAGTAGTTCCCCACTATGGAAACTTCCGTTTCCAGTCCCTCTATCACCTGTGAAGGAGTCACGTAGTAAACTTCCGCCTTCCTGCGGTCCAGGAGAGAGGCTGTTCCTGCCTCAAGCACATAGTGCCTGGACCGCTGCATGCCGGAACTTGTCCAGTATAAGGTTCCGCCTTCAATCACGTACTGCCGGGAGTACAGGGTGGTCTTACCGGGAAAGAGCTGACCGGTGGAAGCAACAGCCACGGCCGGCTCCTCCAGGAAAAGTAAAAAAAGTCCCGTGAGTAATAATAAGCACCTCATGAAAACCTCCGCTTTCCGCGTTTTGCCTTAACCTGCTACCAGGTCACGATGAAAACGCCTCTTTTCCCTTCATCAGAAAAAACTTTCACACCCAGAAACACACCTGCTGCAACGGCAACAATCCCCGCGTCTCCTCCCCAGATGTAGGGATTTCTGTACCACTGTTTTTTCTCCGCAATCAGCGGCACTGGTACAAGCGGCACTCGACGCTCATGCACACCTTCAGAAACGGCAGGCGGCAAAAGCTGAATTTTCTTCTCGGTACTGGACCGTCCATCTGAACTGCCCTTCAACACACGAACAAATTCACCCTTCAAATCCTCAAAACTGCCTAACCGTTCATACTCTCTATCAGAGGTGGTTATCCTCACAAGCACAGTGTTATTCACCCGTTGCTGCGTGTGAAACCAGGCCTGGATACGATCCTGCTCCAGTAGTTTTTTTGCAACGCCTTCTGTCAAAACAAGGGGAAGGCTGACGGAACCCTTTTCTTCCACGGTAATATCTCCGCGTGTCACAGCAAGTCCATCCACAAAGGCTTCTGCAAGGTGCTTCCCACACGGAATTCTGTGGCCCACCTTCACTCTCACGGCGTCGATATGGGTTTCTATCTCTTTCCCAAAAGGATGCTCAAATTCCCAGGGGCACATGGGAACCTTCGAAAGAACCCGGCGGTGAAGGCGCGTGACAGGCGGAGGGAACTCAACCTCCGAGAGGTCCTGCCACAGTCCCTCCTTCACCGCTTTTTTCATGTAATTGGCAGCGCTTTTATCTTTTCCGACGACAAGCCTGCACACCGAAAGGTAAAGGTGAGAAAGTGCGAGCCAACGACGTGCTCTTGAACACAGTGGCATCCGGCTCGTAATTCTCACAACGCGTCGGAAGTATTTTTCTGCTCTGTCCACTTCGAGAAATTCGTAGTGAGAACGACCCTTATCAAAAGCTTCTTCCGCTTTCCGCACGTTGCAATCAACAGCTTCAACAACGGATCCTCGGATAACCTTTATATCTTTCACCTGTGGAGGTGGAACATCCCCTGTCCATAACACCACCGGCGCGTGCAATTGCGATGCCGCGAGAATAACCGCAAAAATCATCATTGCCACGGTCATCGCAACACGCCCCCGCCAAGCGCACGTACAATCACAGGAGCTGTTATTACAATGAAGTTGCACACAAATATGAAAAGCAACGGGAGCATGAGCTTTACCGGCACTTCCTGTGCCCTTTCCTCCGCTTCTGCAAAACGCTTCCTGCGAAGTTCTCTGGAAAACGTTCTGATAACGCCTGACAATCCACTTCCCATCCTGTCCGCCTGAACGGTCGCAGAAACAAAATCACGAACTTCTTTTACCGGGAGTTGTTCGGCCAGGGTACTGAGGGCTTCCCGCCGTGTGGATCCGAGCCTTACTGTCTTAACCATTTCGCCGGCAGCATCTTTAACCCTGCCAGGGGGAAGAATGGGGTATACCCTCTCAACCGCCAGCATAAAGTCAACTCCCGCCTCCACGGATACACCCACCAGGTCGAGAAAAAACGGGAAGTGCCGCATGGTTTCCCTTTCAAGCGCCACTCGCCTGGAACGCACATCGAGTAACGGGACAAAAAAGGCTGCGGTTCCGGCAAAAACTGCAAGAGTTAAGGAAGCCGTAAAGGCTGCCACTGTAAACACCAGCAGGAACAGGACCTCCCCCCTGATGAACAACCCGTATGGACTTGTGAACAATGCATATCCTTTTTCTTCAAAATATTTCTCTGCAACCTTGTCAACTGTTTTCTCGAGCCAGACAGGTTGAACTCTCTCCAGTACCCCCGCAAGAACACCAAGGAAACCCGGGGACCCTGCGCTTTCTTCCATTCTTTTTTCAGAACTGAAAGAAGCTAAAAAGTCCCCTGAAGTCATCACAGCTGCAAATGCACAAAATCCCGCAAGTGCCGCGATAAAAGCGATCACCATCACACCTCCAGTTTCAGCATCCGTCTCATGATCACCACTCCTGCAACTTCAAAAATCCCGGCCAGCGCCATCAGTGCAATACCCAGCGGATGGGAAAACACGCCTGCCAGCATGTTCCTGTCCAGCACATAAAGAATGCAGAGCATTCCCACCGGCAACATTCCCATGATCCACCCCTGGGCACGTCCCTGTGCAGCAAGGGTTTTGACCTTCAGCTTCACGCGAAGACGATCCTCCACCGTGCCGGCAAGTTTCTCCATCACGGCCGCAAGATTGCCCCCTGCCCTGCGAGCAGCCTCTACTGCGGCAGCGAAAAGAAGCATGTCCTCACCGCCTGCACGTTTTGCCCCTTCTTTTAAAGCCTCTTCCGGATGAGCACCGAGCTTCATTTGAATTGAGATAAGAGCGAGTTCACTTCGAGCCGGCTCCTCGAAGACGGAGGAAACGGATTCAACTGCAAGCTGAAAGCTTCTCCCGGCCCGCATGGCCGAGGCGAGTGCACGCAACACCTCCGGCATCTGCTTTTCCAGGGCCTCCATGCGTTTCTGTTTCCAGTACCTCACGTACATAATGGGAAGAATTGCTCCTGAGAAACTGAAAATAACAGAAAAGGGAATGGACGCCGTGGCCAGATAAAATACGACAAACCCTGCAGCAGAGAAAAACACCTGCAGGTAGAAAATATTACCCTCGTGCACCGGTGGCCGTGCAGCTCTCTTCACCTCCGCCAGTTCGTCCGCCACCTTCCTGCGGCGCCCATCCAGTACAGTAATCAACGCATCTCCTGAAAACATCGCGGCAGCTGCACCGGCAACCGCCCAGGCGAACACCGCCAGTACCAGGCTCATCAAGCACCTCCAAAAATGTCCAGTTCTACAGGAACACCGCGTTCCCTGAGTTCGTGGATAAAATCAGGAATCACCCCGGTGGCAACAAAGCGCCCTGTAACCCTTTCCGCCTTCACTCCTTCCACCACAAAGCGGAATATTTCCCTGAGCACCACAACGTCGCCCTCCATTCCCCCCAGTTCCACAATTGATGTAATTCGGCGCGAACCATCGCGGAAACGCTCCACCTGGACGACGATGTCAACGGCAGAGGTAATCCATTCGTAAACTGCCCGTAGTGGCAGTTCTATTCCTGCCATGAGGGCAAGTGTAGCGAGCCGCGAAATGGCATCCCTTGGAGAATTGGCATGCAGCGTTGTCATTGAACCGCTGTGGCCTGTATTCATGGCCTGGAGCATATCCAGTGCCTCACCGCCCCGGCATTCACCCACGACAATACGATCGGGTCTCATGCGCAGTGAATTTCTCACCAGGTCACGAATGGTCACCGCGCCGCGTCCCTCAATATTCGGGGGCCGGGCTTCCAGCGGCACCACGTGCTCCTGGGGAAGCCTCAGTTCGGCCGCATCCTCGATGGTGACAATGCGTTCGCCGGAGGGTATGAAAGATGCAATGACGTTAAGCAACGTGGTTTTGCCTGAACCAGTCCCACCCGAAACCACGATGTTTTTACGGTACTCCACGGCGAGCCTCAAAAACTCAGCCATTTTGCTGGTAAGGGATCCGAAGGAAATGAGGTCATTAATGCCAAGCTTCCGCCGGGAAAACTTCCGAATGGTCAGTACGGGACCGATAAGGGATAGAGGGGGAATCACAGCATTCACGCGGCTCCCGTCGGGCAACCGCGCATCCACGTAAGGTTGCGATTCATCTATGCGGCGTCCCAGGGGAGCAACAATCCTTTCAATCACCCGGACGACTTCTTCATCGGATGCAAAAAATACAGGGGTGAGTTCCAGTTTTCCATGGCGTTCCACGTACACCTGACCGGGACCGTTAACCATGATCTCGGAGATGCTTTCGTCATTAATAAATTCTTCGATGGGGCCGTAACCCACCACGTCACGCATTACGGGAAGGAGATACACACCCGGGTCATAGCCGTGACTTTTCAGTATATCCACAAGGTAATGTTGAATTTCCTCGCCGCTTGCGCTGAAAACATCTATTTTCTGCAGGAGTTCCCTTCGCACGGCTTCGACGAGTACAGGCAGGACGCCTGTATCATCTGCATCACAACGACCACGTTTCAAACAAGCAGTCACCTCCACATCTCCCATTCTGAACGTGCCTTTACTGCCCAGCATGCATTCACCTTTCACCTGTTCGCCGTTGACGAACGTTCCGTTCCTTGATCCCAGGTCCTGGATAAACAGATGTTCATCCTTCAGCCATATGCGCACGTGTCTCCTGGATACGGTGGGATGCTCGACAATCACGTCGCATGAGGAAGCATCACGGCCCAGCACGCACTGAGGTCCTGTGATACAGTGCGTGGTACTTCCCACCCTCACCTCGATATATTCAGTCAAGCAATCCTGCACTGACCTCGCTCCTCCATTTTTCGTAAACTTTTAATATTCGTCGAATTCTGTCCGCAGGCAGCCTGCCCGGACGCAACACAGCCGGGGTAATGAACATCATGAAGCGGGTGTGTCCATTCTGAAATGAACGCTTCTTAAAGAGCTCGCCGAGTATGGGGATATCCCCCAGGAACGGAAGCTTGCTCACGTTTTTACGCTGCGACTCAGTGAAAAGCTCTGCAATGGCCAGTGACTCTCCCTCGTGCAGGTTCACACGGCTCTCCGTTTCCCTCTTGCGAATGGCAGGAACAGCAAACCCTCCCGCCTGTACTGCGCGAGAATAGTCCAGGTCGCTCACGGATACATGCACGTCGAGCGAAACATTGCCGTACGTATCAGCTCTGGCGCGAAACTCCAGCAGCACACCAAACTCGCGGAATTCTATATCCACCTGTCCAAGGGAGCCTGCCGCAGGAACAGGCACCTCACCACCGGCAAGGAAACGCGCCTTTTCTCCGTTACGCGTAACGAGCACGGGATTGGACAGAACCCTTACCTTCCCCGCATCCGAAAGCAGACGGAGGGCTGCCGTAAGGTAGGACACGACGGACAGGGAGAAGCCGGTGCCACCAGTTGCTTCACCGGGTCTCATCGTCCAGGTGGCACTTCCTTCACCTCCGAACACTGATGGCCACGAAAAGCCAAATTCCTTCAACGATGTGCTGGAAATTTCTACTGCCTTCACGTCTATCTGAACCATGAGTTCAGGCAACACGCGCCTGCCTTTTACAAAGGAAATGACACCCGGGAAAGCAGCGAGAACCCTGTCAAGCAGTTCTTGGTCAGCCTTGCGAAGTATTTCACCTTCCAGAATGACATTCGCTCCTGCAACGCGCACCTTCACTCCTTCCACACCCTCCAGGGCTTCACGCACGGCATCTGCCAGTGCCCTGGGATCAGTGGCCAGCACACGCACGGTATATTCCTTTCTGAGTCCACCCTCTCCCATGACAATAAAATTGGTGGTGCCGCTCTGGAGGCCCGTGAGCATTACCTCGTTCCCGCCGGGAAGAACTTTTACACCGACCACTGTACTGTCCCCCACAGCCACGGAAGAAGCACCGGCCACTTTCAACACGTGGGATTGTCCCACTACCAGATTGATGAACTCAGCGGCAAGCAACTTCACCCGCACCAGTAGTACACCAATGACAAAAGCAGCGACGGCAATACAGAAACTTTTCATTGCTGTTTACCCCTGATAATTCTCAGGGTTCTTGCCTTCTGGATTCTCTTCATCTCCCTTCCAAGCAGTTCCTGCATGTGCAATACCTTCTGGTCATCCAGCACTGACACGTCCCTGCGGTTGCGTAGAACAAGGGTGATTTTTCCTTTTTGCTGGGCAAACGTAACAATCTCCGCCTCCCTCAGGGTCAGGGCCAGGGTCACCGTCGAGTAACCGCCGTGCCCCGGGACAGTACGCCCACCTGCAGCAAGAACCGTCACATTCTGGAGGAGGCTCGTTACAAGAGTGCCGGCCCGTCCATCCGGAAGAACCCCCGAGTACGTCCACAAAATGTCAACGTGGTCACCTGGCTGAATGAGCCCGGAAACACCGGATACACCATCCACCGCCACAGACACTGCTCGTTCGCTCTCCATGAGACCTTCGGAAACACGACTGTTGCTCTCACCGGCCCCCAGGTCGCTCCATAGAACCGGGTGACCCTTGAACACCGGGTTTCTCAGTCGTTGCCCCACAACCAGTGGCAGGTCTCCTGGTTTCAGGGCCGCGGGATGGAGATACCGTTTTGGGAAAAGGCGCACGACGAAACCCTCCTCTTCCACCACCTCGCCAGCTCGCATGTCCTGACGTGCAACAAGTGCCTTCACGGGTTCGAGTCCTTTCATGAGCTGTTTTTTTACTCCCTGGATATAGTGGACAGTGAGCAGAGCCGCCAGAACGGCAGAGGCGACAGCCACGACAAATACAGTCTTCCTGTCGAACTTCATCTAAAAATTCCTCCGGGAGAGGTAAGCAGAACGATGTAGAGACCCGCCGCCGCTATGGCCCCTGCAAACGGCACAAATACCGGACGGTAAGGCTCGTGCAGGGGCCGTCCCATCATCTTTTTCAACCACGTACGCATCTGCCCCCGTGCCACCATCTCCACAACGCCTGCCAGGGCTCCGAACAGGAGGGCAAGAAACAGCACCTTGAACGCGGCAACCATACCCAGCCATGCACCTACAAAGAACATGAGCTTCACATCACCACCTCCCATGGCACGCAGACGAAAAAGCAGGTACAGAGGTGCAGCAGCAACAACTCCACTTTTTACTGCAAGTACAAGCCCGGACAATCCTTCGCCTGCCACGTGCCACAGGAGAGCCAGCGCAGATGCTGGCAGTACAATAAGGTTGGGAACTCTACCCGTTGCAAAATCCATCACACCCGCTGCCAGCAGGGATCCTGTGAAAAACACGTTTACAAAAAAGGCATATTGAAATTTCACCGTGCTTCTCCTACGGTACAGGTAATGACCATATAAAGGCCGCGGTGGAAAATCCCGCGCCCGCTGCCCGGCCGAGCATCCAGAAAATGCCCGTCAGGGCCAGTGTCACAAGTCCCAGAACAACCAGGTACTCAACCGCCGCCTGGCCTCCATCTTCACAGGCACGCAGATACGCAAACACTCTCACCCTTCACCTCAGTTATGGAAAAAATGCACCTGCCGTCTGTCTTCACGTATGCAAATGAACTCACCGACATATAGCCCTGAAATTCGAGAGACCTGCTCGCGCGTCCCAGGAGCAAACCGGGAGAAAGGCCGTTCACTTCCACAAATACGCGTGCATCGTTAGCCTCCAGTAAAAAACCCTTGCTGCCGCAGTTCGGCATTTCAGGCGGCGCTGTTTGGGTCTGAAGCATTTTTGCAAAGGCGTTGCCGTCCAGATTCTCCGCGCGCACGAGAAACAGCTCCGTTCGCTCCCCGTAGCCCCGAAATGCCATGCCTATGCCCAGCGAGAACAATTCCCCTGCAAGAAGCCTGTACAGGTCCACGTCCGTACCAACGGCCACATCTGCCGAACCTCCGATACGCGCGCCGGGGCCCATAATCAGCCGAAGGGCGTCAACGGGCCTGCCGTAATAGGTAGCGGTTATGATCTTTACTGGAGTACGATTCAGGTATGCTGTAACCCTTCTTACATCTGTAACCTTACCGGCAGGTTCACCGTACCACGCAACCGTGCCTCCGGCCCACCTGGAACCTGCCAGGGAAATCGCCACGATGCCTGCGGCAACACCCAGAATTCTGGATAGAAACACTTTCATCGCTCACTTCCTGGAAAGTGTTGAGGCGCACATTCAGAAGCAAAAGCACCCAAAACATCTTCTTCGTCAACAAGCCCCCGGCTTCTCTCTGCATCCCCTGCAGGCGCAGGCAGGCCCAGGCGCCGCCCTGCCCTTTCAGCCGCGGTTTCTCCCTTCTGGACATAAGAACCGAGAGAATTGCGAATGATGTGCTGTGACAATCCCTGTTCAGAACTTCCGGCAAGAGCGTAACCCAGCGCGTAAAGTGTTGAAACGCTCCGCGGCACCCATGCCCTTACGGACCCGTGAAATGGGTCGAGATGTGCCTTCAGGATACCGCTTAAACTCACCCTTATTCCCAGGGGCACAATCACCCCTGTTGTCACACTTACATTCACGCGTCGTGAACCCAGGATAAAATCCAGTACATCTCCGATGGCACCTGCGAAACCATCACCCGAAGCGAACTCTTCACCTAATCCGGATGACCCTTCGTGTGAAATGGTGGTGCTGAAACGCCACTCCTCGTTAAAATCCTCAAAATACTTCTCAGCATCACCATCATTCGAAATGACGTTTCTACCCGCCTCCAGAAGGTAAAAACGCAAAGCCTCCTGAAGCTTTATACCTGCGTAATGAACCCGGGGAACGTAAATTACGGCATACAAGAGCAACACCAGCACAGGCAGGGTGATAAGTGCCTCTGTGTAAATCACGCCTTTATCCTCAGTGTACGAGCACATGGCGACTGATCCACTCCTCCAACGAGTCACCGGCTGTGCCTTCTTCCGGCTCCATATCGCCGTTTGGGGGTGCAGAACGCCAGGCCCGAGCAAGTTCCCTTACGAGGGAAACAGGACACAAAAATTCCGTCCAGTCCCAGTGGAAAAACGCTTCTCCCGGAACAGCAGAAGGGCTGGCCGCGCAGGCCTGGGCAACGGCAAACGTGCCTGCAGGTGCACCATCTCCCATCAGGTGTTCCAGCACATACGGCCTGCGTGTACGCCCCCTGTCCCAGGCAAGCACAGCCATACGCAGCTTCTCGAACGCGTGAGCGTGGAGTACGAACGGTGCCGGCATCTCCGGCGGCGGTGACACTTGGAATGACTGGGTATACCTCGCCTCCAGGTCTCTCAGCACAAAACGTTCCTTAACGTATTCCGTACCATCACAGATGACTTTGACTTCGTAATCCAGATTGCGACATGAAGCATTTTCTGCACCCCTCAGGTTTTCACCACGATGCAGCCATTCTGGAATCACCTCCACCAGGCGTTCTTGCATGGCCTGAAAGGGCCTGAAACCTGCCGTGTCACCACTTCGGGTCCCGGCCCATCTCCTGCGGCACCCATCACCCTGAACACGTCCGTCACCGTCCACGTCCTCGTCGGTCACATTCCACACCAGGTGGTAATACCGCCATCTCAAGCTGATGTTCACCACGCGCGTAAAACGCATGCCTTCGCTCTCACTGCGGTAGACAAAGCGATAATGACGCAGTGGCTCTATGGTCGCTGAAACCTCTCCCGATCTCGCCACTTCCTCCCACTTTTTGAGCATGTGAAGTATCTGGCGGCACTTTTCCTGGGTACACTCTTGGGGAGGTCGAGGATCAAAATATCCCCGCTCAGAAGACACAAGTGACGGATTAATGTCGAATCTGAGCACCCTTTCAAAATTCTTCTCTTCTCCATGTTCACTTTGAATTCCGCCATCTGATAGAACCGTGCCCAGCACGTTTCCTACACCGCTGGTTGCAAGAGATGCGGCTTTGCCGCCGATCCACCCAGCAGCCTTTGCCATTGGGCCACCAAAAATCCCCGTACCTTCGAGCAGCTTATTTATGGCGTTCCCCACCTGCTTTTCCACTTCTCTGGCAAAATCTTCAAAAGCCCCTTTTTCGACGTGAAGGCTCAGGCGTTCAAAACCATCATCACTGTCAGTTCCCGGTAGAAGCGGGTAAAAAACCACAAAAGGCCTCCACCTACGCGTGTCGCCGGATTCCTGCACTCCTTTTATGAATGTGTCTCCGGCTGCCACAATGGGGAACAGTTTCATGTACACATTACCGGTACGCTGAAGGCCGATGGAGGCTTTCCACAGCTTGGGAACCACTTCCGGTACAACAACGCGGTAATAAGGGACCATTGCCGCTGCACATACCGCCGGAAGCACAGGCACAAATACCAGCGAAGAACAGGCTCCCAGAGCCACACCGATAAGCGCCAGCGCAACAACAAGAGCCACGATTGTCATCATTGCAAAGTTGATAAATGCCAGGGTGTTGAGCCCCGCAGCCAGCCAGGATGTTCCTGTCAGTGCAGCCGCATCCGCTATTCCCTGGAGCCCCGTCTTCACCATCACCTGGACACCCATGTTGAAAACCGCCGCGAGAAATGTGACCACCGCCAGGCAACCAAGGAGCACCAGAAGGAGCGCTCCTCCGCTCTCATCATTCAAAAGTTTTCTTTCAGCCCGGGTTCCCTTCACGTTCTCTCATCCCTTCAATTCTCATGGTCGAGCGGGCCACCACACGGCTGAAGTAACCAGCGCCTGTGCTTTCAAATATCCGAGCTACGGGATTGTCCGGCAATCTCCGGGGAGGACTCCCCATGAGCCTGCGCACCACAGGCACGGGAAGGGGATAATGCACGATCACCTCGACGGTGACAAGTTCTCCCGCAGATACCTGCCCGGTCACTTCACCACCGGTTTCATCGAGCACGCGTATTTCAGTGAAATATTTAGCGGTCAGGTATCTTTCAGCGATCTCAACCACACGGCTCGTTCTTCCGGCAGGCGGTACGGAGTAGTGCCTTCCGGGCCCCGATGCCAAGGACATCGACGAGAAAATTCTTTCCGTAAAAAACGATAACGCTCCCCCCGTGAGTTCGCCCGCAACACCTGCGATAAAATTCTCCACAGCATCAAGAGGCAGAAGACGAGCGATATTGACGTTCACGTCATATCCATCCGGCATGGGAATGCGTACGTTCAATGATGACGACACGGACTCGCCGAGTTCTTTTACAGCACCCCTTGCCACGCTGCCTGCATACCCTGCTATCATCCCGGTGTATTCCTGCACGCGGGCCTGAAGTGCATCGAGGATAACGGAAGGAGCCGCTGCGGCATCTGCAAACACCCCGCTGATCCTCGGCATTACAGGTGTCAATGCCAGAAGCGCGGCACTCTGTGCATACCTTCTCCCGCCACCGTGAACCGCGACAGCCCTTGCTGCACAGTAAGCAGCATAGCGAGCCCCGAGTTTCACCTGCCACAGCAGTGAAAGCTGAACGAGACCAAGGATGAACACTACCAGCAAGGGTATTACCACCAGAGCCTCAACATATACCGCACCGCGTGATCTCATTTCCCGACTCCAGAAACTTTTTATTCGCCCGAGAATTCTCCCTGAATGTCATTCACGCCGTCTTCAACTCCGCCGATTTGCTCCACTGCAAAACCAAGAAGGCGGGCGAGTTTTTTTCCGAACAGTTTCCATCCCGCTATCATCGCCACGGCAATGAGGAGAAGGATAATAATGTACTCTGTCATTCCCTGGCCTTCTTCATCCAGGAGCAATTCCTTGAGAGTGCTCTCCTGCGAGCGAGCTTTACCTTTCATCAGCACACCTCCTCAGAAAACTGGCCACCCCTTCTACAGAAAACAAACAGATATTGTCAAGTAAAAATTGAAAAACATCGGTGGTTGAACAAAGCTCAAATAAAGCAATAACAACGATTTGTTTTAGAACGATATTTTTTCAAATTGGGATATTGAGACAACATGCAGGCCAACAATTCGTCATATATTACACCAGGTTAGACCTCTACAACATGAGCGTCGCCATATTGATTCT
>JAJRZV010000062.1 GCA_024275095.1 bacterium | reverse complement strand
TTAACCCTGGGGTGTGGCCAAGCGGCAAGGCAGGGGACTTTGGATCCCCGATCGGTGGTTCGAATCCACCCACCCCAGCAAGTGTCTATGTGATATCTATTTGCCGGTGGATGAGAACCACCGATAGGCAACTGCCTCAAAAGTCTCTTACAGTTTTTTGCCCCACTTTATCCTGGGGCAGGGTATCGAAAAAAGTATTATTTCGCTGGTATCTCAAAAGTAAGGGTTGCTGAAAAATTGACCTCATGGTTGCACACAAGCAACCATATCCCTGGGCGGTCTATCTTTACAAACGCGACCCCTGCCTTGTTGCTCTTTTCTACAACGGGAAAGGGCTCGTCCTCAGAGTAATAACCTGCATATGTGGCGTAAACATATGTAGAGAGGGGATTGCCTTCAAAAAGTATTTTTACGGGCAGCACATCCCCCGGCTTTATATCAACAGGGTTTTTCAATGGAACGATCTCTATCCTGTGCCCAACGGGAATGCTAACGTTACCCCTACCCTTTTCTCCCACGAAGATAATTGACTTGGCATATTTTCCTGATGGCACGTGCCTCCTGCGGCCTTTCCGCTCTCGGGAGACAGCTATCAAATATGAACCCTCCTGGCGCGGAACAAACTCACCGAATAAAGTGCCGAACCTATCACCTGTTCTTTCTTCCCACACTTTTTTAATTTCTCTCTTCTGGGCGTCGGGACCAACATAGAAAAATTCTGAAACCGCACTGCGAGGGACAAGAATGTCCGGATAAGGGAAATTATGACCAAACATCACCTTCACCTTCACAGCCTCTGGCTTTGAAAAGTGAAAGTGGTCCTCCACCAAGAACAGGTCGTGAGCCAGGGCAACCCCCTTCATGCTTAAACACAGGCCGACTCCTGCAAAAACAATCTTTCTCAGCAAGAATCTCTCCATCCTGACACCCCTTTTTTCATATTTCTATGTTCAATTTTCCAAAAAACACTCGACCCAGCCATTCCTTTTGGGGTTCTCCGTAATCCGAGTTGAAAATGTTGTCAACTTCGAAGGAAACGCGTACGTTTTTTGCAAGATTTCCGATAACCTTCAGGTTCGAAATGGAATAGGGATTGATTGTTGCGGTGTTATCATTGTCTTTATACGCCTTTGAGTAATATACACTCATCCAGTGAAACGAAAGTCTCAGTGCCTTGAGTTCACATCCAAAACCGGTACTTGCCATGTTGTGAGGACTATAGGGTAACTCTTTTCCTGTATTTTTATTTTCTGTATCCATATAGGTATAAGCGAGATTCAGCGAAAGACTGTTAAATAAAGTGAGGTTAATCATCGCTTCTAAACCCTGGGTAAATGCTTCTTGTACGTTTTCCCACGTGCGTACCGGCACACCGTCGACTGTTTCAGATGTTTCAACTCGAACGATCATGTTCTTCACATCATTTCTAAATGCACCTATAACCAGCGAGAAGTTCTTCAGAAAAAGCTGTTCAAGGCTGAGGGAGTATCCCCAGGCAATTTCGGGATTCAATTCAGGATTGGGCTCATTCCACCAGTCTCCATGCTTGAACGAGACATAAAGTTGCCTTATCGTGGGGGATTTAAAGGACCTTCCTGCTGAAACCCGGGCTCTCGTGTTTTCAAAAATTTTCCAGAGGACTCCTATCTTGGGGTTAAATTCGGTCCCGAACCTGGAGTGATTGTCTATTCTTCCGCCGGCCGCTACGATCACGCGTTCCAGAAACGAAATTTCATCTTGAAGGTAAAAGCTTATAATTGTATCGGTCGCATTTGTAAAATTAGCGTCTATGTCCCTGAAGAGATATTCGCTCCCTACTGTAAAAAGCTGATTTTTACCGACGAAGGCAGTGTACTGGGCTTCGCCTTGCAGGTACTTGATATCACCATAACGACGGGTATATCCAGGAGAAAAAAGATCCATCTTCATTGGATAGTAGTAGGCTCTGAGTTTCAGCATCGAATTATCTGAAAGGGAGATTTCTACCGAAGGGCTCAACCTGAACTTTTTCTCTATGGCGTATTGCCACCTCAAATAATCATAATGAACCCCCAGGTGAAGCTTTATTTTTTCAGAAAAATCATAGGAAATTTTTGAAAGAACATACTCTCCCCAGAACTTGTCTTTTCTTGCACCGTATCGCCCTCTATCCGAGATGTCTCTCTCGCCCATTACTAAGAAACCGAACTTCCCGCTTTTCTGTCCGTATCCCAGGCTGACAAGCGAAGGGTTATGAGACCCATAACCTCCGCTCAGATAAAAAAGAGGCTTTTCAGGCACATCCTTTGTAATAATATTTACCACCCCTGCCAAGGCATCTGATCCGTAAAGAGAGGATGCAGGCCCTTTAACAATTTCTATTTTTTCAATCAGAGAAGGGGGTATCTGGTTTAAGCTTATCCCATATTCACCCATTCCTCCGCCCAGGACCCTCTCGCCATCCACGAGGATAAGCCCGTATCCACTATCAAAACTGAAACCTCTCAGTCTTGTTTTCCACGAGGATGCCCCGGGAACATTTTCACCCTGGATGAAAACACCCGGGACTCCCCTGAGAATTTCGGCGACGTTCTTGGAATTCGACTTTTCAATTTCGTCTTTTGTTATGAGAATGGTCTCAACAGGAGTTTCCTCCAGCGTGTGTGGTGTTCTTGTGCCGGTAACAACAATTTCTTTAAGTTCTTTTTCCCGAGTTTCCTTCTTCTCTTCTGCTCGGCTAAAAGGAACTGCGAACATTAAAATTCCAGAAATTACCAGCAGTTTTTTCGTACTACTCATACTATCACCTCCTCTTCTGTTTTTATCTCCGCTGCGTCAATATGCTGTACTTTCTTATTCCGATGAGTCTCAACTCATCAATCACACTTATAAGAATCCCTATGTCCGCATCTATATCAGCTTCAATACGGATAAAATTCAGCTCTGGATTTTTGAAAACCTTTTTGATCTCGGAACCGAGGGCTTTCAAGTCAACTTCTTTTTCCATGAAAAAAATTTTTTTGTCTTTTGTAATGTAAATCGTGCCCAAGGTATCCCTTCGAATACTTGCTGTTTTGGTCTTTGGAAGGTTTATGTTTATCGCGGGGCGTTCTGCGAGTTGCCACGTGAGAAGGAAAAACAATAGAAGAAGAAATACCATGTCCACAAGAGGAGCGATATTAATACCCCATGAGTTCCGGCGCTTTCTTTCCAGTTGCACCTTGTTCTCTCCTGCGCAAGGTCATCGTAAATTCTTTAAGTAGAAGCACTATTTCATCCGCTTGCCTGTCCAGATAATGATGAGCCACGTAAATGGGGACAGCAATGAGAAGTCCTGCTGCAGTTGTGATGAGTGCCTCCCATATTCCACCCGCGAGCAAGGAAGGGTTGATGGTCGGGTTTTCAGATACGACCTTGAACGCCTTTATCATCCCGGTCACCGTACCTGTCAAACCCAGGAGGGGAGCAATTGTTGCTATCAGGGTCAACCAGCTCAAACCTTTTTCTATCTGACTCACCTGCTTTGCACAAACAACAGTCAGTTCTTCCTCCCCACAGCCTTCTTTTATTTTCTCTACCACGGGTAGCAGGATGGTCGGGTTTGTTTTCAGAATTTCTTGAAGGGGCTTGTTTAAAATTTTCAGGTAATACTGATACTCAATGAATTTACTTATGACTATTGCAACCCCAAGGAGAGAACACCCGAGCAGGGGGTACATTAAAAAACCGCCTTTTTGGAAAATTTCAATCATTCAGCATCCTTCAGGACAAATCTCACGCGCAGCAGCGCACTGGAAGCAACGGGTTTCCCATTTTCGCGGGCCGGGGCGAAGGTGGATTTTTTCATCGCTTCAACGGCAGATTCCGTAAAACCGCAGCATCCCCTTTCAACCACCTCAATGTGGGTAAGGTTACCGGCTTCATCAATGAACAATCTCAAAACCACCTGCCCCTCTATCCCGAGTCTCTTGGCCATGAGCGGATAAAAAGGTTTTTCCATGTGAATAAATCGTGGACCTTCGTCGGAGCCAAACCCGGTGTCTTTAAGTGCTTCGGAGCTGGTCTCCGGGGGTGACTCATCAGGGATTTCGTGGGAGGTTTTCTCCGCAGTAACAGCAACGTTTTTGCTGGTGGCAGATTCAACCGGCACAGCCTTTATCGGCTCGGGGGATGATAGCGTTCTTTTCACTAAATTGTTACGTACTTCCTCCTTTCTGGAAGTGCTGTTACCTTCTTCAATAAAAAATTCAACTTCGTTACAGCGATAAGAAGTGCTCCCAATTGATAGTGGAACAGCAAAGACAAACAAATGAACAACCAGTGAACCCAGAAATCCACAAGTTTTACTCTTTTTTAACCACTGCTCCACATTTTCCATTACTCGTCCAGATCGTGTTACTTTTTTCAAAAAAAATAACACCAAAACCACAGGGCTTCAAGAAATTTGAATTCCCAAAACCCGCCCGCCGCAATCACACAAGCAACAATCGTGACATGAGCCGTTTCTTTCATATTTACCCCCTGGACCCAGCTGGATGTCACGCAAGCTCCAAGCACAAGCATCACCCGCCCATGACAAACGCTACGCCTGTAACAAACATATCAGCAAGCTGAGATTCAGCCCGGTCGAGGAACGGGGCCGCCAAGGGTCGCGCCCCATGCCAGGAGGCACATGTGGACGTGCTCTACGGAAGGGATGCACAGCACCGTCCCGGGCTCGAGTTCCAGGGGGAAGAAGATGTCGTTGTGGTCGCAGACGGTCCACCACGGGTCGGCCCGTCCCAGGCAACAACGGACGGCAGGGTCCTGACGTCGTTTCCCACCAGGCGGTTGATGATCCACCCGGCTTTTCACGCGGGCCTCGGTGTTCCCGGGCAGGAGCCCGCTCTCTACGACACCGGAAAGATCCTTGAGAAGAAGGGCAAACAAATCAACCCTGGTAGCTCTCGAGAATGTCAAAGTTATTGCGGTATTTCTCAAGTTCCGGAAGTGGCGTACACAGGAACACCACCACATGAGTTGAACCACACGGCGCGATTACTGCAACCACAGGAGAAAAAGCAACGCAAGAGATAAAGCGACCAAACCTGAACATAAAATCAGAACACAACATTTGCGGATGTGCTCATGGGAAATATCCGCCGTACCATCCCCAATCCAAGGTTTTTTTACAACACCGCCGGAATAAACCGCCGGTCCTCCGAGTCGAATGGCCAGGGCTCCCGCCACGCAGCTTTCTGCATGGCCCGCATTTGGAGATGGATGTTTTAATCGGTCGCGCCAGGCAATTTCCACGGCATGGACGGCGTTCAACCCGCACATGCCTGCCGACAACGAGATGATGGGTACGGACAGCCGTGCGGGGAAAAAATTCATCACGTCGTCAAGTCTTGCCGCAAAGCATCCGAAGCGCAGGTACTGCTCGCTGCGATGTCCAACCATGGAATCCAGCGTGTTGACGACCCGAAAAATGAATATGCCGAGCACTCCCCCCGTGCACGTGGGGAGGCCTGCAAAGCTGGAGAGCGCACAGCCGGTGATATACCAGAAAAACGGGGACAGGAGGCCGTCGACAAAATTTTCCGCGACACTCTCAACAGCGGCACGAGCGATACCGGAAGCATCAAGCCTGGATGCATCCCTGCCGACGATCTTCTGAACCTCAACCCGTGCTTCTGAAAAATCTCCTCTCTCCAGTGCATCAGCTATCAACCCGCCATGGCGAAGCAGGTCTTTGAACGCGATGCACGAGTAAACCACGAACGTATCAAAGGCCACAGCGAGCCGGGGATGAACATGGTGTAACGCGAATCGCAAGCCCAGGTATGCGCCTGTAAATGAGATCAGCACTGACACAGCCAGCAGGGCTCCACCTGTCATCCCGGCCATGCCCGCACGCCGCAAAAGGCTCTCGAGAAGGGACACCACCCTTCCAATTATTCTTACAGGATGCAACGGGTATTCAGGATCTCCCAGAAGGAGGTCCAGCACAAAAGCCCAAAAAAGAACCAGCATGCACTTGTTCACTTCAATTCTGTCACGCAGGCGACAAGGTTTTTTACCAGGCGGTCGTTTTCATGCGGCTGGCGGATGGCAAACCGGAAGTAGTTCTCCTCCAGGCCCGGGAAGTTCCGGCAGTCCCTGACATAGAACCCTCTTGAAAGTAATCCCCGCAGCAGATCGTCCAGGTTACCTGTTGCCGTCCACCTGGCCAGGAAGAAATTGGCCACTGGAGCAAATATTTGTATCCCCGGCATTTCCTTCAGATTGTGGAAGAGCCTTTGTCGCTCCTGCGAAACAAGCCGACGCGTTTTTGCCTCGTAATCCCTGCACCGACATAAAACGCCGGCCACCCTTTCAGCAACAGCGTTGACCGACCACGGTTCCTTGAATGCACGCAGCCGGGATATTGTTGCTGGATGGCCGAGGGCGGCTCCCATGCGCAACCCGGAAAGAGCATAAAACTTGGTCAGGGAGTGAAAAACCACCACGTTCGGTCGCAGATATTCACTGCGCATCAACGTGTAACTTGCGGAATTTTCAACGAACTGAATGAATGCTTCATCCACGAGAAACCATTTGTCCGGGTGTCTTTCCGCAAGCTGAAGAATCACATCTCGTGGAATCAAGGTGCCCGTGGGGTTGTTGGGATTCCCCAAGAAAAGGGCTTGTGCTCCGG
The DNA here is from genome assembly GCA_024275095.1 of bacterium. Taxonomy (GTDB): domain Bacteria; phylum JAJRZV01; class JAJRZV01; order JAJRZV01; family JAJRZV01; genus JAJRZV01. The sequence goes on along the minus strand of JAJRZV010000062.1, from coordinate 1,373 downwards.
ATAAATGTTTTTCCAGTTCTTGCAGAGGTGGCAGAGCAAAATCGTTCTCCGCAGAAAGGCGAATAAAAGACACCTGCGCTCCTGCAAGCCGAGCCGCACGAACGTATTCATAAAAAGAGGGTGAAAGCACTGCCACGTGCCCGAGCCGAAGCGCCCGGGGAACAAGGTAAATCAACTCGACAGAACCGTTCCCGGGCAGCACGCACTCGGGAGGAAGCTTGAACTTGTGTTGATAAAAACGCCTGACTCCCTCCCCGTCTATACTGGGATAAGAAGCAATTTCCGCCGCCAGCTCATTCCATCTATCTATAACCTCCGGGGGCGGACCAAGGGCATTAACGTTGACGCTGAAGTCAACAACCGGCCGGGGTGGAATATCCAGGCGCCTGAAATCATATTCCGGCGCACCGCCGTGGCGGTGAAACCACCTATTCCCTTCCATGTCGTTCACCCTGAAGACCTTCGGGCATACGCAATGAAAAACGGCGACATTGCTCGACAAAATACGCGGCGGCCGCGGGACAGCTTCCCAGGTGAAAATGAAAGTAAGAAGCCAGTGTTTTAGCGTCCGCGTACCCGAATGTCATTCCATCGGCCCGGTATATACCCCAGCCCTCCGCGGGATATTTCACCCACCTCGACCAGTGAAACACGTGGCCACGGAGTTTTGTTCCCGCAGGACCAAGCAGTGAATCACGGGTCAGTTCAACCTCGCGGTATCCGCATGCCTGCAGGGATTCCGTCATCTCAATGGTACCCTTAATGCGTCCCGCAAGCGGGTAACGAACCCCGTCACGCCCGACGAACCTCTCGCAAAGGTAGATCAGCCCCCCGCATTCGGCAAGCACCGGCCCGGGAAAACGTCTCACGGTTTCCAGCATGGACCTGTTCTCTGCCAGGCAGGCGGCGAACTCCTCGGGGAAACCGCCGCCCAGGTACAGGCCGTCCAGTCCTTCCGGAAGTCGCACATCCTCCAGGGGGCTGAACGGCACGAACTCGGCACCCGCCTCGGCCAGGAGGCGCAGGTTGTCCTCATAGTAGAAACAAAAGGCCCTGTCGCGGGCAATGCCGATACGGGCTCTGTGCTCACCTTCCTTTTTAATACTGCACCCGGATATGGATACCTGGCCGGCGAGTTCAAGAACGCGGTCTATTTGCAGGTGTTCCCGAATGGTTGAAGCAAGCAGGTCGAGGTATTCACGCGGAAGCCCTCGCTCGTGCACCGACACCAGCCCAAGCTGGCGCTCCGGAAGGCGCAGTTCCCGGCGGTCAGGCAGCCATCCCAAACATTCAACCGCCGACCGCTCCCTCACGGCCGCCTTCAGCTCCCGGAAGTGGGAGGGGGATGCCACCCTGTTGAAGACTACACCGGC
>JAJRZV010000061.1 GCA_024275095.1 bacterium | reverse complement strand
CCCGGGTGAACGGCCTGTAATAATGGCACTGTGGTTGCAAACCGTCACGGCAGGAAGCGGTGAAAAGCAACTCTCGTAGCACACTCCCTCGTTGATAAGTGCCTGCACTTCCTTCATGACAGGCTGTCCGTTCTCATCCGTGGCAAAGATATAATCAGCAGAAAGCCCGTCAAGCGCGATGATATAAGCCCGCTTTTTGGCAACTCTGCCACAGGCATGCGAAAGACCAGCCAGCGCAAGAGCCCCAGCCGGAATGTACCTGAAAATCAGATCTCTTCTTGTCATTTTCCCTTCCCTCCCTTGTTTGTGTAATTTCCCACCAGGAATCAATTCTTCCACGCGAGAATATCATCCAGGTGCGAACCCACCATGCACCGGAGGCCCTTACAGTCTCTGAACCGTCGCTCAATGCCATGGTCTTCCATGTACCCGTAACTTCCCTCACCCCCAACTGCTTCTAGAGTAATTCTTTCGGCGCTTGAGCCTGCAAACTCGAAAAGCATTCCTGCCAAGCGGATAAACAGTTCTTTGTGCTCTTCTACACCAGTGCGATAAATAAAACTCTCTGTTGCATGGGAAAGCATTTTCGCCTCCACCAGTTTTTTCTGACACCCTGGTGTTCAATAACGGGGCATCCCGTTTGATAGCGTTCACCCGAGCAGGTGATGGCTGCCTCCAGAGCCCCCTCGGCATTTCCCAGGTGCACAGCGGAGATGAAAGTTTGAAGATAGGGCACGTCGTTCTCGTATTCCCCTGGATGTATTGATTTTGCCACAAGCACCTCTTTCAGAGGAACAGATAAATTTCCCACGCGGCGTCGTTCCAGCCCACGGGGGCCAGAGACATCACAATAACTTCGAATGTTTGTCATCGCCTTTGAGGAGACAAAAAGCAGGGTGGCTGGAGTAACAACAACGGCACATTGTGAGCATGATGTATGAGGCAGGCATTCAAAGGATACTTTCGGCTTCCGCTCCTTTTTCTGCCAGGAAATGTGCGGAACCATTCCATCCTGTTGCCATACAAATGATGGAAGGACAAGGGAGTGGAGGCCTTGCCCAACAACTTCTTCCGACACTGCATCACAAATGACAGGGCATTAGGGCAGTCAAGTGCGTACCGAGCAGCACGGCAAAACTTGCTGAACATGTGGACACACAGGGGGGCGAGTGCAGCAAGAGCTGGAGGTATGAGCACAGCTCTGCCGCACTTCTGTTTAAGTGGAGCCCCAGGAAACCGACTTTTCCCGCTGAATCAATGGGATGGCTGTACATGTCAAAACTTTTACCATTATTCCTGCACCGAGGGCAGTGTGGCAATAAAACCCACCATGACTCCAACTTCACCCGGGCTGTCCCAGGGAGCACTTGCATGCACTTCTGTGATCAGTTCCAGGGCTTCGCTGATGCACACATTGTATCCCAGTGCCACAGTTCCTGATTCCACGTGCCCCTTACCAGCGGGGGGAAATGGATGAATGGAGTAAGAATACTCAAGCAGAACCTGGTGACCTTCTGAAAGAGTCCAGTAAAAGCCCGCGGTTCCTTCCAGATGGAACTTCACGCCATCGGCGTCTTCACCAGCATGCACGGGAAGACCAAAACGCAGGTAGACCCCTGCAGCCTCCAGATCGGGCTTCACATCAAAGTTCAGTTCAACAGCAGGGGTGAGTGTGAGGACTCCCGCAAGTGCTCCTTCAAGGGTGGTGTCAAAGAAAACATCCACATCAAAGTGATCTGAGTCGATCACGGTACCGAAAACACCCGCGTAAAGCGTGGAACCACCAGACAGCACACCGTCACCCTCCAGGCACACACCCAGGTACGAAGAGAGCCCTGGAATAAGTCCGTAGCCCAGCATCATGTCTGTATAGAAACCCCGATCCATCTTTCCCCTGCCCACACCTTCCATGCCGATGTAAAAGTCCACATCTGTGGCACCCACATCCCATGTTTCCACAGTGTCGGCGGCGTACACACCCGGAACAAGAAACACACCCCACATCAACACAGCGATAATGCAGCCTTTTTTCATGTGATCCTCCTTTCTATGTGATGGGGCTCTGGACGCGAAAAGGCCGCTGGCCGCTGTGTTTTATTTATCTATCTGGTGAACACCACCTCAACTTCCCCCGTTCGCGTTAGTTCCTCAACAAAAAGCACTGCTTCCCGCTTACACCGCGGGCACTTGAGTATGACGGCTCTGCCGGAAACCTTTGCCAGGAGCCTGCGACAGGGGCATCGAAGCTCTGATGCGTTTCCTTTCACACGCACGCGCGGGTTGTTCATCCATCACTCCTTTTGCGTCGTGTGGTTGAATTGCAGGAAAACGGGCACGTGGTGCATGAAGTGCCCTGTGATCGCCCATCCCTCTTTTCTTCATCGCCTTCTCCACTGGCAAAGAAACGAAACAGCCGTATAAGCACACCGCCCGCTGAAACAACTACGATAGCCCACACGATGAGGTTTTCATACATCACTTCACCCTCCGGCGACGAGCGCCCGTCCCACCTGATACACGACAGTAGTAATCACATAAGCGAGTAATGTCAGGCCGGTGAACTGAAAAACAGCCCACTTCCATGAACCGCTTTCCTGCCGCGTTACGGCGATTGTGGCCACACACGGCGCGCTGATAAGGCAAAAAAGCATGATGCAAAATCCCACAAGAGCGGAATAGTTCTCCCGCAGGCGGGTCCTCAGTTCTTCCGACTCCTCGTCCGATTCTCCAATGGAATACATAATGCCCATCTGGGCAACGAACACCTCTTTCGCGGCAGTAGCACCGACAAGCGCTGTTGCAATGCGCCAGTCAAAACCCATGGGTCTTACCAGCGGTTCAAGCGCACGACCCACACGGCCGGCCAGCGAATATTCCAGTGCCTCGCTCTGGCGCGAGTGCTCGAGCTCCGCCACCTTCCTCTGGCATTCTTCCGGATCCAGTTGCTTCACTACACATTCCTTCTTCACCCGGGACACTTCGGCTGCATAGCGCTGTTCCAATCCCGGCTTTTCAGGGTAGGAACTCATGGCCCACAAAAGCACGGACAGCCCCAAGATAATAGTGCCGGCCTTACGCAGGTAAAGTGCGGAACGCTCCCACATGTGAAGAAGGAGACTTTTTAACGTGGGCAGGCGGTAAGGTGGGAGTTCCATAACAAAGGGCTCTGCCTCCCCGCGAAAAAGAGTTGACCTCAACAGCTTGGCACTCACCACTGCCAGGATGATGCCGATGAGATAAATGCTCCACAACACAGGAGCTTGCCAGTTCCGGGGAAAAAAGGCAGGAATGATAAGAGCATAAATGGGAAGGCGCGCTCCGCAGCTCATGAGGGGAGCAACAAGTATCGTGGTCAGGCGGTCGCGACGATTCTCCAGGGTCCGTGTGGCCATGATGGCAGGGATGGTGCATCCGAAACCCAGCAGAAGCGGAATAAAACTCTTTCCGTGCAGTCCAATGCGATGCATTACTTTATCCATGATGAACGCCGCCCGGGCCATGTAGCCTGAATCCTCCAGCACGGCAATGGCGAGAAAGAGAAATAGTATGTTGGGCATGAACACCAGCACGTTCCCCACTCCTGCGATAATGCCATCCACAATCAGTGATTGAAGTGAACTATGAACCCCGGGAGGCCACAGGTTTGATATTGACTTTGCCAGCAAGGCAAAAAACGACCCCCCAAGGTCTGCAAGAGGATCTCCAAGTGCAAAGGTGAAATAAAACACGCCGTACATGAAAGCGAGGAAAATGGGTATCGCCAGTACGCGATGGGTCACGATTGAATCAATCCGGTCCGAAAGGTTGTGGCGTGCCTCAACATTCGCCCTCCTGACGCATTGCTGGCATGCGCCGGAGATGAACCCGTAACGCTGTTCTGCGATGATCACCTCCGGGGGGTCTCCGAAAAAATTTTCTATTCTATTGCGAGCCCCTTGAGATGCGGCGGCGATAGGTCCAGGCACTTTTGCAAGTACATCGCTATCGCCTTCCAGCAACTTGACGGCCAGCCACCGCGCCGGATATTTATTCAGGTTCACGAGCCCGGAGGCCATTATTGCATCCTGGAGTTTCTTGATTTCCGTTTCTATTTCGTGCCCGTAGCGGACCTGTACGGGGCGCATGCTCTCCCGGGATGCTTTTACGATCGCTTCCACCAGTGCATTGATCCCCAGGCCACGATGCCCTACGGTTGAGACAATGGGACAGCCCAGGAGACGCGAGAGCTTTTGAGTGTCTATCTCCATTCCTCGCGCACGCGCAATGTCACTCATGTTGAACGCCAGAACCAGTGGAACACCCAGTTCCATGAACTGCACTGCCAGGTAGAGATTGCGCTCCAGGTTGGAGGCATCAACCACATCCACCACCACGTCGGGTTTTTCCTCCAGCACCACGTTTCTGGCAATGAGCTCCTCAACAGAGTACGCCGTAAGGCTGTACGTGCCGGGCAGGTCTATCACGCGGATCTCGATGTCTCCCCGGCGCAGCAGTCCCTCTTTCTTTTCCACAGTAACGCCCGGATAGTTGCCAACATGCTGGCGTGCCCCGGTAAGATGGTTGAAAATTGTGGTCTTGCCTGCATTGGGATTGCCGGCGATAGCAACAGTGATCACCTTTCTCTCCGCCATTTAATCCTCCATGTTATTTGTTCAACCTTAAAGTTTTAGGCATGTCTAAAACCACTCTAAAAAATTTTTTAAGGAGCCCTCACTCCACATACACTCTGGAGGCCATGCCCTTTCCCAGGATGATACGGCTACCCTTCACAGAAACGATAAAAGGGCCGTGCCCGCTGTTGCGCACCACCTCCACCTCCGCACCCCGTACAAGACCCATGGCTGCAAGACGCGACCTCATTGCACGACCGCCGTCAATTCGGACAACACGCACCTGCTGGCCGGCAGGCACGGAAAGAAGAGAACGCAGTGCAGGTTGGGTCTTTTCATCGGGCACGGTTCCCCTCCGATATGATTTCCACCTTGACACTTTTCGCTTCCTCTTTACGCAGGGACAGGCAGTAGCCTTTCACCCTGACCTCCACGGGATCTCCAAGTGGCGCAACCCGAAGGAGTTCTACCTCTGTTCCGGACGTGATACCCATATCCACCAGGCGCTTGCGCACTGCCGCATCACCTGTAACCCGGGCAACACGTCCTTTTTGACCGGGCTTTAAGGATGACAGCTCAACCGTGATCACCGGTACTCCCCTCCTGACATGATTTTTTCACCCCCTTTTCTCCGGCCAGGCATTTCTTGCACTCTTCTTCATCCCATTCCCGGGAATAATATTTATGGAAGCACTGAACCCAGCCGGCTCCGGCGCGGGAGGAGACTTCTATAAATTCGATAAATTTCACGAATCGTTCCAGCACCTCTCCCCGCACAACATGTTCCATCTTGCATGCCGTCTCCTCCGCGAGTTCGGGTGGAACATCGAGCACATCTTCAAGAAAGTGCCGGAGCACCTCGTGGCGCCGGGCAATATCTTTTGCCACGTTGCGGCCCTTTGTTGTAAGGGTGATGAGGTCATAGGGGCTGTAGTTGATAAGCCCTTTTTGAGAAAGAGTCCTGAGTGCGCCTGTAACCGATGAATGATTCACCTGCAATCGCTGCGCGATGTCCTTGGCTCGTGCCGCCTGTTTTTGCTGTTCAATAAAAAATATCGCCTCCAGGTAATCTTCCAGGCTACCGCTGAGTGCTTCCGCCATCATTTTTTCTTTCCTCCAATATTTAGGTTTGCCTAAAATTTTAGGCAAACCCTAAATTATTGTCAACAGAAACAAACGATGTGTACTTTTAACCTTCTTTGCCTGCATTCTGTTTGGTGAACATTGAAATGGTCTCATATGGGAGTGTACGTCCCTGGTTTGACAGCCGGGAGGCGGACGTTCGTGGTTGTAGAAATGCAACCGGGCGCCTGTAGAGCGGCCTCATCCAAGCGGTATGCCTCAGATACGCTGTCCAGCATCTCCGCCAGATCCAATACACTGAGCCACTGTCCGCCATCTTCGTCGCTGCATCCACGTCTCGTCTCATCCCGACAGTAGTGTGTTATTCTAGAAAATCAAGAATGCATTTCTTATCTGTATTGCGTGGCATTTCAAATCATCCCTTCCATCTCCGTGCCTTTTAAAGGTATAAACTTCACGGATTAAGGGTTTTTTTCAAGTATCCAGAAACAGCCTTTGAAAGGTACCGGAAGAGTTTTCTTTTCAATTTTTCAGGCTCCATCACCTTCACATCCGGGCCAAAGCCCGCGATCCACCGGACAAGATCGGAATCCACGCTGACATTCATCTGGAGGGTGAGAGAGCCGTTCCTGTGACGCTTCATTTTTTGAGATGGGTGCCACATCCGCTTTTCAATAAAGTCTGCAACAGCGGAAGAAAACTTCAGCACAACCTCCTCAGGCTTTTCGCAAGCCACAGCGAGAGTAAAGGAATTCGACAGCATCCGCTCTACGTCAAGATTTTCCGGGTAATCAAACTCCTCCTTCAAATCCTTGACTGCAGTGATATCAACAGCGCTGAAGAGCTTTATCTGTCCTGATTCGACCTCTTTTGCCAGAAGATAAATCTCTTCCACATAAAAAATCATGCTGTAGGGTTCAACAGTAACCTTTTCGCCGCCATCGGTTGTTAGTTCAAGTTTGTGAGAGAACTTGAGTGCATCGGCAATGGCCAGGATG
>JAJRZV010000060.1 GCA_024275095.1 bacterium | reverse complement strand
GGGTGCCTTTAATGGATATTCTCGACCGTCTGCAGGGAGGTTTTTACTCTCAGGTCGTATGGCGTCCGGCCAAGCGCTGGAGAACAGGTGTGCGACTCGAAGGGCTGTTCAATTTTTACACACAGGAAAATGGAACAGATGCGCACATGCCGGGAACACTGCTGGAAAGTTCCGCCATGCTGGAGTTCAACCCTTCCGAGTTTTCCAGATTCCGGCTTCAGTACGCATACAGTCACATGCACTTCAACTCTGATGGGAAAAGAATTCCGGTTCACGCTCTAATTTTTGAGGTAAACATTTCCGTGGGTGCTCACGGAGCGCATCCTTTTTGAGGAGGTTGAACAATGAAAATAATGTTTGCTGTACTACTTGCTTTCACATCTCGTTTAAACGTTGTGGCCACTTATCCCTACATTGGAGATATTGTAAAACACATTGCAGGAGAACACGCCTCAGTAGCCGTACTGGCACGAGGCACAGAAGACCCGCATTTCGTGGTACCCAGACCCTCCTACATTGCGAGGGCTCGCAGTGCCCAGCTGTTCATCATCAACGGTGCTTCTCTGGAAATAGGATTTGTTCCTCCCATCATCCGACGTTCAGGTAATCCTGAAATCCAACCAGGCGCACGGGGGTTTCTCGATCTTTCAACATACGTACAGCTGATAGAGGTTCCTGTTTCTGTATCCAGAGAAATGGGAGACGTACACCCTGAAGGAAATCCCCATTACTGGCTCGATCCTCATAATATTCCGCGGATCGCCTCAGCCGTAACGGACAAGTTATGTGAGTTAGACTCTTCCAGCTGCACAAATTACAGAACCAGACTCAACAATTTTCAAGAACAATGGGAGTCGCTTCTTGCAGAATGGGACCAGAAAATGAAACCGCTGCGAGGAGCGAAAGTAATTCAGTACCATAAACTTTTCGATTATTTCCTTCAGGCTTATGAAATGGAGGAAGTGGGCACACTGGAACCCAAACCGGGAATTCCACCAACAGCCAAGCATGTGGAAGAGTTGATATTCCGGGCAAAAGGAGTCCGATTCATTTTGCAGGATGTCTACCACGAACAGAAAACCGCCAGATATGTAGCAGAACATACAGGAGCCCGCGTTGTGATACTTCCACACGACGTGGGTTCCTTGCCTGAAGTGCACGACATCTATTCTCTTTTCCAAACGATCGTCGAGAAACTCACAGGAGGACAACAATGATTGATATCATCCTGCCGGCTTTTGCTCTTTCGGTGGTACTTCTCGGCATTCATGCATACTACGGCATACGCATCATCGAACGAGGTATTATTTTTACGGACCTCGCCATCGGCCAGTGGGCTGCCCTTGGAGCCGCGGTCGCGCTGCTCCTTCAAAAAGGAGGAAGAGAACTGTACGGGATATCACTCGTCTTTGCATTGGTGGGAGGTTCAATGATAGCACTGGCTTCCAAAAAACTGAAACATCCCGAGGCGTTTATCGGACTTCTCTATGCCATGGGCCTCTCCGGTTCTGTACTGGTGCTGTCACACTCTGTACACGGAACAGAGGTCTTCCAAAAATTAATGGCTGCAGATATTCTGTTCACACCTTATGATGGCATCTTCAGAACCGGGATATTATACACCTGTGTCGGCATAATCCTTGTTGCGTCAACCACCCTGCACTCGCAATTTTGGAAAGACCTGATCTTCTTCAGCACCTTTGCTGTGACTGTAACCAGTTCAGTAAAAATGGCTGGCGTACTCACAGTGTTCGCTATTCTGGTGGGTCCAGCTTATGTTGCAAATTTCGTAACGGACTCTTCCCGCCTCAGACTTTACTTTGCATGGGCTTACGGGATTGTTGTAAACATACTGGCTGTAATAGTTTCGTACGTGCTCGACCTTCCTACAGGATACACTATTGTTTTCGCACACGCTGCTCTTGCCCTTCTGATCAGCATTTTAATGCCTGAACCTGATGCCTCTTCTGCAAAATTCGTATAAAATGCTCACCATGTCTGACAGAAGCGAACGAATCTGTGTTGTAGGTTTGGGTTATATTGGTCTTCCCACGGCAAGCATATTAGCCGCATCGGGGTTCCACGTGGTGGGCTGTGACGTGGATGAGGAAAAAATAGAAGTTCTCAAACGGCGAGAACTCCCCATTTACGAGCCGGGATTGAGAACCATTTTCGAGGGTGCAATAGGAGCAGATAAACTCTCATTTTCCACTTCGCCTCCCCGGGAAGCAGATGCATACATCCTCTGTGTACCCACCCCTGTCAGCCCGGACGGCAGTCCCAACCTTTCATATCTGCGGGAAGCGGCCAGAGCCGTCGCCGGTGTGCTCGAAAAAGGCAACCTTGTAGTGGTGGAGTCCACTATCTATCCAGGTGCCACAGAGGAGGTGTTGTTTCCTCTCTTACAGGAACAGGGTCTCGAGCCCGGTAAAGACGTATTCGTGGCGCATTGCCCTGAAAGGGTCATTCCCGGCCACATCATCAAAGAGCTCATTGAAAACGATCGTGTCATCGGAGGCTATACACCTGAATGTGCGAGACAGGCCGAAAAAATATACAGGTCTTTTGTGGAGGGTAAAATTTTCATTACCGATCTCAAAACCGCGGAAATGGTAAAGCTGGCGGAAAACACGTACCGTATGGTCAATATTGCCCTCGCAATGGAGTTCGCCCTGATTGCAGAACATCTCGGCATCAACGTGTGGGAAGTGATAACCCTGGCCAACAGGCACCCAAGAGTTGACATCCTCAATCCTGGCCCGGGGATGGGAGGTCACTGTCTTCCAGTGGACCCTTACTTTTTGCTGCATGTGTATAAAGATGCGAGGGTTACCCACAATGCCCTGCAAACCAACGAAATCATGCTTGCTCACAGCACAGGGCTCGCCACAAGCATGCTTTCTCCGGGAGAAAAAGCCACCATCCTCGGTGTTGCATATAAAGGTAATGTGGACGACGCCCGCAACTCGCCTGGATTCGCTTTGGGGAAACGCCTGAAGGAAAAAGGGTTCGAGGTTTCATATCACGACCCTCACGTAAAGGCAGAAGGCGTGACAAATGAACTGGAAAAAGCCATTCGTCACTCTCATCTACTTGTTGTGGCAGCAGATCACAATGAATACCGTTTGCTCAAACCCGGGGAGGTCGCCCCCCTGATGAAGGCCCGCCGCATTCTTGACCTGCGACGTGTCATAGATGCCGCTCTATGGGAGGCGGAAGGATTTGAAGTACGACTCCTGGGCGCCAGTTCCTTGAAATAACACTTTTTGCGTGCAAGCTCCCCGGTATCTGCCATATACTGAAAGTATGAGTGTGCGCCGTCGTTTTCCACGAGCCCCTCTCAAAATTCCTGTAAAATATGGAATTCGTGAACCTGCCTACACAGGAAAAAGCCGGGTTATCGGAGAGGGAGGAATGTATGTCGAAGGCGAGCACATGTTTTACAAAGGTACTTCCCTCGTTCTCCACTTTCGTGTGCCGGGCCATTCGGCAGATACCATTGCAGAGGGAAAGGTCGTATGGACCATTGTAAAGGGCACGTACGGTATATATCAGGGCCCCGGCATGGGAATCGAATTTACAAGCGTGGATCCAGAAAGCCGATCCGCCATTTCCAGGTACGTGCAGGAGAAAAAAGAAACACTTACTCGGTTGCTTGAGCTGCTGCAGGAAGAGCACCCGCCCATGAAAGAAATCAACAATTTACTCACCCGTACGTATATCGTGGACTACACGAGTCTCGACGACCTCCGTCATCAGGTAAAACATCACCTTAAATATTTCGAAGTAGTAAAACCTGAAGACGCGGAAGAGAATTGATCACCTTCACTGCTTTCCGGGACCAACATTAACTCCTGTACAGGTAAAAGGAAATGTTCCTTTGCCAAATTGTCTGGAATAGGTGGCCGTGTGACACCCAGAGCAAATCTTTTTATCCGGTCCCGATGGTACCGGACCCTTGCCAGAGACATGAAGTTCTCCCGGCCCATGGCATGCTTCGCACTGAACGCCTGACAGTTTCTCCACGTACGCATCTGAAGGAATTTCATCACGACTGCCGTACCAGCCGGTAATATGACAGCGTGGACACGAAGGATCATCTCTTCTCTCCTTCTTCACTACACTATTCCACGCACCTGCGTGAGAGGACCTGCTCCAGCTCTTCCACTCTTGAGCGTGACATGGACGACATGCTTCAGCGCCTTTGAAACCCTGGGGTGGACGTGTGAGAACTGATGGCATGGTATCAAGCTGGGCCCGTAAGAGAAACGCACCCTCACCCAACAAAGGAGGTGTGTTGATTAGGTCCACCACTTTACCTCGAATGTTCTCATCCTGTGAAATTTTCACCGTTGCGACGTATCTCCACTCATCGGGTACATCTACCACGTATACCTTCTTCACCAGAGGCTGTGGAGCATACACGTACCCTGGAATGCGTGATTGAAATATCAACACAATCGTTGAAGCCTCAAACTGTGAAGCAATTGTAGAATACCAGCGTGACGTTGCATCCAGTAAAATAACCACTATGTCAGGGCGTTCTTTTTGCACCACGTCTTTTAATCGCTGCACGACATCCGCAGGAGAGAGAATGTGCAACCCCGGATGGGGGGAAGGTGCCTCAAGCATTCCTGTAATCAATATCTTTTGTTTCTTTATGCGAAGAGACACAAAGGGCTCGAACACGTACCTGTCTGTAGAGTCAACAATGCTGGCAGATACCAGTTTGAGTCCACGACGGGCTGCTTCTGAAAGGAGAAAATTCACGTCCCAGTTCAGTTCATTACTTCCCACGTTGACAGCATCGAACTTCACGCGCGAGATCGCTTCAGCAGCATACCGGGCGAAAAGGCGGGATTTAAACAAATCGGCTTTTTTCGGACGAGGCAAAAAATCACCTCCGTGAAGCAGAACTCGAGGGGCTGGAAAGGACCTCATGTAGGAAACAAACCGTTCATACGCAGATGCTCCCTTCTTATCAGGAGTGAAATTTCTGGCTGTACGCGCAGTCAACACGAAATTCATACTTTCCGGTTGTACAGACAAAAATCCTGCAAAAATGAAAGCATGTATCATGGAAGCTTTTCTGCCAGTTCTTCCACGTTCTTTACAGGTACAAACCTGATCTCTCGGGCAGTTTTGACTCTTAAAGGAGGAGAAAAGACCACCCTGTATCCCAGGCGCACGAGACTGTCCAATCGCTCCTCAAAGGTAAAATCAGGAAGAACACGCCCGGTAAGGGTTACCTCGCCCATGAAAACACTCCCATGAGGCAGTGGGATGCCACGCACTGCGGATATCACGCTTGCAGCCACTGCGAGGTCAGCGGCAGTGTCGCGTATGCGCAACCCACGCACAGTACTGATATACACATCGTACTGTCTGAAATCCCGGCCGAGAGCCTTCTCAACAACTGCAAGGGTTTGAAGTGCACGTCCGGTCTCCAGTCCCGTCACCACACGCCGTCCATACCCGAATGCCACTGGTCTCACAAGTGAATGAACCTCCAGAACAAAGTCCCGAGTACCTTCTCTGGCGCAGGCGAGCGCACGCCCTGTTTCCTTTTCTTCACCCGTAAGAAAGGCTGATGCAGGGTCGGCAACTTCCTTCATTCCTGAAGAAGTCATGAGAAATGCACCCACTTCGTTTACAGGGCCAAACCGGTTTTTTACAGCCCTGAGAAAACGCAGATTTTCAGGCCCGGATGCGTCAAAATACACCACAGCATCAACCATGTGCTCCAGCATCCGCGGTCCCGCAATATGCCCTTCCTTTGTCACGTGGCCAATGAGGAAAATTGATATGTTTCGCGTTTTGGCCATCTGAACCATCCGTGCAGCAACCTCTCTCACCTGCAGCGGCGAACCAGGAGAAGAGGGCACATCTTCACAGCGAAAAGTCTGGACGGAGTCAAGCACCAGCACCTGCACATTGTGGTGCAAACAGGCAACCTCTACTTCGTCCAGCACACTGCCTGAATAAAGGAGCAGATTGTCTGAAAGCGAACCAATGCGTTCGGCCCTCATGCGTATCTGTGTTTCTGACTCTTCTGCACTTGCGTAAAGAACCTGCTGGCCGGACCGCGCCAAGGCATCAGCCGCCTGCATGAGAAGTGTAGACTTTCCTGCTCCAGGAACACCACCCACCAGCACCACAGCTCCCGGCACAAGTCCTCCGCCGAGAACCCGGTCCAACTCTGGAATGCCCGTGATAAGCCGCTGCTGAGGAGAAAGGGTCACATCCTTCACAGACTTCACAGGGGGTAGCCTGGTTTCGACCTTTTTTGACTCGCTCTCCTGTACAAATGTACCCCACTCCCCACATGCGGGACACTGACCAATCCATCGAGGAGTGCGGTAACCACAGGAAGAACAGACAAAGCTGGAACGGGATTTTCGGCCGGCCATGCCCGCATTATATTGAGGGTAGCAAGGGTGGTCAATCAGCGAACCCCGATCCAAACTTTCATCTTATTTTTACACATCTCTACACCTCCAGACTCAAAGCATCATTATCTCCGTGAAAAAAACATGCCGGCTGTGTAACATTAAGAACATGGTGTATCGGCCTGTACCCTCATCCATGATTAAACGCATTGCCACAAAGGTAAAAAGTGCACTCGAAGAGTCTGGTGAAGTCGAGTTCATGACAGACGAGGAAAAAGCAATGGATATAATCTCCCGGATCATATCGGAGTACGAAAATCGCGTAGTCGAGCTGGAAAGGCGCGCAACTCGACTGGTGGAAGAACGCATCAGCCAGGTGCCGGATGCAGACTACCGGCAGGCAGTGCTTCTGGTAATGAAACAGCTCGCAGAAAAGGAGAGGTTGCCGCTGTGAAAGTACGTTTTCACTCTCATGAAAAAGCTCAAACACTGGCGCGTCTTATCATGGAGAGGTTGATTTCTTCAGGCTGCATTCGTGTGAAAGACCGCAGCCGCGCCCAGCGAATTGTTGCAGGAGTAATTGCTGAGGGCTTGAAGCGTCATGCAGAAGCAGTGCTCCAGGTCGAAGAAAAACTCAAACAACAGGGACACGCGGATGTTCACCAAAAAGAGCAAACCTTCAAGAAGCTATACGCAGATGCTGTAAAAGATTACTGAACATGCAGGCAGAGCAAAAACGGGCGTAAGTGAACGCCGGAAAGGGACAAAACCCCTGAATCGAACTGCTCACGAGCTGGAAAAACTTGTAGAATTTTTTCTTTTCGAGCAGAAGTCGAAGTTGTGTGCCTGTTCGGCTCTGTGAGAAGTGAAAATTTTCAGCCGGAACGTTCAGACCTTGATATGGCTGTGCTGACAAAAGAGCTGTCTTACCATGAGTATCTTGCTCTTGAAGCTGATCTCTCGCTTCTTTTGAAATCCGACCGCTTTCACCGTGTCTGGCTGAACGAGGCGGACCCGGTAATGAAGTTCAACGTATTAAAAACGGGCCGGCTTATTTTTTACCGGGATGCCACAGTACTGAACGAATTTCGAGCAGCGTAGCAAGCACGAATATTTTGATTACTATCTGAGGATGGAGCGCCGCAGGAGAAGCACAAATGGTATTTGACAGGGAATATTTGAAACGCGGCATATCAAAACTGGAAGAATACTTTCTCGATTTGCGAAAGTACCAGAACCTTCCCCTTGAAGAATATTAAAAAGCAGAGAATCCCGCTATGCTGTGAAAAGAATTCTTTTCCTTGTTTCAGAATTCATTCTGGATATGCTGGACCACATTTTGACCTCCAGACTTCGAGTCACGAGTGACTCCTACGAAGAAATACTTGTCAACGCCTTCAAGCCCAGGGCATTATAGATGAAAAGCTTATGCGGAATTAAAAGGGTTGGGGCGGTTTCGAAACGTTCTTGCACATCAATATTTAAAAATAGACCATGAAAAAATTTTTGAAAACATGCACAGGTTAATGAAAGTGGAAACCGAAGTGCTTCATGCACTGAAAAATTATATTTTTTGATGTCAACCCGAACCTCTCCGTATCTTTTCAATAAGGGCTGACGTGGATAAGCCTTCTACCAGCGGCGCAAAAACAACCTCACCACCTGACTCGCGTACAATAGTGCTTCCCACCACTTCTTTTCCCTTCCAATCAGCACCCTTGACGAGCACATGCGGTTTCAAAATGCGTATGAGATTGAAAGGGGTATCTTCCTCAAAGATAACCACATAATCCACGTGGCGGCATGCGAGCAACACCTGTGCGCGGAGAAGCTGAGGTTGAAGGGGACGGCCAGGTCCTTTTATGCGCCTGACAGAATTATCCGAGTTGAGCCCCACGAAGAGCACATCACCACGCAACCTGGCGAAGGCGAGCAGGGCTGCATGGCCTGCGTGGAAAAGGTCAAAGCACCCGTTGGTAAACACGATTCGTTTTCCGTCTTTTTTGAGCTCGGACGCCACACGTTTCACCTCGAAGACCGAGAGTAGAGCAGGCGGGCTCTTCATGGTTTTACCGGTGTCTGGGCTTTGGCGGACGACCTTTTTTTCGTGGCGGCATATGTTTCTTCTTCTGCTTCATTTCGCGAAAACGTTGCCGCAGGCGCTCCCTTTCCTCAGGCGGCAATTGTTTCCACTTGCGGTAAAGCTGTAAAATCCTGCGTCGTTCTTCCGGGGGAAGCTTGATGAATCGTTTGTAATTTTCAATAATGCGTTTGCGAAGTTTCGGTGGCATTTTTTTGAATCGTATATAATTGCGAACCACGCGCGCCCTCTGTTCAGGTGTCAGCGACTTCCACTTTTTCAAACGCTGTATCAGCTGGCGTCTTTCCTCAGGTTTCATGGAAAGGTAACGCTCGAGTATCTTGTGAGGGATATTCACAAGCCGCATTTCTCTTTCCACAGCATGTCGCACTCGCACAGGCAACCGTCTCATGCGCTTGGCAATTTTCTGTGTGCGCTTGAGCTCTTTTTTTACAAAGGCCTTCGCCCTGGGACCGAGACGTTCCTTCCAGGGCTTGGAAGAAAGAAGCATCAAGCGCGACATCCATCGGCCCGCATCTATTTCAGCCTTGACAAGGTCACCTGCCCTGCCCTCTGCAACCTTCCCATCTTTCAGGGATTCACGCAGTCTCTTTTCCACCTCTTTTAAATTGACCCTATCACTTTCAATAAGCCGGCGGACAATATCACGTGGAAGTGTGTGATGCTTCCTCGCCCAGGCTCCGGGAGCGTACTTTTCCATTCTCTTGCGACGCTTGAACCAGCCGTTGTCTTTCCAGATAACTTCAAGGGCCTCACCCGCTTTTAATAGTTCCCCCCCGACTTCAACCTTGCCCTCTTTCACATACACCATGGACGAACCATCAAGCCCCGCCTCTACGTAAAACTCCGTACCTCTGACGCCACATACCGCTGAAGGAGAAAACACCCGGAAACTCACCATTCGTGAGAAGAATTTTGCCACCTTCTGGAAGACTGTCCCATAGGAAAGAATGACACGTGGGCGTGACTCAATAAGGGATGCATCAACCATGAGTCGTGAATGGGAATAAAGTGTTATTTCACTACCGTCTGGAGTCTCCAGTGTTACAGTAGCATTTTCCCCAGTGGTAATAACCGAACCCCACTCGACTCTTTCACCACTTTCAGGCGTGTGAGAAGCGCCATTAAGAGAAACCATCACACTGCCTTCAACACGGGTAATCACAGGAATAGCATCTCCATAAACACTGCTGGCTGCACATAACAGTCCTGTAATCAACAATGTTTTCAGTACCTTCATTTTTTCTCCTCCCGGGCCTTCACAGAAGAAATTGCAGTGGCTTTCTCCTGAAAAGAGTCATCGAGAAGCACGTCCAGGTTCTCCAGTATTTCCAGCATTTCCACTGCCCTTAGTTCCTCAAGCGTCAATTGCTTTTCCGCCGGTGGCGCTTTTGCGCCACCGTTTATCAGCAACACTGCTGCCAGGGCCCATATTGTCATCCTTTCAACCTCCTTTCATGCGTTCCATGTTAATAATGACATCCAGGTTTTCGTAGAGGTCCAGGTTGAGAAGCAACTCTTTCTCATCCACAGGTTGAATCCTCGAATGAACAATGTAAACACCTGCAATTGCACATACAGCCATTACCCCTGCCAGCGTGCCAGCCAGAACCCACCGCCGCACCGGAGTGACGGGCCTCGTCTCTTCCTTTTCGCGTCTCCGAAGTTCCTGAAATCGTGCTGCAAACCTTGCACGGAATCTCGCGTCAACTTCGGGGTTGTGGCTCACCAGTTGCTGTACAGCAGCGACCGCCTCCTGTTCACGTTTCAACGCAATCTGGCATTCGTCACAGTTTCGCAGGTGTTTTCCCACACGTCGCTGACGCCAAAAATCAAGCTTCCCATCCACATAAGCGCTCAGCCATTTCTGGACAGAGCTGCACTTCATTCTTTCCTCCCCGCCTCTGCAAAATGAGACCGCAGCAACCCCCTCGCTCGGAACAGCACTGTTTTATATGCTGAAACCGAGAGCCCCATAGCCCGGGCAGCTTCCTGGTAGGAAAGCCCTTCGGCTGCAAGAAGCACAGCCATGCGATACTCCTGTTTCATCTGCTCAAGTACCCCCTTCACGCGTCCAACAGTCTGGGATAGAGATACCCGGTAAAACGGGTCATTATCTGACTTTTCAGGATGTGAAAGCATTTGCTGTTCATCTGTAATTTCCCTTGACCACCGTTTCCTCTCATTTATGAGGATATGGGAGGCAATGGTATAAAGCCACGCCTGAAAGGTACCCGTCGGTCTGAAACGGCGGCGTTCACTCCATACACGCAAAAAGGCTTCCTGAACAATTTCTTCAGCTTCTACGCGAGAAGCTCCATTGCGCATGAGGTATCCAAGAATTCGCGGCGAGTATTTCTCGAACAAAATCATGAAAGCCTCCTCATCATCATTCTTTACCTTCATCATCAGCTTTGTATCACTGTCCATTGCATCCACTATATAAAACAATCTCCAGCCAAAAAAGTTTCTATTCTAAAAACAACCTTCTCCTTCCACCGCCCAGTCCAGACCAAGTGTCCACATTACCCCCGTGCCACCTGTGTTTTTAAAAAAACCACCCGGAACAAAAACATCCAGTTCTGTGGAGAGGGAAAAATCTTTCCAGAAGTTCCATTGCAAAAGAAAATCCATCTCATATCCTATGAAAGCACTCGGGGCTTCTGAGGGCTTTTTCTCTGTAAAAATGCCAATATTGCTTAATGTCACCTCAAATCTCTTCCACAATGTGGCTTCAAACGAAAGCTGTGGAACGACAAGACCTGTCCCGAACAGACCAGCAGTAACAGGAGCAGAAGAGTGCAGGCCCAGGTTGAGACCCTGCTGGAAAAACACTGCGGAGTCGTAAATAAGTGGTCGGAAGGAAAGGAATGCGTCCACCCTCCCGCTTTCAATAATACGGCGATAGTAATCAGCACTTCCACTCATCCACAACAAAGCAGGGGAAGCTTTCATCCATTCGAGAAATTTCCAGGACACCTCACCCTTCCACATGTACCCGAAAAAGATAATGTCCTTATCAGATTCAACGACCCCTCCTGTGGACGTGGGCATTTCGGTATGAACCCGGCCCGTGCCTGTATCAATAGCGCCGAGTAAGGAAAAATCCCAGTTTTCCCCTGTCCATTGAAGACGTGTGGTAATCCAGTAAATATCGGCCTTTGCTTCTTTAACCACTTCGGAAGTGAGAAGTTGATAATACATATATTCAGCTAACGCAGAATTCTGTGTTTTCTCCAGCAGTCTTTTCATAATAAGTTCACGCGCTGCCAGCAGAAAGGTGTAAAAGGTTTCATTGAGAAACTGCTTGGTATAGTCATCACGCTCAATAAGTACGTGGAAACCACCCTTTAGAGTAAGCCCCGACGGCTTTGCCGAATACGTTAATTGTGTACCACTAATAAAGGACTTGCTCCCGCTGATGAGTGAGTCAGTTTCTACTTTACAGACATAGCCTTCCAAAGAAAGCTGCTTTTCTCCACGTAAAAAGTTAAACCTTAGTGTTCCTCCCGGATAATAATCATCCAGAATATATCCGTCGAGAATTACCGTGTTCGTCCAGCCAATCTGTGAAGTAAAAAAATTCTTTTCATCATCCCCATAATAGAAATACATCTCATCAATGAACAACCGATTCTCCGTGCGATCAAGCAATGCACCGGATTCTATAGTGTCTTCCGAAATCTCCCATGTACCCAGGGATAAAACCCCTCCTAACCGATTCCAGTTCACTTCTGCCTGAGCCTGGACATATCCATAAATGCGCTCGTCTTCGGGCACGAATTCGGCCAGTACACCCTCGAATCCTCGAGTGACAGCACCGCGTGCAGAAGCACCGGAGTAGAGGTACCACTGTGCAGCGAAAACCTGTTCCTTGCTTATGCAGAGAATGAAGGACAAAAGGATGAAAATGGACAGGAGGCACACCGAGGTTTTCTTGATTGACATATTTCCCTCCCGAAACGGATGAGATTGAGGTGAAGCGCTGCTGATACTCCTTCAGGAAGAAGATCCGGCACGAGTTTATGGGCAAGTTCACGACTGGCATTTGAAGGAATAACCCCGAGCCGCTTCAACACCCTATGAATATGGGTATCCACAGGAAACATATCCCTCCCGCAGGCAAAGGCCAGGACCACACGCGCTGTTTTCTCACCCACGCCCTTGATGCTGAGAAGCTCTGAAAGAAGAGACTGTGTGTTTTCATCACATATTCCTCTTGGACGCAATCTCCCGTATTTACGGCGGAGCCAAGCAAGATAATTTTTAATGGTCTGTGCTTTTTGACGCGCCAATCCACAAACACTGATAACCTCAACGATCTCTTCCACCGACGCCTTCTCCAGATCCTCAAGTCGTGGAAAACGTCTCTTGAGCCGAAGATATGCACGATCCCTGAGGTCATCATTGGTATTCTGTGAAAGAATGGTCCTGAGCATTACCTCGTTGAAATCTCTTCTGTGAAGCCGTGGAGTTCCATACAACGACTTCAGTTCCTCGTGAACTCTTTTCAAAATTTCCCGCTGGTCTGTATTTACATCCTGCATCCCTGTAAAGAGTATAACAGAGAGAGCAGGAGTTTGTTGCAACTCTTCCACAGGCGAGATGCTGAGTGTATTATGAATACAATACAGTAAAAAATACTTTCTAAGGAGGTGCAGGGTGCCTCTTGTAACAGTAAAAATGTTTAAAGGGAGAAGCAAAGAGCAAAAGAAAGCGCTGGTACAGGAAGTTACAAGAGCCGTATGTGAAACAGTAAACGTGACTCCCGAAGATGTGATTGTAGTTATAGAGGAAATGGAAAAAGAAAATTACGCCATTGCAGGTAAAACATTCGACGAACCCCAACAGGAGAGGTAATTATGGTTATTTACTGGGAATTGATAGTCGCAGCATTTCTGGCTTACCTGATAGGGTCAATACCATTCGGTCTCGTCATTGCCCGCTTCAGAGGAGTGGATATTACACGGGTTGGCAGTGGCAACATCGGCGCGACCAATGTCACGCGCAACCTGGGCAAAAAATGGGGGGCTCTGACACTGCTGCTCGATGCCCTCAAAGGACTGGTACCCACATATCTGACACTTGTGTATCTGGGCTATAAAGAGGCCCTTCTGGTAGGAACTGTAGCAATACTCGGACACTGTTTCAGTATTTTTCTGAAGTTTCGGGGTGGCAAAGGCGTGGCCACCACAATCGGAGCGTTGCTGGGAGCGAACCCTCTGCTAGGAGGTGGATTTGTACTTTTCTGGCTCCTGGGATTTCTCGGCACCCGCATTTCATCCTTTGGAGCACTTACCGCCGCCTCCCTCATGCCCATATACGCAGCCACCGTAGACGCCGGCCTTGCCAGTCTCGTATTTTGTTATTTTGTCATGTTCTTTCTTTTTTATACTCACAGGGAGAATCTTCAACGAATTGCCAAGGGTACTGAAGGTCGCATGAAAGAGCTGCTTGGCAAGGAAGATACCAGCGCCTCTGCTCACGCAAAAAAGCATAAATTTCAGGGATAAAGGCGCTCCACTTTTTTCAGATGCTTGGTTTTTAGGTTGGAAACATGTTAAAATTGAACCATGCAGCTTCGAAAAAAACTCGGTGAGCTTCTCATAGAATCAGGCCTGATAGACGAGGGCCAGCTCGCTACTGCACTGGCCCACCAGAGAAACTGGGGTGGGCGCCTGGGAGAAAACTTAGTAAAACTTGGTTTTTTAACCGAGCGTCAGCTACTGGATTTTTTATCCAGGCATTTTAAACTCCCAAAGGTGGATTTTACGCGTTTTCGCGTGCAGCCTCAGATAATTAAACTTCTTTCTCCTGAGAAGGCCAAACGACTGCGCGTGGTACCATTAGGGATAAAAACAGAGAAAGGGAAAAAGGTGCTGTTTGTAGCGGTCTCAGACCCGACCAACGTATCAGCCATTGACGAAATAGCCTTCATCACCGGCATGCGTGTGCAGCCGGTGGTAGCCACTGATACAGCACTGGAGGCAGCCATAAAATACTACTACGAGGGTCACCCGGTCCCCCCCTGGGAAGCACTCAAGGAACAAACCGTGAGCAAAACAGAAGGAGAGGAACCGGAGCTTGTGATCGCCACTGACGAAGAATTCCTCAAAGCAGATGCACGTGCGGAACACGAGAAGGAAGAAAAAAAACATTCTGCTCCCCTGAGGTCAATATGGGAATACACTTCCGATGAACTGGTTCGCGCCCTTCTTTTAGTTCTCATAAAAAAAGGTTATATTACTGTCACAGAAATCGAAGAGGAATTACAGTAAGCGGACGCCGATTTGGAGCCTCTTCTGAACATCAGGGGACTGCGGGTAGATTTCAACCTGCCTGGCCGGAGTTTTTCTGTTTTAAAAGACCTTCATATTAGCATCGGGGAGGGGGAGGTTCTTGCGCTTGTAGGTGAAAGTGGATCAGGCAAAACCCTTACAGCATTGAGCATAATGCAACTCCTGCCCGAAGGGGCGCACATCCTCGAAGGAGAAATCTGGTTCAAAGGTACGGAACTCACTTCTCTGCCTGAAAAAGAAATGAGGCGATTTCGAGGTCGCGAAATCGGCATGGTATTTCAGGAACCAGGGGCAGCTCTCAATCCTGTATTTTCCATTGGATACCAGATAGCCGAGCCACTCATTATTCACTATGGATTGTCTCGTAAAACAGCCATGAACCGGGTTAAAGACATCATGAAGCAGGTTGGACTTCCCCCTGAACTTTACCATGCCTATCCACACATGCTCTCAGGCGGCCAGCGCCAGAGAGCTGTCATCGGAATGGCTGTTGCAGCAGACCCATCGCTTCTCATTGCTGATGAGCCGACAACCGCACTGGATGTCACAGTGGAAGCCCAAATAATGGACCTCTTTGTACATCTCAGGGAAGAGAGGGGGCTGTCTATTCTATTCATCTCTCACAACATTGAGCTGGTGGCCCAGATTGCTGACATAATAGTCATCATGTACGCCGGGCGCATTCAGGAAAGGGGGCCAATAAACGATGTGATAAACAACCCTCTACACCCTTACACCCAGGGACTCATGAAATCCATCCCTCGACGTGGACATAAGCGTTTACCCCAGATTCCCGGAAATGTGCCTCCGCTATGGGACCTTCCCTCAGGTTGCACGTTCAAAGACCGCTGCAAAGAACGTTACACTCAATGCGACCAGGAGCCACCTCTGGTGGAGATTGCTCCTGGTCGCTGGGTCAGGTGCTGGGGGCATCAGCAATGAACAGCGAGGTGGTGCTCCAGGTAGAAAATCTGCACGTGTACTACCACAGGCCAGGTGGTTTCTTTTCAAAACGTCCCCCTGTCATGGCTGTAAGAGGAGTGAGTTTTTCGCTTCACAGGGGCGAAGTGCTGGGACTGGTGGGTGAGTCAGGATGTGGTAAATCCACCCTCGCACGGGGAATTCTACGGCTGGTTGAACCCCACAGTGGCAACATCACGCTTCTCGGAATGAATTTCCTCGGGTTGAAAGGCAAACAGCTCAGGCAGGCACGGCGACACATACAGATGGTATTCCAAGACCCGTACACATCCCTCAATCCACGCATGCGCGCAGGTTATGCCGTGGAAGAACCCCTCATCGTGCACCGTATGGGTTCACGTGAAGAGCGAAAGCAACGCGTAAGGGAAATCTTTCACCTGGTAGGTCTGCATGAGGATGACATGGCAAAATTCCCCCATGAATTCAGCGGTGGACAGCGTCAGCGAATTGCAATAGCACGGGCGATTATACTCAACCCTGACGTTCTTCTCGCCGACGAACCCACATCCGCACTGGATGTGTCTGTGCAGGCACAAATTGTGAACCTCTTTCTTGACCTCAAGGAACGATTTAACATGGCATATATTTTCATCTCCCATGATTTAAGACTTATCGAATTCGTCAGCCATCGCATCGCAGTAATGTACCTGGGACAATTCGTGGAAGAGGGTTCAACCGAAGCAGTGATGGACAATCCCCTCCACCCATACACGCAGGCCCTCATCTCCTCCATTCCCACCCTGGATGAAAAAACCGGAAGAAAGAAAATCATCTTGCCCGGAGAAGTACCCTCACCCGAGAATCCACCTCCTGGCTGCTCATTTCATCCCCGCTGCCCTCAGCGCCTCCCTCAATGTGACAGAACCACACCAGAACTCAAGGAAGTGAAACCCGGCCACAAGGTTGCCTGCTTCCTTTACTGAAGAATTGATTCCCTCGCTTTTTCACATTTTGTACATGCAAGCACTGGAGTTGTTTTAATCCCCTAAAATTTGGATAACTTGAATAAGATAAAAAGTCATTCAACCTGAAATTTTTTCTCAATTTTCCATAGTGTTTCTCCAATTGTATCTCAAAATATTTAATCATCATACAACCTCCCGGGCAAGAGAATGAAAAGGATCAGAAAATACAAATTCAAAACCAGGAAGTTTCCTTTTTGAGATTTTCTCACCCCATCCAGGAATATGAGGAAGAGAATTTTGTCAGCATTTTCTTCATCAGGCAGGATTTCCATCACCTTAAGCCTGCGTTTTACTTCTTCAAACAGTCTTTCAAGCTGATTGGTCGTGTAGATGAATCTTCTGATTTCAAAGGGAAATTCAAGGAATCTGAGGAGATCATCAAAATTTTCCTCCCAGAGCTTCACCACCTTCGGATAAATGCGCTGAAATTTGATTTTGAAATCTTCAAGAGCCTGTCTTGCT
>JAJRZV010000059.1 GCA_024275095.1 bacterium | reverse complement strand
TTTACGAATTGTTTGAAGAGGGAAAGGAGAAACCCGATGAGACGCTCTTCGCAGAAAGCGAAGTATAAACCTCACTATAAACTTCGTCTCACGCTTCGCAGAATGTTCCTGGAAAATCTTGGCTTGAAGGTTTTATCTGTTACTATTGCTACACTTCTCTGGATTTACGTGGCCAGCGAAGAAAAGACCGAAATTTCCATTCAGGTGCCTGTTCGTTTTGTCAACATGCCCTCGGACCTGGCTGTCGTTGGTGATGTTCCTTCTACACTGAGTGTGCTCGTTTCGGGACCGAAGACACTGGTGTTTGGTCTCATGAACCGTGATATGGAATATAAAGTGGATATGGAAGGTGCAAAACCCGGGCTTATGGAGGTAAGAGTGGAGCCAGACGCACTCGGTATCAGATCCCCTTTACGTGTGGTGAGAATTTCACCGTCTGCATTTATGGTGAAGGTGGACCGCATTGTTGAGGTTAAGATGAAGGTTCAGGCCAGAATCACCGGCGAACCACACGAACATTATACTGTCTCCAGTGTGACCACAAAGCCTCCGGAGGTAAAGTTGAGAGGGCCTTCAAGTGTTCTCTCTGAGATAAAGGCTCTTTACACCAGGGAAGTGGATATATCGGGATTTTCTCATGATACGGAAAACGTGGTTTCGCTGGACCTTTCGCGATATCCAGGAGTTATCGCAGTACCCAAAAAAGTTAAAGTGATTGTGAAGGTATCCGAAAAGTACGTGCGAAAAAGCCTCGAAGTTCTCGTTGACGTGAAGGCAGTGGTGGGTAAGGCTCGAGTTGTCCCTCCCAGAATAAAAGTTTCACTGCTTGGCCCCATATCAAAAATTGACTCTCTTACTCCCGATGCTGTAAATGTATACATTGATCTGGAAGGAGAAGGCCCGGGTAAATACAGACGGCGAGCTGTGATAGAAATACCAAAGGAATTTACGCTGCTGGATGCACGTCCCGCGTGGTTCGACATATACGTTTCTCCAGGAGGAGGTCGCGTGAGATGATGCGCCTTTTCGGTACCGATGGAATTCGTGGAAGGGTTAATCGGCCGCCGATGACGGTGGATGTGATATCTTCTGTGGGTAAAGCAGCCGCGAATGTAATGGGCCAACGCCTCGGCGTGCGTCCCGTTTTTCTCATAGGTAAGGACACCAGGCTCTCTGGTTACGCATTTGAATATGCTATTGCATCGGGGCTTCTTGCAGGTGGGGGTGACGTTTTACTGACAGGTACCATGCCCACACCAGGTATAGCCTTTCTCACAATATCAATGCGTGTGCACGCCGGTATAGTTATTTCTGCATCGCACAATCCTTATCATGACAACGGCATAAAATTTTTCAATCGTAACGGTTACAAGCTGTCCGATGAGCTGGAGGGTCAAATAGAACAGCTCGTACTCAGTGGGGAAATCCGACTCTTTGCCAATGACCCTGTAAACATGGGAAAGGCACGACGTGTGGGGGATGCTCAGGGCCGGTACATTGAATTTTTGAAATCCACTTTCCCGAGGGAGCTTTCACTTGACGGAATAAAAATCGTTCTCGACTGTGCTAACGGTGCTACATATTCAATTGCTCCGCTCGTGTTTTCGGAACTCGGCGCTGACGTAAAAGCGTTTAACATAAATCCTGATGGTATCAACATTAACGCGGGGTGTGGTGCGACCACCCCCGAGTTCATTGCCCGTAAGACAGTGGAAGAAGGAGCCGATGCAGGTATTGCTTTTGACGGAGACGGTGACCGTGTGATTGTGGTGGATGAAAAGGGAGAAATACTTGATGGAGATTGTCTCTTGGCAATTCTTGCTTCTCACATGCTGAGGCGTGGGCTCCTTAAAGGCAAGACCGTTGTGGCTACAGTTATGAGCAATATGGGGCTGGAGAAATATCTGGAGTCTCTCGGGCTTACTTTGACACGGACAAAGGTGGGTGACAGGTATGTGGTAGAGGAAATGCTGAGAACCGGTGCCAATCTGGGTGGTGAACAATCCGGCCACATCGTACTTCATGATTTTACAACAACAGGTGACGGTATTCTTACCGCACTTCAGATACTTAATATACTGTTAAGAGAAAACAAACCCCTATCACAGGTAAAAGAGAGTTTTGAAAGATTCCCGCAGTTTTCAGGAAGTATTCGCGTGAAGGAGAAGATTCCTCTCGAACAAATTGGTGGTTACCGTGAGCTGCTCGATTCCCAGCAACAGGAACTTAACGGGAGAGGACGGATTCTTGTGCGGTATTCCGGGACTGAACCCCTGCTGCGCGTGATGGTTGAGGCACAGGACGAACAACTGGGCAGAAAGGTTTTTGAAAGGTTGATGGATTATTTCAGAGGGGTTTTGGAAGCTGGATAAAACTTAGAGGGAGGGATGGTATATGAAGCTGGGTGTGAATGTAGATCACGTTGCAACCTTACGCCAGGCTCGGCTGATCAATGAACCTGATCCTGTAACAGCGGCACTTATTGCCGAGCAGGCAGGTGCCGACAGTATCATCATGCATTTGAGAGAAGATCGAAGGCATATCCAGGATAGGGACCTGGAGCTGGCAAAGCAGCTCATCAAGACAAAACTTAACCTCGAAATGGCCGCAACACAGGAAATGGTGCGTATTGCTCTTGATGTGCGACCTGACACGGCCACGCTTGTGCCTGAAAGGCGTGAAGAGCTTACCACAGAAGGGGGACTGGATGTGGTTTCTCAGGTTGATCATCTCAGGAAGGCTGTCAAACTTCTGCAGGATGCCGGTATTCGAGTAAGTCTCTTTATAGATCCTGATCCTGACCAGATCAAGGCGGCTCATCGCCTGGGGGCTGACGCGGTGGAGATTCACACTGGTCGTTATGCAGAAGCACGTGATGAGGCAGAACGCCTGAAACGGCTGGATGAAATTGTCGAAGCAGCCAAGTTTGCTTCAAGATTAAAATTCTTTGTAGCCGCCGGTCACGGACTGAACTATGTCAATGTTTCAGATGTGGCGCGCATACAGGAAATCGAAGAATTGAACATCGGCCATTCAATTATTGGAAGGGCTGTTTTTGTTGGAATAGAGAGGGCGGTGAGAGAAATGAAGCAGATTATTATTACTTCACGCTATGTGGCCTCTTTGTAAGCTGGTTCAGGTGGATGACGTGGCTTAACTGATAATTACTGGAGTCCCTTCTTCTACAAGGTCAAAAAGCTCGATAATATCCTCGTCTTTCATGCGGATGCACCCCTTGGATGCCGGGGTGCCCAGCAACTCTACATGGGGCGTCCCGTGGATGTATATTAATCGCTTTCTGGTATCAACACCTTCTCCACGATTAATTCCGTTTTCGAGACCTTCAAGCCACAAAATACGGGAAGTGATCAGGTCTTCGTCAGGACTTACGTTAGCTTTGACAATTGTACCTGTGAATTTTCTCCCTTTGAGGATTGCGCCGGGAGGAAGATTTGCACCGATTTTCTGGTAAATTCGATGCCGGCCCAGGGGAGTTTGATAACTTCCTTCACGGTTACCTGTGCCGAATTTCGATGTGGATACCAGGAAGGTCTGCACGGGCTTGCCTTCCTTCATGAGGTAAAGCTTCTGCTCCTTTGTGGAAACGAGGATATAGAACTCTTTTGTTGACCTTTTGTAATCTTTTGTCATCGGTGGACTTTATTAAGACCTCTTTGCATGAGAGTTAAAATATTGCTCTGATTCCCATGAGCGGGATGGGTGGGAGTGAGCGAATCTCTTTCCGGGTTGAGTAATCGTCCGAATAACTGAATCCCATAAGGTTGCGCAGAAACAGCACGTTGAACACATCCAGATATGCGACAATTGTGGCATGCTTCAGATGAAAGAGCCTTTCAACCATGGCATCCAGGCGCCAGTAGCGGCCGATTGAGCCGGAATTTTCCTGTCCCCAGATAGGGTAATATATGACAGTCCCGGTACATATGTCAGGAACAGAACCCACTGATGCCAGCGGTGTGTACGGCCTTGAGGATGTGAGGCTTAGAAGCGTGGAGAGATGCCATTTGCGACCCTTGTACAGGTACATCAACTTGAGAGCATGGGAATATCCCAAGGGAATACGACCCTCTTCTTCTTCCCACCGATACGTATTTCCGTAATAATAAGAAGCAAACAGGGAATGTTTGCCGCGTACAGTATAGAACACGGCCGCGGCCCCGTTTGCGCGGATTTTACTGTGGGTTTCAGTGTTAAGAATGATGGTAGGAGCACATGGGTCGCTGATGTCGACGGACGCAGAGAGAGAGGGAATGCCCGAATATTGCCGGTAAAAGTACAACCCTTCAAGCGTAAAATATAAAGTTTTAAACCTCAGCCCACCCGCAAGTGAACCTGAGGTGACCACCGGGGTGGTGTTCGCAACAGCGATGATGTAAGGGTCAAAGGGTACAGCATGATTGAGAGAAGCGTCACCGAAGAGCTCTGTCCACTTCGCAGGACTGTAAGAAAAAGAAAGGCCCGGGGATATTCGAACAATATTAGTGGGCAGTACGCTCAGTGCCTCGAGTCCCGCCTTGAGTGATGTACGATGAAAGTTGTTTAAGCCACCTCTTACATAGCCTGTAAAAAATGCGGCTCTGCGCGAGAATGAGATTTCAGCGTTGGGAAGGTTCTGGTCGATATTACCACTGGCAATGGCGTCTACCGGGAGGCTGGCGTGACCGCTGTGCTTTTCCATGTACACTGTATCAAGTCCCACCTCAAGAGAAAATGGACCGTTTCCCACGTGATAGGCAACGTTGGACCAGAAAAGTCCTGAACGGACGGCGGCATTGAATGGTCTGTTGCCGCGCGTTCCGTTTCCTGAAAGGTGAAATGTATTGAAGGAGAAAGCCCAGTCCAGGCTCGAATGCCTCCCGAGCTTCTGTGAACCAGCAGTTCCGAGTATTGCGTATTCGACATCCCAGCTGAGAGTTCCGCGGAAGGGCACGTTGCTGATGCGGGGTATGGCGCCGCTGTAAAAGTTTTTCCCGGTGAAATATATTGACTTGAGGCTTGTGCTGTTTCCCGTGTATTTCCATAAGAGGCGCAGGTTGTATACCGCGGGGACGGATGATATGCCCACATTGTCACTGTAAAGGTTTCCCTGGGTGGCCATGGCAGTTGCATTAAAGTGATGGTTTCCAAATTTTTGTGATGTGGTTCCAGCAAATCTGTAAAGATTGAGGTCCAGA
The DNA here is from genome assembly GCA_024275095.1 of bacterium. Taxonomy (GTDB): domain Bacteria; phylum JAJRZV01; class JAJRZV01; order JAJRZV01; family JAJRZV01; genus JAJRZV01. The sequence goes on along the minus strand of JAJRZV010000059.1, from coordinate 15,963 downwards.
ATGCTTGCAGGTTTGGTTATCGGGGAAATGTTGAGCGTCCCGGCCAGGTCGAACGGCGATGGTGAAATATCAAAAGATTCTATCTGGACGTTATAGAATTCGGTGGTTCCGAGAAAGGGGAATCGTCCGGTCATAATATTGTGAAAAATGGGGAAGCCTTCGTAGGTGATGGCTGAAAACTTAGAAGAGATTCCCAGGAGTTGAGGCCGGGTCCATATCTCTCCCCGGGATTGAAACAGGGGGTTAATGAGTACCCCCGTGAAAAGGTCGTCTACAGCTCCTGGTACGTGGTGTATAAGCTCCGAATTGAGAAAAAACAGCCCTGGAGAAGGGTTGACCTCTGTGTTTATGGATTTTTTTTCGGCTTTTGAAGAGAGTTCCAAATTTAAAGGTATATCCTTAACCGTGGCCGTCTGGGTGTTCGGGTATTGGGAGCCCATGGCTGGGGATGTGCAGAGTACAAAAAAAATTATTGCTGGAAAAAAATACCCGCGAGTGATACCAATCACTTTCATAATTGCCTTGCCCACGTAAATATTTTACCATGTATGAAAAGTGGGTTGGGGAAGGATGTATCACACACCTAAAGAATCTCAAAAAAATTCTAAAAAAGGAGGGGGTGAATGAAGGTGTACAGGATTTTTTGGTTCATATTTTTTTTGGCGTTAATAATATCAAGTTCGATATCCGCCCGGGCTGAGGAAAATATTTCGAGACTGGAGAACTTCATTGCAGTGATGGATATCGAGCTGGGCGCTGGGGTAGACAAAGCACTGAAGGTGCCGCTGACGCAGGCCATCATAGACGAACTGGTCAATACGGGTAAATACCAGGTCATAGACAGGGCCAATCGAGACAAGATCCTGGCAGAGCAGGGTCTCCAGATGTCAGAGTGCATGTCCGAGGAATGTCGCGTGCAGGCAGGGCGTTTGCTCGGTGTGGGAAAGCTCGTGGTCGGCTATGTGTACAAGGTGGCCTCCGTGTATTTTGCCACGCTCCAGGTGATCAACGTGGAAACCGGTAAGATTGAGAATTCCATCAAACACAAATGTTCATGCACTGTGGAGGATCTTCTCGATGTTGTGCCCAGCATCGCGCGCAAGATGGTGACGGGTGAAGGCGCGCCGCTCGCGTACGGGAGAAAATCCGGGGGGCTTTACGTGAAGTCAACGCCCAAGGGAGCCCGCATTTTTATTGACGGAAAGGAAATGCCCATGAAGACTCCTGCAACAATAGATGGTATCGCACCCGGAAAACACACGATCAAGGTTGTCAAAGGAAACATGTCTGCACAGGATGAAGTGATTGTTAATGCGGATGAATATACTTCAGTTGAACTTGAACTCAAGGCTCCTTCGGGAAGGGTGAACATTATTTCTGATCCTCCCGACGCAAGGGTGTACGTGGACGGTAAATACATGGGTAGTACCCCGCTGAAAGTGACCATTCCCTACGGAAAACACAGCGTGGAGGTGAGCAAAAAAGGTTTCGAAAAGGTCACTTTCACTTTCAACCTGAAGAAGCCTGCCGTGCGCCTGAGGGCAAAGCTGAAACCACGCGGGAAGAAGATGGCCCGCCTCGATATTTCCACGTCCCCTTCAGGTGCAAGCGTTTACATAGATGGCAGATTGGAAGGGAAAACACCCATTCCTTCCCTGGATGTGGAACCGGGGACACACGTGATCTCCATACGGCTGGAAGGCTATAAGGAAATTCGCAAAAAGCTTGCCCTGAAGGAAGGTGAAAGCCGGATGCTCATGGAAACGCTGAGACCCCTGGGTAAAAAACGCGTTGTGAAAAAAGGTGGTGTGCCACTCTGGAAGAAGATTCTTTCGTGGTCAGGTATTGTTCTTGGTGCTGCATGCGTGGGGGTGGGAGCCTGGCAGTTGATGCTGGCCAAGGATGACATAGAGAATGCAGACTGGTGGTACCAGGAATATCAAAATGCCACCGACCCTGCGCGCATAGCCGAGGCCTGGGACTGGGTGGTCAGAGAGAGCAATTACGCGAGACAGGAAACCATCGTGGGCTACAGCCTTATCGGCACGGGTGTTGTCTCTGCTGGACTGGGCGTGTACGGAGTGCTCACGCTTTCCGGCGGGGGCTCAGGAACGGCCCTCATGTTGGACGCTCCGCAGAGACAGCATGCAATGATGTTGAGGGTGATGTTCAGGCCGTAAACCATGACGGGGGAGGAGGATAGTAAATCTTCTGAAGAAAGGGAGGTTTCCATGAAAGGAGAGCGCGCAGTGATTCCCGTGTTTATATTTCTTATCTTCTTTTCTGCGGGCTGCTATATCAAGGACTACGAGAGGAATAATCCCCTGGACCCGTATTTTACAGGCGGCGGGTACGTGCTTGAGGATTGTGGGATTAGTTTTCCCATCACTATGGCGCCCTCCAGACGACTGTACGTTTCGTGGTTGAGTGGTTCAGAGGGGGCCATAGGGGTGGATAACTGGGCCGAGTTCCAGATTTTAGGGGTTTCGTCCTCCAGTACACAGGTTGCAGGAGTTTACGAGTTTGGCCCAACAGATTATGGTGTGGCACCTTCTGTTATCTCTAATGTTGATATGACTAATGGCTCCGTGAACGAACTGGTTTTTGCTAACGGTGGGCACATTACAGTGGTTGAACTTGGAACCGGAAACGTTATAGGAGAGTACGACTGGAGCTGGAGCATCACCGGCAACTACATTGAAATTCGTCATCTCGCGGTAATAGGGGACTGGATTGTGGGAACCGGGGTTGTGAGCAGGACCGAGAATGATATTCCGGCGGTTTTTTTATGGGACTATAACACGGGCGCCACGTACTTCAGTCTTTTTAGCAGCGGTGACTACCAGGAAGTCAGCCCGCCTTTTGACCTGAATGGTGGTATTGGTGTGGTGGCGCTTTCTTCCACACCCGGGAATAATTGCATCTGGACGTACGATTTTAATACAGGCAGTGACTATATAACCTATATATCAGATAGCATTGCAACTATTGAAGATGTGGCAGCAGGTGACATTGATGGCGACGGTTTTGCTGACGTGGTGATTGTGAGTTTCCAGGGTGGGGGGGTATACGCGTACGGTAACGGTGGATCATATTATTTATTTGAAGGCGCAGGGGGAGGGTATGCGTGGACCGAAGTGATTATTTCAGATATTGACGGTGACGGTACAGGCGACGTTATTGTTGAGGACCCGAACGGAGGAGTTATTGGAGCATTTGACATATCCGGAAACATGAAGCCGGGCTTTCCTTTTTCACTTTCTCAAGGTGCGGGGTTTCTTTCGCAGATTATTGCTGCAGATGTGGATGGAGATGGACATGCAGAAATTATATATGCTGCAGAGCGTGAGGTTGGTGCGCTGGATTACGATGGACAGACAGTTCATCCCGTACCCGGCTTTTGGGTTACCCCACCAGAGGGCCGCTTTTTTGGGGCTATCGCTGTAGGAGATGTAATTTTGGAAAATGGGGATGCCCCGGCCGCTGAGTTAATTGTTGGAGGCGGAGCTTATCAAGACCCGGGCTGGGGGGATCTGTACTGTTTTAAATTGCCTCCCGGTACCTTGGATACTACTCCAGAAATTTTCTGGCCCATGCGGGGGCATGATGCCGCAAATGGCCGGGTTCCGTGGTAGGTATTATATGAAAAAAGTTGTGTTGCCTTAAAGCCGCCCTGTATGTGTGTCCGGGTTAAGCACGATGAAAAGGGTCCGCTCAGGAAGAAATAAAGGTCTGAAGACATGAACATGTAGGAGTGAGGAGGTAGCATATGAAACAAAGCGTTATTAAAAATTTCTGGCTGGTGGTGCTGGTTGTCACAGCGGGCTGCTATATCAAGGACTACGAGAGGAATAACCCGTTTGACCCTGGTTCGTACGAATGCGGTTTTCAGTCGATGGCGTCCCCGCTCACGGACGGTGGTGTGATACTCGGATGGAACAGGGTTTACACGCGTGAAGGGCCCGAGGCAGCACAGTACGTGGTGTGGAGAAGGGAGAGCAACACGGGCGTCTCGCCTGAAGAAGTAGCCCGCGTATATTCTTCACAGGTGGCAGGTCCTCCACCGGGGTGCGAAGACTGGGATTACTGCGTCAGTGATTATAACGGCATCCCCGGGACTGATTACACGTACTTTATCTGGGCTGCCAATGATGCAGGCGAGTCCTTCTGCATCTCGGATATGATGGCACTTCTTTACCCGGAACAGCCCACATATCCCACCTATCCTACAGGTCCCACAGCCCAGCCACCTGTGCTTGAAAATTGCGGATACAGTTTCAGTAATACTGATATAACCAGGTGGGGACGATTTTACGCATATTCAAGCCCCCAGGAAGGTATAGGATTACTGGTGGCAGAAGGATTTGATACTGTGTATGTGTACCCCATTACCGGAATTGCACAGTGGTGGTCGGTAAGTCCTTCGACGTACCGCGTGTATTCTGTGCTGGCTGACGTGGATTCCACATATTCCGGCCCGGAGCTTGTGATAGTGAGCAATAACTTTATGGAGGTGTATTCCTGGGACGGTGTGTGGTTAACGAACTACACGTTATCCGCCAGTTCGACTGACCATGTTGAATCTCTCATGAATCCTGACCTGTACACGGATGTATTTATAACAACAGTGTATACTTCTTCAGGTTATCAGTGGATTACATTTTCCTATTCAGTGGGTGCACCAGGGAGTGCAAGCGCCCCCTTCCCTCCGAGCCTTTCCTGGGTAGTTGATAAGACTTTCTATTATTACGATTCTGCTCTGGCAATAGATATGGTCGGGAACGTGGGTGTATATACGACGGGGCAGACTGTGGAAATCAGGCCTCTCACATCCACGACTGTATACCTGACGCAGGATCTTGCCTTTAGCAGCACAGTAAGCGAGGTTGCCGCAGGTGACCTGGATGCTGACGGTTATGTGGACGACGCGGTTTTTGTCTCTTACAGGGGGGATTTGTATGGGTTCTTGGACGTGGGTAGAGCAGCAGGTAGTACATTTCAATTTGTTCCTGCCGACCCGATAAAACACGTAATTGTTTCAGATATTGATCCATCCAGGTCAGGTCTGGAAATTATAGCCAGTTCTTACTGGAGTATTTATGCCTTAGATTATAATGGATTTCTTATAGGTAGTTTCCCGGTTTCACTCACTCCGGATGCAGGAACTATCCGGCAGATCATCGCAGCGGATGTGGACGGTGATAATATCCCGGAAATTATATACGCATCTATCTATGAAATACGGGCAATTGACTATGACTATAATTCAGGTAACTGGAGTTACGTGGACGGGTTTTACATCCAGTGCTCAGGTGGCAGTGAGGCATGTAAAGTGCTGATCCACGACCTGGACGGCGATGGCAGGGGTGAAGTATGGGTTGCGGATTACAACGCTGGTTCAATTGGCTGCTGGGAATTGCAGCGGGGAATGTTCTCGTTCACGGGTACGGATTGGCTCATGGAAGGTCGGGATCCTGGAAATAGTCATACTGTAAAATAGTAGTGTAGTGCCGGTTGCCGCTAAATCACGTAACAGACATTAACACGGGCTTTTTCACTCCCGAGCAGGCGGGCGACAGGGTTACATTTTGTACGCAGAAGGAAACAGAGGGGGTTGTTGAGTTCTTCCCTGAGATTGATAAAAGAATAAAAATTGGCCTGTCCTTTGGTGATGATGAGGTCGTGGGTGTGCAGTGCTTTTTCCAGCTCCAGTGTCATCTCTTCTTTCAGTACGCCAAGCGTATCGGGACAGGCGGGGATTAAATCATCCGCAAATTCGTGTAATCCCACTGCGTATCCATCTTCCAACGTGGCGTCAGAGGTAAGAGGTGCGGTGCGAAGGGCTGATGTGATGTGAACAGCCCCCGCTTTTCGAAGTGCTTTCATGAGAATCGCGTCAAGGGCGATTTCGCCGACGTTGTCGTGGATGAAAAGCACGCTGCTTCCCTTGGTCAGGTGAATGAGTTTTTCTACATGGTCCACGGCAAGCCCTTCTTCGTAGATGCCCTTCAGGTCCCGCATGATTTCATCCGCGCCTTTTTGGTAACCCACGCCGATGGTTCGCATGTCGAGATGGTTGCCCACGATGCTCCAGATAACAGCTTCACGTACAAATGCCTTCGTATTCAGGAACTCCAGTTTTTGAAGGAGCCTTTCGCGGAGTTTTACCCCCGCCCGGTTACACAGCGAGCGCAGCTCGCGAAAGGGATACGGTTCCTCAAGGTATGCTTTTAGCTTTCTATGTAGCGCCGTGATGTGTACAGAAGGGATGCGCGTATATGTAACATTATCTGCAAGGTATCGCAGTGCAGTGAGAAGAAACTCTTTCTTTTGAGCTTCTGTTGCGTCCAGTGCGTTCAATGCTCCGGATATATCGTCGATAAAGCAGGGAATGCACTCTGGGACAGTTTTCACAATATCCGCCCGTTCTCTTACCTGGCCTGTGCTGCCGTGGTTTCTTCTGATTGCTGCTGAAGCAGGTACGCCTCTATAAATTCGTCCAGCTCCCCGTCAAGCACACGGTCCGGCGTGGGGGATTCCACGCCCGTGCGGTGGTCTTTAACCATTTTGTAAGGATGGAGTACATAAGAGCGGATCTGACTTCCCCACTCAATTTTTTTCTGTTGAGCGTATTGTTTTTCCTTTTCTTCCATGCGCTTTTTGAGCTCCAGTTCGTACAGCCGTGCTTTCAGGATTTTCATGGCGGTGGCTTTGTTCTGGTGCTGTGAACGTTCGCTCTGGCAGTGGACAACAATTCCAGTGGGGATATGAGTAATGCGTACGGCAGATTCGGTTTTGTTGACATGCTGTCCGCCGTGGCCGGAGGCTCTCATGGTTTCGATTTTTAAATCATCAGGTTTGATTTCAATTTTTATATCGTCATCTATTTCCGGTATTACATTGACCGAAGCAAAAGACGTATGCCGGCGGTGGTTCGCGTCGAACGGTGATATACGCACGAGCCGGTGAACTCCGCTTTCTGCCTTGAGCAGGCCGTAGGCATTTCGCCCGCGGATGAAGACGGTTGCACTTTTTACGCCTGCTTCTTCACCGTGCTGAATGTCAGCAATTTCCACATCAAAATTTTTCCTTTCTGCGTAGCGCAGGTACATGCGCAGGAGCATTTCCGCCCAGTCCATGGCTTCTGTTCCTCCGGCTCCTGCCTGAATGGAAAGAATGGCGTTTCTGTGATCGTTTTCACCGCTGAACAGTCGTTCTATCTCCAGGGAATGAAGCTCGGATTCCACTTTTTACAACAACCTCTGCGCTTCCTCCTGCGTTTCCTGGTCAGGTTCTTCTTCAAGAAGTTCCGCGTATGCTTCGAGTTCTTCTATGTTTGATGCAGCTTCATCTACTCGAGAAAGTATTTTTTCTATGTCACTTTTTTTCTTGTTCAGAGAGGCTGCTTTCTCCGGATTTTTCCAGGTTTCCTCGCTGGCGAAAGTTTTTTCTATTTCTTCAAGTTCACGTTGCAGGCTTTCAACGTCAAAGATACCCCCTTATGTTCTCGAATTTTCTGCGCAACTCCTGTATGTTTTCACGCAGTGTTTCCATCATGCCTCCTTGTAGATATTATAACTTGCCAGGTTTTTTCATGAGACCATAATCTTAACATCACAAATCCAGATACAAAAAGACACAGTAACGCGAACCAGTCTCCCCACACGAGATAAAGTGTTTTTTTCATAAGGGGTACCCTAACCTCCACTCTTTCTGCTGCATCAGTGAATATGGATGTGCTGAACAGCATGTGACCTGATGGATCCACAGCACCTGAAATGCCCGTGTTGGCGGCTCTTACGAGAGGACGTCGCATCTCTATTGCTCTCAATGCTGAAATGTTAAAGTGCTGGTAAGGGGCTGAGGTTTTGCCAAACCACGCATCGTTTGTGATGTTGATGAGAAAGGCTGCTCCCTCTCTCACCTGTATGCGCGTCAATTCTGGAAATATGGCCTCATAGCATATAAGAGGTGCAAGGATGGTGGAATTCCAGGGCACGGGAGCCGGAGTGGTTCCCGATGAAAAGATTCCTGCGGCAGGGAAAAGTTTTGCAAGAAATTTAAGGTAGTCATAAAGTGGTATGAACTCTCCAAACGGTACAAGGTGTACTTTTCTATACATGCCTTTTATTTCTCCTGAAGGTAAGAGAAGCAGTGCAGTGTTGAGGTAGCGGATGCGACCTTTTGTGAATTCGTAGTCCGGGGTACCGAAAAAGAGAGGCGTGGAAATACTCCGTACAAAGTCTTTTATTGTGTCTTTCCAGGTGAAACTGTGCCGAAAGAAAAACGGTGTCGCCGTTTCTGGCCAGATAACGAGGTCCACCGGTCCCTTCCGGAGGGCTGATAGCGTTAAGCGTTGGTATTTATCCACGGTGGCCCTGCGATATGCGGGATCCCATTTCTGGGCCTGGTCTATGTTGCCCTGAATTACGGCGAATGCAATTTTTCGAGATGAAGATGATTGTTGATACGCGAGCTGTGCATACGCACCATAGAGAAGTAACAGTGCCAGCCCACACGCACAGAGTGCAAAATGGGAGATTTTATTTCGGGATTTTTTGTTACTGATGCTGGATAAGGCACAATAGCCGTGTGCACTTATAAACACGGTCACAAAAGTTAGAAGATATACACCACCCAGGTCTGCCGCCTGTGCATAGATTTTCCACTGTGCAAGAGCATAACCGATGTTAGTCCACGGAAATCCCGTAAGTACGTTGCCTCGAAGGTATTCCATGGCCGTGAAAAGCGCAGCAGCTGCCGCAGGCTTCCACAGCGAGTCGTTCAGAGGGCGCATCCTGTAAAGAATGTAAAAGAGCCCGGCAGGATAAATTGAGAGGTACGCATTCATCAGCAGGAATGTGATGAGTGCCAGGAGCCAGTGCATTTCTCCGTATGTGCCCAGGGTATAAACGAGCCAGTAAAGTGTGAATACCCCCCCGGCGTAACCCCACAGGAAACCCGCCCATGCAGCCCGAGAGGATGAAGCAAATTGCTCAAGGACGAGGAGCAGCAGGATAATGGATATGAACATCAGGGGGAATATTCCTGCTGATGGGAACGAAAGCGCAAACAGGAGAGAAGAAAGGATTGCAAGACCGAAATTAAGAATTGTCTTTTTCATGATTTCATCATTTTATTCACCCAGAGCTCTTACTCAAGGAAATATTTGCTATATTCTCTGCTTGAGACAGGGACGCTGCTGTGAAAAAATGCCAAGTGATGAAGGGATTTGCAAGAACAATTAGTAAAGTACCCCTCCACTGGCAGATTGGTGCAGGTGTCGTGCTCGGTGCAATAGCAGGATACTTTTTTCCAGGATTCGCCCTGAAAGTTGAGGCGCTGGGTAAACTGTTTCTTCGAGCACTCCAGATGATTATCGTGCCTCTGGTATTTGCATCTGTTGCAGCCGGGACATTTGGTGCAGGAAGTAGAGCTGTGGGCAGGCTGGCAGGAAAAACATTCGTCTATTACATACTTTCAAGCCTTGCAGCCATATTTACAGGGCAATTGCTTGTGAACGTTATCAGGCCAGGCGCCGGGGCCAACCTCTCAGCAGGTTTTGTCCCACACCAGGTGAAAAGCTTTTCGGGCAGTCTGAGCGACGTCCTTGTCAATCTTTTGCCTGCCAACCCGGTAAAAGCCCTGGCAGATGGTAATATGATTCAGATAATCATATTTGCTCTGTTATGCGGCTTTTTTATCATCCGTATGAAAAATGAGGAGAAAAGACATTCTCTTGTAACCCTGGTTGAGGGAATTTTCGAGCTTATGATGGACATGACGGGTCTTATTATCCGTTTCGCTCCGATCGGTGTTTTTGCACTTATCGCGGCAACAATTGCCCGCTCTGGCATGGAAACTTTTGCTTTCCTCGGTAAGTATGCTGTAACAGTGACACTGGGCCTGGCTTTTCATGCCTTTGTAACTCTGCCCATTATCCAGAGAGTTCTCGGTGGTACAAGTCCTGTAAAAATATGCAGAGCCGTGTCTCCTGCATTGCTCACAGCTTTTTCCACCAGTTCATCGTCTGCTACCTTACCCATTACACTGGAGAGAGCGGAGAGGGGAGCTGGCATCCCGAATAGAATTGCCGGTTTCGTGCTACCACTTGGGGCTACGGTGAATATGGATGGGACGGCACTGTACGAATGTGTGGCAGCGGTGTTTGTTGCGCAGGCATACGGGATAGATCTTTCGTTTGGGCAACAGATGATTGTTGCAGCAACAGCTCTTCTCGCTTCTGTCGGTGCCGCAGGTATTCCCATGGCCGGTCTGGTTATGCTTGCGGTGGTGCTGAAAGCCGTGGGCTTACCTCTCGAAGGTGTGGGGCTCATTCTCGCAGTTGACCGCGTGCTGGATATGATGCGTACCACAGTCAACGTGTGGTCGGATGTGACGGGATCTGTGGTTGTATCCCGGTGGGAAGGTGAACGTGTAAAAATATCTCCTGTAGAAACGACACTCGAGGAAGCAGAGGCGGCTGAATGAGTGCAAGAGGCAGAGAATTGTTTGGAGAATTCCTTGTACGCAAGGGGTATATCAGCCAGGAAGAGCTTGATGAAGCAATCAGTGCCCAGTTTGTTTTCGGAGGCAGGCTTGGTACCAATTTGCTGGATATGGGTATCATTACTGAGAGAGAGCTGGCAAAGGCGCTTGCTGAGTATCATAAAGTTCCACCTGTTCGATTAGAGGATCTGCGCAAACTTGACCGCAGCATGCTTGGTGCACTTGACCGCCAGACAGTGGAAAAGACAGGTGTGATACCGCTTCGTTCTTCAGGGAGGGAAGTTATTGCCATTGTGCTCGACCCCGGTGATTTGAAGGCCCTGGAAGAGGCTGAATTCAAGCTGGGCAAACGCATAAAACCTCTTGTGGTCCCTGAGGTTACATTTCGTCTTTTGCTTGAGAAACTTTACGGCATACGTCGGGACCCTCGCTTCGTCACGCTGACCATGAGGGAGACACGCGAGGCTTACCAGAAACGCAGGCGCAGGGGCCTGGAACTGGTAGAAGAAAGAAAGGAAGAGGTGGAAGAAGAATTACCTGAAATTGAGGTACCAGAGGACATAAAGGCTCGCTGGGCAATGGAAGAGGCTATACAAGAACAAAGAGAAGAAGTGGAGGAGGAAAAAGAGGAAGGCGAAAGTTTAGAAGAGCCAAAAGAGGAAGAGAAAGAGGAAGAGATTCTTCTTCTTGAAGAAGTGGAAGAGGAGATTGAGCCAGCAGAGGAAGAAATTGAACTTACCGAGTCCCTGGATGAAGCAATACCTGTGCTCTCTCGCGGAGAGGCTGATGCGTTATTGAAAAGTGCTTCATCGCGTGACGAGATCGCAAGAGGTGTGCTGGGCTTTGCATCCAACTTTTTTGAGAGGGTGGCTATTTTTACCGTGCGTAAGGGTTTCATCATGGGATGGGACGCGGCCGCGCCAGACGAGGTGAGACAGCGCCTGAGGACCGCCATATTCACGGTGGATGAGCGCTCTACTTTTGGATTTGTGGTGCGTTCTCGAGCCCATTACATTGGACCATTGTTTCCTTCGCCTGTTGATGAAATGTTTATTAACATCCTGGGCGGTGACCCTCCAAAGAGTGCTTTCCTCATCCCCGTGATTTTCCGCGGAAAGGTGGTTAATGTACTGTACGGTGATGGGGGACCCGATCGTTTTACCCCGACTGATGTTTCAGAACTCATTATTTTTCTTCAAAAACTTAACGAAATCTACGAAGCCGCCATTGAAAACAAAAAGAGCAGATTTTATTCAAACAGGTGAGCTTGCCTTTTTGATGACCTGGCTGTAACCTAAAGACCATGGGCAAGAAAGCATTTGTTCACCTGCACCTTCACAGTCAGTACAGCATGCTGGACGGATTCATCCGGTTTAATGAACTCGCCCCGATGGTTAAGAAGTTTAACATGAATTCTGTGGCTTTGACCGATCATGGCAATTTGCACGGAATAATCCCCTTTTACGAAGAAATGTCTCGTCATGGCATCAAGCCTATTATAGGAATGGAAGCCTATGTTGCTCCAGGAAGCCGAAAGGAGAAAAAAAGGGAATCAAAAGTGGAAGGCTACGCTTTTCATCTTTTACTCCTGGCCGTTGATAATATCGGCCTTAAAAATCTACAAAAGCTTTCGTCCTGTGCCTTTACAGAAGGTTTTTATTATAAACCCCGCATAGATAAAGAATTGCTCCAGCAGCACAGCCGGGGACTTATTGCCTGTTCTGCATGTTTGCACGGGGAGATCCCTTACTATCTGCTCAGAGGGGACCAGAAGAAAGCGGAGGAAATAGCAGAATTTTACCTGTCTCTTTTCGGCAGGGACAGGTTTTATCTTGAACTTATGGAAAATGGAATAGAAGAGCAGCGTATTGTTAACGAAGGGCTCCTCGATCTGGCGAGACGTATGAATATTAAACTCGTTGCTACCGCGGACGTGCACTACCTGTACCGGGAAGATGCGAGTGTGCACGAGGTGCTCTTGTGCATTCAAACCGGCAATAAACTTACTGATGAAAACCGTTTCAGGTTTAAATCCCAGGAATTTTATTTTAAATCGCCGGAGGAAATGGAAGCCCATTTCGGCCACATAGAAAGGGCACTTGCCAATACGCTGGAAATTGCGGAAATGTGTAATGTAGAAATCGAGTTTGGCAAGCCACACTTTCCACGCTTTGAGGTTCCCGGGCAATTATCGCTTGCTGAGTATTTGAGTCAGACAGCACGTGAAGGTCTCAAAAAGCGACTTGATGAAATGAAGGAAGCAGGGGGGAAGCCGGATGAGAAGGTTTATGTGGACCGGTTGAATCACGAGCTTGAAATGATTAACAAGCTGGGTTTTGCCGAGTACTTTCTTATTGTTGCCGATATTGTCAATTTTGCAAAAAACAACGGTATACCGGTGGGGCCTGGCAGGGGTTCTGCTGCCGGGAGCCTGGTCTCGTACGCGCTGAGGATTACGGATATAGACCCAATCAAGTATGGCTTGCTTTTTGAAAGGTTCCTCAATCCCGACAGGGTGACCCTCCCTGACATTGACGTGGATGTATGTAAAGAACGGCGCAATGAAGTAATTGAGTACGTGAGAAAAAGATACGGTGAAGACCACGTTGCGTTTGTGGGTACATTTCAGACCATGAGAGCGAAGCAGGCCCTCAGGGATGTGTGCCGTGCCTATGGCGTGAGTACTGGTGACACGGAGAAAATCGCCAAAATGATCCCTGAACGTGTGAAGAGCCTGAAGGAAGCTCTGGAAATGTCCGGTCCCTTGAAAGAGCTTTACCGCAAGGATAAAAAAATGAGGGAGATGGTGGATGTGGCGATGAGAATAGAGGGGGTTGTACGTCAGGCAGGAACACATCCGGGTGGGCTGGTGATTACCCCCGAACCCGTTATTGAATCACTACCGGTTTTTGCAGGAAAAGGCAATGTGCCGACAACACAATTTGATAAGGATGTGGTGGACAGGCTCGGTTACGTAAAGCTGGACCTGCTGGCTCTCGATACTGTTACCGCAATTTACGAGACCGTTGAGCTGGTGAAAAAGAATCGAGGAAAGGACGTCAATATAAAGGATATTCCGCTCGATGACGCAGCTACCTACAAAATGCTTTCCGAGGGTCAGACACAGGGTGTGTTTCAGCTGTCCAATCCGGGAATGACAGAGGTGGTGCGGCGTCTGAAGCCTCAGAAGCTTTCTGATCTTATTGCCACGGTTGCACTGTTTCGTCCGGGCCCGCTGGAGACGGGAATGGTGGACGATTTTATTCAGCGCAGACACGGACGCAAAAGGATCACTTATGAACTTCCAGCGCTTAAAAGCGTGCTGGAAGAAACGTATGGGGTGATCGTGTACCAGGAACAGGTAATGGAGATCGCACGGGTAATAGCAGGATTCACAATGAGTGAAGCCGATACGCTCAGGTATGCCATGGGTAAGAAGGTGCGTGAGAAGATGGAAGAACTGTAAGAAAAATTTGTTGAGGGAGGGGTGAAGAACGGGTTCCCGCGTCAGAAAGTTCAGGAGTTGTTTGACAACATTCGCAAGTTCGCTGAGTACTGTTTCAACAAATCTCACAGTGCTGCTTACGGTTACCTTGCTTACATCACAGCCTATTTGAAGGCCCACTATCCAGTGGAGTATTTTGCCGCCCTCATGAATGCGTCCTTTAACAGACCAGACGATATAGTAAAGTATCTCAATGCTGCCCGTGAAATGGGTATACGCATCTTGCCGCCGGATGTGAATCGCTCTCTCGATCGGTTTACTGTTGAGGGAGATGCCATACGGTTCGGCCTTGCCGGTATCAAGAATGTAGGATTTAATGCTGTAGAGGAAATTCTGCGGTGTAGAGAAGAGGGAGAATTCAAAGATATTGTCGATTTTGCTTCTCGTGTGGACTCCCGAAAGGTGAACAAGAGAGTGCTGGAGAGTTTGATTAAAGCAGGTGCTTTTGATTTCAGCGGCTATAAAAGAGCACAGATGATGGCCGCTCTGGATCATATTGTGGAGGTTTTCAGCCGCGGACACACGAACCAGCACCAGATAAGCATGTTTTCACCGGACAGCGTGAAGCCCCGTGTTGAAATACCCGAAATGGAAGAATGGCCCGAGCCTGTATTACTCAAGTATGAAAAGGAAGTTACGGGTTTTTACGTGTCCAGCCATCCTCTGGAAAAGCAGTGGCGAAAAATCAGGCCGTACATTACTACTACCGCAGATGAGTTGTCTCACGGCCGTGTGCGTTCTGAAGAGGTTATCGTTGCAGGTATTGCTACCGGATTTGCATCGCGCAAGTCCAAAAAGGGGACACCCGTCGGATCCTTGATACTGGAAGATGTAACGGGTTTTGTTGAGGTATTTATGTTTGAGGATACGTTGAAAAAACTCCCTGAAAAGATAGAAGATCAGGTGTTGATTATAAAGGGCCGGGTTGACAGCCATACAGAGGGAAAAGCAAGAATCGTGGCTCTGGAGGTTTACCCTTTTAACGAAGCCCGCAGACGGTTTGCAAAGAGTGTACACATACGAATCAATACGGTGGGGCTTTCTGAAGATGATGTTGAAAAAGTAAGGGGTATCCTTATGGAACACAAAGGGCGAATAAAGGTTTTCCTGTACCTGCGTTACCCCTCGGGTTTTGAGGCTGTTTTGGCACTTCCTGATGAATTTGGAGTATCTTTCAGCGAGTCATTAATTGAACGATTTAAAAAGGAATACAGTGCGGAAGTTTTTTATTCCGGTTAAAATTTCCTTATGGTGAATTTGCACCCGCTATCTTCATTTCATGACAATAGTTCTGCACGTGAAAGAGCTGTTATTGTGGCGCTTCGCAAGAAAGGAATTTCCAGGAGAGAAGTGGCTGAAAGCCTGGATGAACTGGAGGGCCTTGTCAAGGCAGCAGGAGGAGTTGTTGTGGCACGTGTTGTCCAGGAAAGAGAAAGTCCCGATCCTGCATATTACATCGGTCGCGGCAAAGTCCATGAGATTCGTGGTATTGTGGAAGAAGCCAGGGTAGAAATGGTTGTGTTTGATGATGCACTCAGGGCTGTCCAACAGCGTAATCTTGAGGAAAAATTAAGCGTGAAAATTCTCGACCGCACCAGGCTTATTATGGACATATTTGCACAGCGTGCCAGGACCAACGAAGGTAAAATACAGGTTGAGTTGGCCCAGCTTCAATATATGCTCACGCGCCTTGTTGGACGCGGGAGAGAACTTTCCAGGTTGGGCGGTGGTATAGGCACGCGTGGTCCGGGTGAAAAACAGCTTGAAGTTGACCGCCGCAAGATCCTTCGACGCATCCGAAAACTCAAAAATGACCTGGAGAAAATTCGACAGAGGAGATCTCAACATCGAAAGCGTCGCCTTTCTGAAATGCTCTCTTTTGCACTCGTAGGCTATACGAACTCGGGAAAATCCACTCTTTTGCGGGCTCTCACTCACAGTGACGTTTT
>JAJRZV010000058.1 GCA_024275095.1 bacterium | reverse complement strand
GCCTCCGCTACCCTCCCAACGATCAGCCGTGTAATTTACTGGAACCCTGACGACGTGAGCGTGCAACTTGAATCAGACATTGGTACCAAATGTGAAGAATATAAAATTGACCGTGACGGTGATGGATTCGTGGATGCGACCATCGCATGCGATTACTGGCCCCACACTCATGACGACAGCCTGCAGTTTAAACTCCAGATAAACAATCCCATCATTGACGTGCTTCTTGACTGGCGTCCGAGAGCCACCTCGTT
Source organism: bacterium (assembly GCA_024275095.1). Lineage (GTDB taxonomy): Bacteria > JAJRZV01 > JAJRZV01 > JAJRZV01 > JAJRZV01 > JAJRZV01. Next base: position 6,439 of record JAJRZV010000058.1, on the reverse strand, counting down.
TGGGGGAACAGTCACCGATTACTGTACTCCAGCAACGTCCGACCCGGACATTGATGACGAGTGCGGAACCGGAGAAATTCAAATTCCCATCTCCTATTATAATCCTGCAACAGATGCTTCCAGATACGTCCGTGCTGTTGTGCGTGTATCCCTCGACCGCCTGCTGCTCGAGCTGGGTATGCGCGTGATTGCAGAGTACGATGACTTTTCCAATGATCTCACCAAGCACGTACGCACCATTGGCATCGACCTGCAGAACTTGAGGGTGGAAGCCAATGCCACCGTGGACTTTTACACGCAGTATGTCACCTCAGCAGATCCCGCGTATGAACTCACGCAGGATATTGACAGGATTATTCAGTACATTTCTGCTGACATAATCTATGTGGCTGTGGATGCATTTACGTCACCCATTACATATTACTTCGGTCCCTCACCCATCATTGACCTGGGAGATTTCCTCGGTAGCCTTACGTTCCAGCACCCGCTCAATGACCCGCCCACTTGGATCACCATTGACGTGGGGTTGCAGAGTTATCAGGAGTACATTACGAACCATGCAACGGGAGAAAATGTGTATGATTACGACTTTTTTGCCGATTCCTTTGGTGTGGTAATGCCGCTCCAGTTTGGTCTTGATGTTATCCACGTGGATGAAAATGGTGCGGAGATTACTTCGTATGTGAATCGTAATACACAGTTCTATTATTTCTGGGGCATGACCGGGACCATCTGTCCGGTGGCCACCCAGGAGTACGGTCCTGTGGTTGGCATGCTCACGCATCTGCCCACGGGAGATGAAATTTTTAATCAGAGCATGAGTCCTCCGTATCCGACCCCGCTTTCCTGGTCCAAGACCCCGTGGGGCTGGTCAGGTGGAAGGTGGCACAGCGCAGTGTCGTATTACATCGGTCTTGCGATTCACATGAACCCGCTGAGCCGTTTGATTTACGACGTGGCGCGTAGCGGAGTGCTCTGTTTGTGGATTAATGAAGATACCCCCACACTGGGGGACATGGTAGGCAGTATGCTCACCACGGACACCTTCGCGTTTCTCATGCCGGAGCTGGCTGATGCGTTTCCAGGAGCTCCGATGGCCATTGAAACCAGGCCGTGGTTTTACAATCCACGATCTGAAGACTATGCTTTTGGCCCTAAGGTCAGTCCATGGCCGGTTACGGAACCGGCAGTGATTGATACTCCCAGGTTCTACACGGGCGGCAGGGTGTCGATTGACGAGTTGTGGGCCACCCCGAGTGTGCCGACTCCGTATCCTTCGGATCCCGACACTCAGAACTGGGTGTATCAGAACCCTGCAGCTGATATGACAATAGAGATTCCCCATTTGGAGCTGGGCTTCTGGGTCTGGTCCAAGGATGATGCCAGGTGGATGAGGGTGTTCGGTCTGGATATGGGTGCTCGCGTGGGTATTGATATAGAGATGCGCCCGTGCCCCATTTACAATCCAAGCACAGGTGGAGTGAGTTACGATCCCATCACTCAGCCGCCGCCGCTACCTGACTATCCAGATGTGGGTACCGCTGGTGATCCCACCTACTCCAATTATAACGAGGATGTGTTCAGGTGGAATTACAACAATCCTGATAATATTGCCTGTTATCCCAACCCGTTCACCATTGAGGCTGATGATCCGCATAACGTGTTGCGGTACACTTTCTCAGACGGCATTACCTATAACTATACTTCCTCAATTATTATAGATTTTAGAGCCTTTGTTGATCCCAACATCAACTGGTTTATCCGTTATGCCCAGGCGTTCAGGCGTGACCCGATTAACTACAATCCTGCGAACAATGCGAATCCGACACCTGCGGAACTCTCACGCCTGGAGAACATTCTGGGCAACCTGTTGCCGGTACTTCTCGATGGAATGATTGAGCTTAAAGCCAGCATTGCTCTGGACATTGGTTACCTCCTCAAGGCACCTTTCGGTATCATCATTCCTTACATCGGGCCGCGTACGGACATGAGCCTGTGGCCTTATACCTTGACAGATCCCGCTTACCGGGGTGAGGACCTTACCTGTAGCAATGCGGCGGGTTACTGCGACAACTATCTAACGCGTGTGACTGCATATGCCAGACCTCCGACTTACCCGCAGGATGCCTGGGGAGATTATTTTGAGGTGTATATCCGCATGATCGGAACACTTGGGTTTGAGGATATAATTTCTCTTTTAAAAGACCTGAGCGGTACGGACTTGACCTCTGTCTTTCAAGGTGGAGAGGGCGGTGGCCTTAATGCTCTAAGTGGCCTTCTGGGTTCACCTCCTGCGCGGGCGCCGGTAAAACCCGTTCCTGTTTACTCTTACGTTCCTTCCAACCTCCCACCCGAAACTGTAGTTACGTATGTGTCCGACCACCCAACGGGTGATGAAGTACGCATCGGGCTCTCTGTAATAGATGACTCCACTCCTATGGATCGCATGATGTTTTCTTACAGCGTGGATGGTGGTCTGTGGACAATCTGGTCGCACACCAACACAGGAGAACTCAGGCTCAAGGGTCTTCTTGAAGGAACACATGTAATTGGAATTCAGGCACTGGATGACGGGAACATGATGGAGCCCACGCCTGTATACGTAAAAGTCCGTGTTGACAGTGTAGGTCCACGCCTAGTTCTTCTCAATGCACCTGACAAGGTAGAAGGTTCAAGCGCAGTGTTCGCAGTGTATGCCAAGGATTATCAGGCCCCGGATGAGCTTGTGAAGATATCCTACAAGCTTGATGATAGTGAGTGGTCCGAGTTCTCTTCCTCCCGTTACATCTCTGTTTCCGGGCTCGATGAGGGAATTCACGTGCTGAGAGTAAGAGCCATTGACGATGTGGGCAACGAAACCGAAATCTCTCACAAGTTCACAGTGATTACAGATGATTCGATGTCAGCTTTTGGTTGCGCTACTGCAAAGAATAACGGAGCTACCGCTACAGTTGCGTTCATGCTCCTTATTGTAACAGGTGCATATGTTGCCCTCATCAGAAGGAGGAGAAGTCAGTAATAAAACAAGGTGAAGAAGTCAGTCCCCCCTCGATGGAGGGGGGAAGGTTGATGAGGTGATGTAAAGGAGACGGGCGCCTGAAGAGGGCGCCCGTTTTATTTTTTAAATAAAAATAAATGTTTCGTATTTAAAATGAGCTTGTACTTTTAAGGTAGAACCCGGGCTGAAATTGGAATGATTTGTCGTGTTAAAAATCTGTCTTCAAAAGTTTTTTTGTAATAAAATGTAATGAAACGGGCAGGGATGAAAGGCGAAAAAATGTTCCTTCAGAAAATAAAAAGAAAATTGCTCAGTATGATTTTTGTGTTTGTCGTTACGGGATGTGGCAAAACGGGCCTTGTGAGTTTCATCCAAAACCCTCCTGAAACGCGTATCGTGGATAACAGTGCTGACGTGGGATATTACATGGACATGGTCATTGATGACCGGGGTTTTCCCCATTTTTCGTACATGGAAAAGACGGGCGGGGAGGTGGTTTCTAAACTCAAGTATGCCAGGTTGGTGGATAGCGGTGAGTGGCAGGTTGAAATCGTGGACGAAGGAGAGCTTAACGAGAGAGAAGGTTTGTATTCCAAAATTTTATATGATCCGGTGTCTCTTGAAAGAATAATTGTATACAGAGAAGAAAAGACAGGTGTAATTGTGCAGACCCGTCTCAAGGTTGCAAGAAGTGCAGAGGGACAGGTGTGGCGCATTTCGGTTATCAGGGATAGCGCTGATATTGGCACTTTTGGAGATGTGGGATATGGTATCGCTACCGTGCTTTTAAGCGACCGAAACGTAGGCATTGCTTTTTTCGAAGGACAGCAGGAAGGGGATTTCGTGTTTTACAATGTGATGTACATGGAAATTGATATTTTTAATCAAATTGTCGTTGGCCCGGAGGTGGTAAAAGAAAAGGTGGCCAGTGTGAGTGTTAAAAACAAAAAGACAGTAAAAGATGTGGAGAGAGCTCTTACTTCCGGTATGCCTCTCAGTATAGATATCCTCACCACTTTTGAAGACGGGGAAGAAGTGGTTCATATTTTTTACTACAATCCATCCAATGAAAGAGCCGAACACGCTTTTAAAGTCCGTGGTGCTGATGAGTGGAAGTATGAAGCACTCGAGTGGTCGTATGTAACAGGAGAGATTGTGCTTGTAGAGCCGGTGAGCATGACCGATTCAAACAACAACCCCGTAACGCGGTATATCGGCACCCTGAAAGGTCGAGCACTTCAGGACAAGGACAGGACGGTTGTGTACCGCAATGCCCAACCGCTTTCCCCGGATGACTGGAATTTTTATGCAGGTGGCAAGAAAATCGAAATTTTAAGAGGATATTCTCCTACGGACGTGTATTCTATTGATTACATTAACACGCACGTGGTTTCGAAAAGACGTAACGGACCTTTTATCAGGGCGGTGGCGGATTCAGCAAACAGGCTTTATGCAGTATACGAAGACAAGGATGCACGAGTGGCATTGTTTTCCACATACACGCCGGGTAAATGGTGGGACAAACCTTACACGATGGGAAATGTATCTGCTGAAGGTGGGTATTCAATTGCACTGGATTCCTTAGAGCAACCGGTAGTGACCTTTTACGAGAGCCGCTATGGTAACCTTGTTGTTGCACACCGCATGCCCACAGGCTGGATGGTGTCCAATTATCTGAGTCTGGATTTTGCCGGATATAACGCCTGTATTCGCAAAATGCCTGACGGAGATAGAATGGGCATAGGAGCTACTATCTATGGGGGACATGCCGGTCTGGGTGGTACGTGGGGGATGTGGTTGATTTATATACCTTACTACGGGGTGTTTTGATGAAAGGAGTAAGCGGTTGGCTGTTTTTTCTGGTGATGGCAGTTGTAGCCGCTGCAGGCTGTGGCAGAAGTGGTGTGAGAACTTTCAGTTTCGCGGGTTATGCTGCTGTGGCTTATGACGTGACGCAGCCTCTGACAGATGACGCAGGATATTTTGTATCACTGGATTACGATAATACGGGTATTCCTCACCTCGCTTTTTTTAATTTCACCGGCTTGAATCTTATGTATGCCACTTTGCCACCAGGTACGGGTCCACAGGGGCCGTGGAGTACGAGCATAGTGGACGCTCACGGAAATGTAGGAGCGTATCCGTGTATCGTGGTGGATGACCAGGGCAATCCTCATATCATCTACTCTGCCGTGTCTCCGGGGTACGAAATTCGTCATGCATATTATATAAAGGAAACCGGTCAGTGGATTATCAGAAAAGTGGTAAATCGGGCAGCAGGGTTTATCTCCTGTGCTTATGGTATTAACGGGTGGATACATGTCTCCTACATTCAGCTTGATGATTACAACTTGCGTTATCTGGTGATTCGCGAAGATTATTTCTCTTATGAGGATAAACTGCTTGACTATGGAGCAACGCAGGCGGGAAGCACAGGACAGCTTTACAACAGTGACCTGGCGGTTGACCTCAGCAATCGTCCCCACATTGTTTATTACGATGCCATCAACGGAAATACCAAGTACATTGCAAAGAATTCCCAGGGAAGATTTTACGACGAGGTTATCGAATGGCAACGGATTGAAGAAGAAGTTGAATTTAAGCAGGTCAATGAGCCCGACGTGCTGGTGGCTTATTTGAGTAAACCTTCATCAGGCCGAAAGGAGGATACTTATCTTTATGCATGGTTGCCCGGATCGTCTTTTCCTTCAGAGGTGACCAGTGAATACTGGAATTTTTATCAGTATGATAGAGCCCGTATCAGCATCCTCAAAGACAAGTATGATCTGTACCCCTCGGGTACCACCTTCAGTATTTCCTATCTGGATTCAACGTCGAGCCCGGATGACGATGGGTATTTTTGTGCTATTGCCGTGGACCCCGAGGGTATTCCACACGTGGCATATTTTGATTACACCACGTGGGACCTTAAATATGCTTATAAAAAGGGCGGCAGGTGGCATACAGAGGTGGTAGACGGCGCTCAGGGAGATGCAGTGGGTGCAGGCGTGGATATCGCTCTTACAAGCGATAGAAGACCTTTTATTGTTTACCGGGACATGTGGAATAAACAGGTAAAGGCTGCCGTGAAGTTACCAGAAGGTGGTTGGAAGGTTGGCGTGATTTACGAACCTGATAATCCCGATGACGTGGAGTTTACCGGGATGTATCCACAGATTAAACGTGACCCTCAGGGTAATTTCGGCATTGTTTTGAGAGAGTGGAGGAAGGTTGACGGAATTAACAGGGGAGTTGTTATTTATCTCTACGTGCAGTAAATGCATTGCGAAATTTTCGTTGCGCCTCAAGGAATCGATTAAAATTATGGGTGATATGCCCGGCCCAGGCGGTTATTTCACCCATTTTTTAAAATTTGTAAAACCGTAACTGCATGAATTTCCCGTTGTTTTCACAATTCAGAGGAGAAAAGGGAAGGGGTAT
>JAJRZV010000057.1 GCA_024275095.1 bacterium | reverse complement strand
CGCTGCGTCTTGCCCGGGGGCTGGTAAGAGAACGGTGTGAGAGTCACGGACTCCCATGGCGCGAAATAGAAGAGATGGGCTCTTTTATGGCAGAGTCCCGGTTACTTGTTGCGTCCACGAATTCTTTTCGTCCCACAGCAAGGGGAATGCTGCTGGCTGATGCAATCGCCAGGAAGATTTGTGAGGCTCTTGGGCTTTTAAATTAAAGCAAACGGCCGAAGATATGTTTATAATTGTCATACAATTTAAAAATATTCCATTGATAGCATGGCAGAAATTTGATAAAAGTGCGGAAGAACGGCAAATGAGATTTATATACGCAGTTAAAATCTTTTGAATTTGACATGTGTGAGGAGCATCATATTTTAAAAGAGGTTAAAATATTAATAATAATGTAGACTACTGAACGAAGTAGTTAAAATGGGGTGAAGCGAAGTGGATGAACATAGAAATGAAATTTCATTGACCGAAAGGCAAATGGTCGTACTTCAGGCTATTGTTGATGAGTACCTGCGTCACAACCGCCCCGTGGGCTTACGCCTTATTTCGCGCAAGTACATTCCCCTTTCTCCCGCAAGCATACGCAATACCATGGCTGATCTGGAAGAGGAAGGATACGTGTACCAGCCGCACACATCTGCGGGACGGGTTCCCACCCTGAAAGGACTTCGATTTTTTATCAATCATTTAATGAAGCGCGAACAGCTGACTCCCGAGGCTCTGGAGAAAATCCTTTCCTCCTTTTCAAGGGCATCCTCTGGCGCGATAGATGAACTGTTGCGGTCTACTCTTCAGGTGTTATCCCAGGTGACGACCTACATAGGTATTGGTGCTCCTCCGAACATTCAGCGTTATGTGATCAAAGAGCTGGGAATTTTGAAACTATCCCGCCGTCGTCTTCTTGTGATTGTGGTAATGTATCCCGGGTATCTCAAGAGAAACATTGTTCAAATGGACCACGAGGTGACCAGCGAAGAAATCCGATGTATAGGAAATTATTTGAGAGAACTGGTGGTGGGTTATACTGTGGAAGAGGCCAAGAAACGCTTGCAGAAGGAACTGGAAGAGGAACGCAACGCATTTAATAACTTGTTGAAGTACGCTCTGGGCCTGGGCTTTGAAATCATAGAATCGTGTCGAGAGGACGAGATATACGTGGAGGGGACAACACGCCTTGTGGTTTATTCTCACCTTCTCAAAGGGCGATTGGATAAAATTCTTGCTGCCATGGAAAAGAGAATGGTGCTTCTGAGTGTGTTACAGGTGGCCCTGGAAGAGCAAAAGGATACGGTGGTGATTTTTGGAGAGGATACGGGCTGCGAGGAACTGAAGGGTGTGGGAATCGTGCTTTCGAGATTTGATTCCAGGGATACAGGCGCGGGATTTGTGGGTGTCGTGGGTCCCGCCTACATGAATTATCCACGGGTGCTACCTATTGTGGAAGTTACAGCCAAGGCCATGTCAGGTACACTTGGAGAACTGGCTATGGAGATGGAGGGTGGTTATGGAAGATGAAAGAGAGAGAAAAGAGAAAGATGTTTGTGCAGACAGTGATGAACACAAAGAGGGTGAATTGCAGGAAGTTCCCTCGCCGGAAGGTGATGTAGAGTCTCCTCCGGAAGATGATGTTCCTGAAGTTTCCGCACCTGCCGGAGAGTCTGAGGAAGGGCACGTAGATGCGCAGCTTCGCAAGTACGAAGAAATGGTTAAGGAATATCACGACAGATGGCTCAGGGCTGTCGCTGAGTTCGATAACTTTCGCAAACGTACAGAAAAGGAAAAAGAAAAATATTTTGAGTATGCGCTTGAGGGCTTCCTGAAGGATTTTCTGCCCGTGCTGGATGCCCTCGAAAAAGGCGTGGAAGCCGCAGAGAAAAGTCCCGACGCGGCCTCCTCGGGCCTGCTGGAAGGCGTGAAGCTCATTCATCGTAATATTCTCACCGTACTGGAGAAATACGGAGTAAAGCCTATCGAAGCAAAAGGGAAGGTTTTTGATCCCTACTATCACGAGGCAGTATCCAGAGTTCACACCACAGAATACCCGGCTGGTACGGTCATTGAAGAATACCAGCGTGGCTATACACTCAAGGACAGGGTGGTAAGGCCCTCTTTGGTGGCTGTTGCGGTGGCTCCTGAGGTTTCGGACGAAAAAGAGGGTTCGAAAGAAGCGGAAAAAGACCGGGAGCCCTCATGCGGACCAGAAGAAGAAATTCCAGTGAACATTATTGATGAAGGGAGCGAGTGATGGGTAAAGCAATAGGGATAGATCTCGGCACAACCAACTCCTGCATGGCATTTGTTGAAAAGGGGAATCCCTCGGTGATTCCCAATCAGGAAGGCTCGCGAACGACTCCCTCGATGGTCGCCTTATCTCAGAAGGGAGAATTGCTGGTAGGAGGACTTGCCAAGCGACAGGCGGTGGTTAATCCACTCAATACCATTTTCGCTGTCAAACGCCTCATGGGTAGAAAATTTGATGATGATGTGGTTCAACGGTGGCGCAAATCATGTCCCTATCAAATTGTAGAAGCAGACAACGGGGATGCCTGGGTGCTTTTCGGCGATAAGAAGACGTCTCCCCAGGAGATATCTGCTATTATCCTGCGTCGCCTTAAAGAAATGGCAGAAGAGTATTTGGGGGAAGAGGTTACAGAAGCAGTAATTACAGTACCAGCCTATTTCAACGATGCTCAGCGCCAGGCCACCAAGGCCGCTGGAAAAATTGCGGGGCTTGAGGTGCTGAGAATTATTAACGAGCCCACTGCAGCAGCTCTTGCGTACGGTAAAGACAAATCTGAAGAAGGTGTTATAGCTGTGTTTGACCTGGGCGGTGGCACGTTTGATGTGTCCATACTCGAGCTGTCTGAGGGAGTATTTCAGGTTCGCTCCACATGCGGTGACACATTTCTCGGAGGAGAAGATTTTGACAACAAACTGGCGGATTATCTCATTGAGGAATTTAAGAAGGAAACAGGCATTGACCTCAGTGAGGACAAATTCGCCCTTCAGAGGGTAAAGGAAGCCGCCGAAAAGGCGAAAATTGAACTTTCGTCAGTGAAAGAAACAGAGGTGAATCTTCCCTTTATTGCTGTTGACGATAAGGGCCCGAAACACCTTGTTCGTCGTGTCACTCGCGCAATGCTTGAAGAACTCACGCGTGACCTCATTGAACGACTGGAAGAGCCGTGCGCGCGGGCCATGGAAGATGCGGGCCTTAAACCGGAGGAGGTTAAATCCGTCATTCTTGTCGGCGGTATGACTCGCATGCCGGCGGTTCAAAAGAAGGTGGAAGAAATTTTCGGCAAACCCCCTCTCAAAGGCGTTAATCCGGATGAGGTCGTGGCTGTTGGTGCAGCGATCCAGGCGTCTATTCTTAAAGGAGAGATGGAAGAGGTTTTGCTTCTCGACGTTACCCCTCTTTCTCTGGGTGTTGAGACGCAGGGTGGCCTGTTTACCCGCATTATTGAACGGAACACCACCATTCCGTGTCGTAAGAGTCGGATTTTCTCTACTGTGGAGGACAATCAGGAATTCGTGGAGATACACGTGCTCCAGGGAGAACGAGAAATTGCATCTGAAAATCGCTCTCTTGCACGGTTCAGGCTTGATGGTATTCCGCCTGCCCCTCGAGGTGTTCCACAAATCGAAATCACCTTTCAAATTGATGCTGATGGAATCCTCAATGTCTCGGCACGTGACCTGGGGACCGGCAAGGAAAAATCTGTAAAGGTGAAACCCTCGTCTGGTCTCTCAGAAGCAGAACTCAAGAAGATTGTGGAAGAGGCGGAGAAGTTGCGTCAGGAAGATATACGTCGTAAAGAGCTTATTGAGTTGAAGAATGAAGCAGATAGCCTCGTGTATTCGACCGAGCGCTCACTTCAGGAATACGGAGATGTAATCGATGACAATACACGCGAAGAAATTAAGGTTCGTCTCGAAGCTCTAAAAAAGGCGCTGGAGAGTGATGATATTTCAGAAATTCGTAATAAAAAGGATGAGCTGAGCGAGTGGGCTCATAAGATTGCTGAAGCTATTTACGAAAGTTCACGGGAGGATTTTTCTTCCTGACGTGATTCGTCGTCAAAGTGGTCAATAAACATTTGTTGGCTATAAATTGTATTCCAGGTAGTGTTTTATAATGTGCGCCCGGTACAGAGAATCTTATAGCAGGAGATTTTCATGAAAGATTATTACCGCATTCTCGGTGTGTCCCGAGATGCTTCGCAGGAGGAAATAAAGAAAGCCTATCGCGAACTCGCTTTTAAATATCATCCCGACAGAAATCCTGGAGACAGTGAAGCTGAAGAGCGGTTTAAAGAAATTAACGAGGCGTACCAGATACTGGGAGACCCGCGCAAGCGTTCCGAATATGACAGGATGCTTGATGGTGGGGTTGAGGGTTTTGGCTCTCTGGAGGACTTTTTCGACCAGCTTTTTGAAGATTTCACCAGCATATTTACCCGTCGCGGTAGAGGTACCCGACGCAGGTGGAGGGAAAAAGGTGCAGACTTGCTCTATCGTTTGAGAATTACTCTTGTGGAAGCAGCGCGTGGTGTGAAAAAGGATATTTCATTTACGGCCCCTACATCGTGCAGTACCTGTGGTGGTACCGGGATGGCGGAAGGATCCCAACTGATTTCGTGTCCTGAGTGCGGCGGGCGGGGTGTTGTTGTATTTTCACAGGGATTTTTTTCATTTTCCAGAACGTGTGCACGCTGTAGTGGTACGGGACGCATTGTGGATATCCCGTGTCGTCGTTGTAGAGGTTCAGGAGTCGTGGATGAGCAGCGTACGCTCACGGTGGAAGTTCCTCAGGGTGCTTATTCCGGCCTGAGATTGCGTTATCAAGGCATGGGTGCACCTGGAAAGGGTGGTGCTCCCGCAGGTGATCTGTATATAGAAATTGAAATAGAAGAACATCCCGTGTTTCGCCGAGAGGGAGATGATCTGTTTATTGAATTGCCCATCAGTTTCACGGATGCTGTGCTTGGCGCAGAGGTGGAGATTCCCACTGTTGATGGGAGTGAAGTGTTTTTACGGATTCCATCAGGTACTCAGCCTGGCGATATTCTACGTGTTCGGGGAAAGGGCATGCCCTCTCTCAGAACAAGACGCAGAGGAGACCTCTACGTGAAGGTGAAAGTGGAAATACCTCGACGGTTGTCCCAGAAACAACGGGAACTGTTGGAGGAATTTCGAAAAACCGAAGGCCGGCACTCAACGCCTTTGCATACATTCGTGGAAAAATTGTGGGATCTGGTCCGTCGATACATCTCATGAGAGTGTGAACAACACCCTTGACAACCTGCCCGGTGCTGCTTAAGATGTAAGTTACAATATATGGCAATGGAGGGTGACATGGCCTCGGTAAACAAGGTGATCCTGGTAGGAAACCTGGGGAGAGATCCGGAAGTGCGCTATACCTCTAACGGTACGGTAGTGGTTACGTTTCCCTTGGCTACGAATAAAGTTATTGTCAACAAAAATGGCGAGAAAGAGCGTATTACTATGTGGCACCGGATTGTGGCCTGGAGCAAGCTTGGTGAGATTTGCGGGCAATATCTCACAAAAGGCAAACAGGTATATATCGAGGGTGAGCTGGTCACTCGAAGTTTTGTAGGGCGTGACGGGAACACCCGGTGGATTACCGAGGTGGTCGCTCGCAACATGCAGATGCTCGGATCGAGAAACGGTAACGGTGCTTCCGACGAATTGCCTGAGCCGGAGGAAGCCCCCCCGTTTGTAAGCGATATTCCAGAAGATGGATTCGACGAGGAAGACGACGTTCCTTTTTGAGTTTCCTGCCTTCTTGTAAAAGTTTTGTTATACCTTTCCAAATCTTGAGTACAAATACGATTTCGTTTAATATTTTACCTGTGAACTTTTTACGGCTGGAGGGGAAGGATGAAAGCAGGTGAACTTGTGGAAATGGTGATCAAGCATCTTGTTTCAAGACCTGACCAGGTGACGGTAAGAGAAGTGGATGGTGAGCGCATGTGCGTCATTGAGGTAAAGGCTGCCCCTGAAGACCTTGGAAAGATCATCGGAAAAAAGGGCAATAACGCACAGGCATTAAGAACGATTTTGAGAACGCTGTCAAAAAAACATGACAAGAAATACACCCTTGAAATTCTTGATTAAAAAAAGAGGGGTTCTGGTTCGGGTCGCAGGATTTTGTGTCGCTTTCGTAAGTGCTCTGTTCTTTACCCAGTGCAGTAAATCCAAACCAAAAGAAGTTTTCAATCCTGTGGTCGCCGGGGCTTTTTACCCTGCTGGTCCTGCGGAACTCGATGAAATGCTGAATGAATTTATGAAAAACGTTACAGGTGTTTCGGTAGAAGGTGAGGTGCTGGGAGTGATTGCTCCCCATGCAGGTTATATCTACTCAGGCCAGGTGGCGGCCCATTCATTTTTTGTGTTGAAGCAGACCAATCCCCTCACTGTGATCATCATGGCACCGTCTCACAGATACCCTTTCAACGGCGTATCTGTGCTGATGAAAGACGCGTACAGAACCCCTCTCGGGGAAGTGCCCATAGATAAAAAGCTGGGCCGGCAGTTGCTGAAACATTTACCTTTTATGCAGGAAATAAGAGCTTTCGAGAGGGAACATGCCGCGGAAGTTGAGATCCCTTTTGTTCAAAAGTTTCTTCCAGAAGCGAAGGTGCTGCCTCTCGTGTTTGGAGGATTTCGTACAGATGTAATTGAAGGGGCGGCGGAGGTTCTTGCGCAAATATTGAAGAAAGGTAACGGTCGTTATGTATTCGTTGCATCTTCTGACCTCTCCCACTATCACCCGTATGAAGTGGCCAGAGAGATGGATATTGCGCTTCTCAAGGCGCTTACAACAGAAGACTGGAGAAGTATCTACAAAAAGGTTCGCGAACGCACTTACGAAATGTGCGGGGTGTCCCCTGTACTTACCGCTCTTATAATAGCATCGAAATTGGATCTGAAACCGGTGGTGCTGGAATACAAGAACTCTGGTGACACAGCAGGGGGTATGGAGCGTGTGGTAGGTTACGGTTCGGTGGCATTTCTTAAATCAGGGCGGATAAAGCTTTCTTATGATTGGACCCGTGTAGAGAGGAAGGAAACCGTTACTCAAAAGGAGAAGGGTGAATGGGTGAAAGGTGATGATCTTACGCGTGAAGATAAAAAGAAGTTACTCCGAATTGCCCGCCTTACCCTGGAAACTTATGTGAAAGAGAGACGCATTCCGGAGGTAAAACCTCAAAGAGAAATTTTGAAGAAGAAGGGAGCCGTTTTTGTGACGTTGAAAAAGAGAGGGATTCTCAGGGGATGTATTGGAGGCCTCTCTGCGGTAGAACCCCTTTACCTCGCTGTTCAACACATGACGGTTAATTCCTGTTCGAAGGACCCGCGGTTTTACCCAGTGCGTGTGGATGAGTTAGAGGATATTGAAATAGAGATTTCTGTGCTCTCTCCTCCAGTACCTGTGAAGAATCCCCTCAAGGAGATAAAGATTGGTCGTGACGGTTTGATTATTGAGTACGGCCGCCGCCGGGGCGTGCTTCTGCCCCAGGTGCCTGTTGAATGGGGCTGGAATTTACAAGAATACCTGCGTCAAATATGCCGAAAAGCAGGACTTCCGCCGGATACGTGGAAAAAACCAGGTGTAAAACTTTACCGGTTCACTGCCACGGTGTTTTCGGAAAAGGAATTTCAGGCAAAACGCTGAAATCAGCTTTTTTATTGCCTGCAGAGTTCACTTCGAGAGAGCGTTCCTTTACCAGATTATTTGTGATTCAGTATAATGACCTGGCATCATGAAGGATGTGGACATCAACAGTCGTCTTTACTGGGATATTCGATTCCGTACCGATTGGGAGAAAAAAGGGGGCAGGGAGCAGACCAGATTTTTCTGCCAAATTACGCTTGAACATCTTCCTGAATGGATTATCAGCGATATTGAAGGAAACCATCTCAGTATTATGGACCTGGGCTGCGCAGAAGGAGATGCTGTTGAAATGCTGGCCCGTCGTTTTCCAGATTCAAAAATTGTCGGGGTGGATATTTAAGAAGAGGCGATCAAAAAAGCAAGACAATATTATCCCTTAAGAGAATTTGTGACAAGCGACATAGACGCTATTGAAGAAAAGTTTGATGTCATCTATTGCTCGAACACGATAGAGCATTTTGACCGCCCCTTTCAGTTTCTGAAAAAAATGATGGACAAAGCCAGGAAGTACGTGGTGATTCTTGCTCCTTTCAGGGAGACAGAACGGGATTTTGAGCACTTTTTCACTTTTGACTACAACAACTTTCCTCTAAGGGTGGGTGATTTTTATCTCGTCTTTTTCAGGGAAATCGATTGTGCAAAAATGGAGGAGCGTTTTTGGGGAGGGAAGCAGTTTTTATGTGTATATGCACACATGCAATGGGTGAGCCTTGAGAAAGTTCGTTTGTCCTATCTTACGGATTCACTGGACAAAGAGACCAGGGCACTCAGGTCAGAGCGCGAAAGACTCCTGGCTGAGAAACAGGTTCTCGAAAAGCAGATTGAACAAGAGAGAGAAGTCAGAGAGAGGGTTGAACGAAAGCTGGATCATGAGGAAAAACTATTGCATCAGGAAATCAGTAAAAACGCCCGGCTTCAGGGACAGATTAATTTGCTCCAGGAAAGAAACAACGTGCTTGCTCAGAGAGTGGAGAGCCTGGAGTCGTACACAAAATCTTTACTTCAAGAGCTTGAAAATATCAAAGCAACTACCTGGTGGAAAGTGGCGACGTGGTACTGGAGGATGGCCACCCGAAGTGTCGTACTTTCTTTTGTGCATCGGGTTTTCAGGGTCTGGCGCGATGAGGGGCTGAGAGGTGTTGTTACACGCATATGGTCGCGCGTAAAGTATCCAAGAAAAAGAAGTGTACATCAGAATCCTATTCCGGTAGAGGAAGCCGTACGTGAAAGCCGGAGGGGAGTGTACAAGTATGATGTAATCTTTTTTTCGATTATAGATTGGGATTTCAGGTTTCAGAGGCCACAGCATTTTGCCACCCGGTTTGCACGTAATGGCCACAGGGTTTTCTACCTCAGCGTAAATGTGAAGAAAGGGGGAGATTATCAGATAAGGAAAGTTGCTGATAATGTTTACGAGGTGAAACTACCTGCTGAGAAGGATTTTCTTATATACGATATTTACTCTACAGCTGATGAAAATGACCACTCAAAGATGATGCTTGCACTTGAAAAGCTTGTGGATGATTGTGGCGTGAAAGAATGTGTAATGATTGTACAACTTCCAAACTGGAGAAGATTCGCTGAAGAACTCAAAAGGAGTAGAAGACATTTTAAGTTGGTTTACGATTGTCTCGATGAGTTCAGCGAATTCAAGGATCTTGGTGAGATTGTACTGAATGATGAAAAATTACTCGTTGAGTTGTCAGATATGTGTATTACTTCATCATTGAAACTTTTCTACAAAATCAAAGAGCATAAAAAAGAAACATATCTTGTTAAGAATGGAGTAGATTTTCATCATTTTTTTAATCCTCCCCAGAATGAGCTACTCAAAGATTTCAAAAAACCCATAATCGGATACTACGGAGCAATATCGGAATGGTTTGATACCGAGTTGCTTGAGAAAGTTGTTAAGGCTCATAAAGAGGCCAGCTTTGTATTGATAGGACACACTTTTGGCTCAGACGTTGAAAAACTCAAAAAGTATAAAAATGTTTATTTGCTCGGTGAAAAGCCTTATTCAGAGTTGCCTCGATACCTCTACTGGTTTGATGTGTGTTTAATCCCGTTTAAGGTAACCAAGCTGATAGAGTCTACCGATCCCGTCAAGTTTTATGAGTACATAAGTGCTGGGAAACCTGTTGTAACAACAGCTTTACCGGAGCTCAGGACGTTAAGGCGTATTGCGTACGTTTCTGAAACCCACGAGGAGTTTCTACAGAATGTTAAGAAAGCGATTTCTGAAGATCCTCGTCGTTTCAGGAAAGAAAGAATCACCACTGCTTACAGAAACAACTGGGACAAGCGCTTCAGTCGCCTGCAGGAAAAGATAAGGCAGATGTACCCCAAGGTAAGTATCATTGTGGTCACTCATAATAACTTGAATTACACGAGACTTTGCCTTAACAGTCTTTTCGAGAAGACCGCATATCCGAATTTTGAAGTTATCGTTGTTGATAACGCATCGCACGACGGGACGCGTGAATATCTGTATGAACTTTCAAAGCAAAACGGCAATGTAAAAGTTATATTCAACAATGAGAATAAAGGATTCGCCGGCGCAAATAATCAGGGTATCAAGGCATCTACAGGTGACTTCATCGTGTTTCTCAATAATGATACCGTAGTAACGAAAGGATGGCTGGGAGGCCTGATCAGGTATTTTGATCTCGTTGAGGATCTCGGTATGGTCGGCCCTGTAACAAACAGCATTGGCAATGAGGCAAAAATTGACGTGGATTATACAAACCTTAGTGAGATGGAAGAGTTCGCCGAGAGGTACACAAAAGCAAATAAGGGCAAGTGGTTTCCCATTGACGTTCTTGCCTTTTACTGCGTTGCTGTAAAAAAACACGTTATCGAAAAGGTGGGATGTCTCGATGAACAGTTTTCCATTGGTTTTTTCGAGGATGATGATTTTTGCCTCCGTGTCAAGAAAGCTGGATACAGGCTGATATGCGCAGAAGATGTATTTATTCATCACTTTGGTGGAGCGACTTTTAAAAAGCTAAGTGATGAAGAATACAACCGGATTTTTGAAGAGAACAAAAGGCGCTATGAAAGAAAGTGGAATATTGAATGGAAACCCCATAAGTATCGAAACGGAACGGCTGCTATTTGAGATTGAAGGGCTTGCATTCACCTTCACTTGTGAGGAGAACTTTCTGTGATTTGCTCCAGCATTCAAATGCAGTGCCCTTGCCTGCTCCCTTAATTCCAATGAGTGCGTAGCTGTACTGGAACGATTTGATGAGAGGGAACGTTGCCCCGAGTGAGTAAAGTGCTTCCTGACCTTTTTCCGTAAGGTTTCTCGAGGCTTCGTCCTGAACGCATATGGCCACGCCTGTGCCCTTTGTGAGAGAGTTGACGAAATCTGCAAGTGCAAGACCTTCTTTTTTGTCCAGCCACGTGTCGAAAGCACGCCTTGCAAATATTTTTCCGTTCCTGGTATCAAATGCAACGATGTTTACGCCGCGCTTTCCAAAAGCGAGGTTGAAGCCGTAGTTGATGGTAATATAACAGAAATTTCCCGCTTTCCAGCCGCCGGATGCGACTTCCACGTGCGTGATTGTTTTTCTCTCCGGTGCAAATTTCTGGGGCAGGTAGTTTTTCAGAACAACCTGTTTGAACAAAGACATTGCTTCAAGTGCAGTACCCTTTTCAGCACCTTTTATTCCTATAAGAGCGTAACTGTATCTAAAAGCTTTTATTAAGGGTAACTGTCCTCCGAGTTTGTATAATGCCTCTTGTCCACGTTCTGTCAAATTTTTTGATGCTTCATCGGCCACACAAAGGGCCACTACTATCCCATCGGTTAAGCTGTTTACAAATTCTGCAAATTTTAATCCTTCTTTTTTATCAATCCAGGTATCGAAATTCCCCCTGTATATAATTTTACCGTCAGGTTCAATTGCGACCAGGTTTATTCCTCTTTTTATCTCCACGACAAGATTATCACTGGCATTGACAGAAATTTCGCATCTGTTGCCGGCAATCCAGCCTCCTGATGCAACCTTTATTGCTAAAGGAACTTTTACGTTTGTTTTTCCGATAGAGAATTCAATAGATGATTTGTCGATTGCTAATATACTGAGTTTAAATTGTCCTATCTTTTCAAGGGGTAAAATTTTATACTTACTTTTGAGTGGATAATACAGCCTTTGTTTTGCTTTAATTTTTATGTCATTCGCATCTTCTAACAAGTATACCTTTTTAAATTTTTTTAAGTTTTCATCATATTTCTTCTCAAATATTTTATACCAGTTTATATATAAATACTTCCGCTTAAGGTACATTTCAACTGTCTGTGGTCGAGATGTTATTATAAGAACGTCCTTATCCAAAATTCTGTCCAGAATTGCCATTTCTTTCATAAGAAGTTGGGCGTGAACTTTTGGAAGAGACAAAAAATCTTTAGATATGTATAAAGGTATAAGTGTTATGTAAAAGATGAGAGTTGTGGATAATAGTTTTTTTACGTTGGCCATTTTTAGCAATACAGGAATTACAGCCAACCCGAATACAACCACCGGAAAAATATATCTTGCTGTTCTGTAATATTGGGAAGCTCGCGCGAGCAGATATACTACAAAGATTGTAAATATAATCTTGATAAATTCACGTGATAATGTATTTAAGTTCTGTTTGTTTTTTATACAGAATACATATCCTCCGATAACGGCTGTTGGTAAAACTAATGGGAAAAAGGCCATGGGAAAGGTTACTGTTTCTCCAATTTTTGCCTGGCCGGATAAGAGAAATAGCAGGTAAGCTACGACTCCCGGATGTTGTGAATACATAAGAATCCCGTTTTTAGCAAATATTTTTGAGGGTATGATTATTACAGACTCAATAAACTGTAAAAGTGCTTTGGTTAAATTTGTTAGATTGAGCCCTCCCTGCCACCAGTAGTTTGTTTTGGTAAACAAGAAAAATATTACAAAAGGTGCAGAGAGCATGGCATAAATGATTAAAATCTTTCTTAATCTTTTGTGAGATAACCCGAATATAAATAACGACATTAGATATAACACTTCTCCTGCGTGTATACCGACTGCGATGATTGCCATGATGAAAGATGCATGAAAAAACAAAGATTTATTTTTGTGAATTGCCAATAAAGTTAGAAGGAGAGAGGTTGAAATAAAAAGTAGCATTGTTGTTTCCGAGTATGCTCTACAACTTAGATCTATAAAAAATGGATTGAAACTGATTAAAATTGCTCCTAACACAGCAAAGTAAGTGCCTGTAATTAAATTTAAAATTAAAAATACAATACCACAGGATAGTGCTCCAAAAATACAAGATGTAAGAGTGGGAGCAATCTTTTCATCAGGGGATATTTTTGATACTAAATAGATAAAGAACGGGTATCCAGGAGGATATATTGGTCTAATTTTTGTTTTATTTATCTCATATTGCAGTCGGTAGCCGAATAAATTGCCCGGCTTTTCCGCCATTTTTGCATAATAGATTTCATCGTGTCCAGTGGGTATGGGTGACATGTATTTTATTCTGGTGACAAATGCAATAGATATAATAAAGATGAACAATATAAAGGTGAATTTATTGCTTGTTTGATGCATCAGGAAGCACCCCTGGTAATTTGAATGGCCATTCTTGTGTTTTTGACAAAATTATTGACTGCCCACAGCAGCTGTTTTTTTGGCTTTTTGTTTTATTATTTACGGTTTTCTTTATTTTTTGTTTGTTGAGCATTTATGTTTTCTCTATTAATTTATATCACTATGTTCTGAGTTTATGTTTTGTCTATACATATAAATCAAATGCAGTCGTTTGCAACACTTTTTGTTTTTTCTTATTTTATTATGGTTGCACGCGGCATTTCAATTGAATTTTTTATATTTAAAAATCTTCTTGATCAGATTCCCT
>JAJRZV010000056.1 GCA_024275095.1 bacterium | reverse complement strand
GGTTTTACCCTTACGGAAGCCATGGTGACAATTGCTCTTATTTTCATTCTTGCGGTGCTGTTTTCTTCGATGGCGGTACAGGTGAGCAAGACTTCTTCCAATCTCTTGAGGTACTCTCATCTTGAGGGTGCCGCAGATGCGTTAATCAGCCAGGTGAGGCGTGGAGACATGGCACCCAACGAGTACGATATAATCTCCTCGGTTACAGCCCAGGACAACAACATCTCTATAGACACCACAGGCTCTACCACTTCGGACATAAATCTTGTAATTCGACCTGTTGATTTGCCCAATGCATTACCTTCGACACCGGCAGATTACGTACCTCTCAGTTCTGACAATCCTCCTTGTAATAAGGGGGTATGCAGATATGTATATCTGGAGCCCGTGCAGATAGGAACGAATCAATTCATTGTTGCAATTGCCCAGGTTGTGAGGAAGGTAGGTACAACTTATGTAAGCGTATACAGAACAGCGATTATCAAGTAAGGGGATGTGTGGTGATGGTAGATGAAACTATCAAGGGAGCACTGAAAGCGAGGGATGGATTTACATTGGTGGAGCTGATGGTTGTGGTGGCACTTCTCGCCATTCTGGGAGGGATGGTGGCTTACATGGCCGTTGTGATGCAGAAGTCTTTGGACAGGGAGAGAGGAATTACTGAGGTTCAGCTTAATATTTCAAGGGCCATGGATGATATTGATCGGAATTTGAGGAGGGCAGGGTTTGGAATAGATCCTCGTTTTACGTTCGATCTGGACATAAACAATGATGGAGTTGTGGACTCTGATGGAGGTCCAAGTGGTACTGATGAGCTCAGGTTTGTGTACAGGGAGCCAGACCCCCGTTATTACTGGCAGGTGCTTGATGCCTCATGTTCTTCCCTTGTTCTTTATGCAGATGCCACAACCAATCCAATCAATCTCCCGGTTGGATCGATTTTGTTTATCATCTCCAGTGTCCGCAACAATAAGAGAGAAGGAACTTTTGTACGGGTGTCCCAGGCGGTGACGAACGGGAGCGGGACTGTAACAGTGTCTCTTTATGGGACAACGGTTATGGATTACAACTTCTGCGGAGGCAATATTGATGGTAACAGTCCCTTACCTGTAAGCATTCCCACAGCAGACGACCCGGTGTTTGACGACAGGCGAGCAGTTGCCATGCTTGTGAGGTATTTCCGCTATTACATTGGTAAAGCTCCTTCAGGAATTACTTCATTGATACTCGATCCAGGAGTGGATATGGACGGTGACGGTGTTTTTGGACCGGCAAGTAGTGCCGACCATATCGTCGTTGCCGAGGGAATAGAAGATCTGCAGGTGGAATATTTACTCGCCACTCATCTCTGGAACGCCACCGACATCAACACTGTAGGTCCTCCTCTTTACTCCAGCAGTACAGCTGATACCTTCGGTTCGCTTACAACTTCATTTCCTGTGCCGGATAAAATCAATGCCCCTTATAACGATCCTGATCGAATGCTTCTTCATCCAGCGAACATCAGAAAAGTGATCGTGCGTCTCGTGGGTTATTCTGAGAGAAACCTGGGTGTTTCCTCACCGCGGCCGGCTCTTTCCAATCACACGGAGCCGGCAGGAGATATACCCAATACTCTTTTGACAAATGACAATTTCTTCCGCATCACCATCTCTGATGAAGTGGTGGTCCGCAATATGCTCACAACCAAACTGTTTCGACGAATTCCCCTCTCGGTGGAATAAAAATGCCTGGAAGGAGGCAAGGAATGTACATAAAAACATTTCTCCCAAAACAGCTTAAAGAAAAAGGTTTTACACTCGTTATGGCTATGATGTTCATGCTGGTGTTTTCCGCTATAGCAACAGCACTGCTGATGCGACAATCTCATCAGTGGTCCGAGCTCACAGCTCTTGGCAAGCGCAGCCAGTTACAGCAATGTGCCGAACTTGCATATGAAGCTGTAATGGCTTCTCTCGTGGGGCAGAATATCCGAAATCGACTCAACATTGTTGTTCCGGGTATGCTGATATACTCAGGGCATTACACAGGTGGATCAATAAGTACACCAGTACCCAGTGAAGAATTTCCCCTGTTAAATGAATCAGTTGCAGGAGGTGGTACAGTCTCAGGTGCTGGGCTTGCTGGTATGACATGTTACAAGGGATTCCCCTGCAAAGGTGGTGGGGCCACGGGCGTTCCACTGGGCCCGGTTGTTTCCTGTTTGATGCTCGACAGCTCAGGTAATGTGCAAAACTTCGTCGAAATCGAAATAGCATTAACCTATAAAACGGTCTTTTAAGGGGTGAGCTATTATGTGTAAACCAATAAAAAAGCAGATAAAAATTACTGTTGTTACCCTGGTAATAACAGGAACACTCGCTTTGCTCCTGTTCCCTTCTTCGAGTTGGGGAGGTTGCGACTATGACAAGGAAGACCTCTCCATGCTCTACACAGGAGTAAATGCACCACCCAATATCATGTGGTTTATAGACTCCTCGGGGTCAATGAGAGGTCTTCCGTGCGAGGGTAACTGCAAGCTTGAAACCGAGTGTGGTGTGAATGGGAACCTTACACCAACGATATTCACTGACTTGGGATACGACCCCAATACTTTATACCCTGTGTTTTATCCCCAGTGTGATGATTATGCTAACTCTACCAGCAGTCCGTGTTTTGATCCATGTCACGTGTACCTGAGGTCCAGTTCTACCTTAGGAAATGATGCGTGTTCCTCATACATTCGGTGGTCTGATGTTGGTACGATAGACACGTTTTGCACAGACGGCAGTACCGCATCATGCCAACCGGTATCCGGCTGGATCTGCGATTTGAACAACCAGGCATATCCCACTGAGACTACCTGCGTGGCAAACTGTTCGGGATGGGTCTGTGACCTTCCCGACGTAACCGACCTTTTTCCCACGCAGACGGATTGTCAAAATGCATGCGTGGTCCAAGGTACTTGTACACGCAGGTGGGGGCTCTGGTGGTGCAGTCTCGACGGTTCGGCGTACTGGACAGAAACCGAATGTCTGGCCAGCTGTCAAACCAGCGGCACGTGCACCCAGGCCACGGGCACCTGCACCTATTCATCCCAGTCCTTTTCGTACTCCGGCCAGTGTGCAACCACGTTGTTCCAGCAGGGGTACATGTACTGCGATACAACTGCACAGACTATCAGTAACTGCACGTCAGGGCTTTACTACTTTGTGGGTAACCTGCTGAACTACTATCCTCCCAAATTCATCGTTGCCAGGAAGGTATTCCGGGATCTCATTGCAAGAACACGGAAAATCAGGATGGGCCTGATGACCTTTGACCTTACCTACTACAATAGCGGCGGTTACGTGCAGTCAGACATTAATCCCACGTGTGATCTCCTGGACGACGTAAGTGCATACGATGCCACCAGGCAGGCACTTTTTGATCTCCTCGATAACCTGGATGTTACGCAGTTCTGGACCAACACCCCCATCGGCGAGGCACTCATGAACATCGGTCAGTACTTTGCGTGTGACGATGTGTACAGTAGTTATTATGGATACAACATCAAAACAGTGAATCTCGGGAATTCAAACGTGTGCGATACTACCACCGTCACGCGGGCCATATGCGCCAAGTGTCAGAAAAATTTTACCGTGCTCGTGACCGACGGTTTGCCCACCGCGGACTGCGACGAGTTTTCGTCGTGGGGTGACAGGGACGGGGATCTCAACCCTGAAGACGTATACAGGGGGGATGACTGTCTTGATGACGTTTCATTTCTTGAGCACCAGCAGATAGACTTGAAACCAGATGATTACAATTTAGCCTATTCTGCCTACGATGGAGCCCAGAACATGGTGGTCTACACGGTGAGTTTTGGCCTGGGCCAGAACATTCCCCAGGTGCTTCTGGACGCTGCCAGCAACGGTGGAGGCTTGTTTTACTCGGCAGACACCTACCAGGAGCTTGTAAATGCCCTGGAGCAGGTGCTGATAGACATTTTGAAGCGCACGATGTCCTTCACGCGTGCGACAGTGGAGACCACTCAGACGAGCGAGTCCAACATCGGGATAGTGGCTCGATTCAAGCCGTCTGACAGGCCCATCTGGTATGGATACGTGTACCAGTTTCAGACCTTTTCCGAAATTCTCAACAAGGTGGACAAGAACGGGGACGGTGACACAGACGACATTCTCCTGATAGACGCGGATGGTGACATCGTCGAGGTGAATTTAGATGGTGACCTTGTAAAGGCGGGCACGAACACGCCGGCCAACTATTTCTGGGAGGCTGGCGAGCAGCTTCTGGCCCTGGGGCCTGCCAACCGCAATCTTTACACTGTGGTTGACTCCAACGGGGACGGTGTCATAGATGGCAACGACGGGCTTATTGCTTTTGATGCGACCAATGCATCGCAACTCGTGAATTACCTGCAGGTGGCCACGGGGACGTTTGAGGGTGAGAGTTCTTTTTGTGCGTGGCTTTCCAAGAAACTTGGTCTTACGCTGACGAATCTCCAGTGTGCTGAATACCTTATAAACTTCGTAAGGGGAGTGGACGTGCTTGACTGGGATGCTGATGGAGACAGGACGGACACGCGCCCGTGGCTTCTCGGGGATATTTTTCATACCTCTCCCCAGAGGGTTACAAACACGCACTACGTGTTTTACCGCACGGTTGATCCTGACGGTAACCTGCTTCAGCCAGGAGCCACGCCTGTATCCCCGCTGTGCAATCCGTTCTTTGAAAGCAGGTGTTTTGGGGCGTTGTGGTCGTACGATGGTGGAGGGAATCCACAGGATGCATTAAATGCATTTTTTCAGTACGTGGTAAATAATAATGACCAGACGCCGATTGTATTGACGGCCTCCAACGATGGTATACTTCACGCTTTCAACTACACGAGTGGTGTTGAAGAGTGGGGTTTTATACCGCCTGATCTGTTGCCGCGTCTTAAAAACCTGATGTCGTATCACTGTTACATGCTTGACGGAACCCTCTGGGTGAGGGAGATCTGGGTGGACCAGGATGGAGACAAGAGCAAGGATCCGACGGAATTCAAGCTTATTGTCACCATGGGTGAGAGGCGCGGTGGCAAGCACTGGTTTGCTCTTGATATCACTGACCATCTTAATCCCAAGTTTCTCTGGATTTTCCCGCGTTCCATCGCGGAACTGGAAGGCAGTGTCATCAACACAACCCTTGAAGATCAGAGTGACCTGGAGAAAATGGGAGAGACATGGAACGAGACCGATCCGGCGCTTCCTCAGATTGGACCTATTGCCGTGCAGAATCCTGCATCGCAACAACCCTACGACTACTATATCATAGGCATCAACGGTGGACTCTATCCTGACGAGGACACATCCACTGCAGACGTGGGCCGAAGGGTATACTTTCTCGATGCATACACCGGTAAAAAAATGTGGGAATTTGCGTACGACACTGCAGGGGTGAACCAGTATCTTACGAACAGTGTCCCCGGCTCAGTTGCCCTGTTAGACACATGGGATGAAAACTACGCACAAACAAGCTCACTGTTTTGCGAACCAGGAGATTGCCTCTTCGACCACGCCTTCTTCGGCGATACAAGTGGCTCCCTGTGGATGATCGCCATGACCACGCCCGCTGTACTCGACACCACCGGCAGAATCACCAACACAGACTGGACCGTTGTTCGGTTCTTCAAGTCAGACACAGGTGAGCCGTTTTACTACTTGCCGCAGATCGGCGTCACACGCGACATCACCGGTAAAACCACCCACTGGCTGATTGCAGGCACAGGTGATCGCATGGAGGTTTCAAACTGCGATTCACCACCTGCTGGCACGTACAACCGCCTGTATGTACTGCAGCTGCCCGAACAACTGCTCAATGCCCAGATCGACCCCCTTGCCTTAAGTGCTACTCCATATTCCGACTCCAGCTATTTCGGCTATCCCCTCGGAACAACAGTGACAGGACCGGGTCAAACCGGCTTTTACTACGAGCTCGGAGCTTCGGCAAAGGTGGTATATCCTGCCCAGCTCCTGGCTGTGGAAAACGAGAACGGCGAACCTGCATTGCTCGTGCTTTTCTCCTCCTTCTACCCGGATTGTGCCACGGGCACTACAGCCGCGGCATCCGCCTCCGTGGAAGCACTCAATGCTGAATACTGCGAAGGCGGAGCAAAATCCGGAGTCTCCTACCTCCACGCCTTTGACCTTCTTACTGCCGAACCCGGTTTTGCCGGTGGGGCCTACCAGCAAGAGATCGGCGTTGGCCTCCCCACACCACCGAATTTCATCCGTATCATCGGTGAAAGCTCGTTCTCCATCCAGCTCCTTTCAGCAGGAAGCTCCGGAGACATCACCACATTCACCGTTACCGAAAGCAATCAGCTCTACAATATGATCTACGTGATTGACCTGGATTTTCCATGGCTGCACAGACTCAGACACGAAAACTTCAAAATACCAAGCATTCCGTGAAAGGGGGTGCAAAATAATGAAACCCGCAAAAAAATCACCGGCATTATGTTCAACAATCATTGCCTGCATGATATTTGCCACAGGGATCATACTGCTCAACAGCACTGCTACACGGGCTGAAACATCCCCCAAAAACTACGACATGAAAATAACCACTGTAGACCGTGTTACATTCGCCGTCCTCTCGCCCATAAACCTTGATAAAGATGACATCAAAAAACTCGAAAAACGCCTCAAATCCCTCTTCCCAAAACAGGTATATTCTTCCATCAAGTACAACAAAAACCACCACCACATCTCCATGCTCGTGCGCTGTACACTGAAAGAAAAAGCCATTATCAACGCTGCAAACAAGGTAGATGTAAAACTCAAATTCATAAAAAGAGAAGTTGTTGAAAAAATATTCGAGTGATGCTGTTTGGCCCAGGGTGCTGATGAATGAGCAATGGCCGCCTGATCCCTCAGACAGGTAAGATAGCATACAGGTTTTTTGTTCTTTTCATTGTTTTTTTTGTTTTTCTCAATTTTCACCAGTGGATCACGATCTTTTTCTTCAGGCAAATGCTACAGCACGGGCACTATTCAATAGGAGTAAGAACGATCGAGGTGTGGAAATCACTGCTGGCTTTCCAGGTGTACACATCTCTCCTGAATGCAGCCGTATTTGCTTTCATCGTGCTGCTTATTATCCGCCTGTGGACTGGCAACACGGAAAAACAGTTAACAAACCTCGCTGCCAAGGTGCTCACATTGATAGCAAATCAGCCCCAACTGGGAAATGACCCCGTCAACATGCTCCCGCCGAAGGACCCCCTGAAAACAGTCGATCGGGTTATTGACGATCTCATAAAGAAACAGTCAGAACTAAATGAAAAAGTTTCCAGAATAAAAACCGAACTTGCAGAATACGAAAAGGCCATCACGGTGGGACTTCTTGCCTCGTCGATTGTCCACGAAATGTCCAGCCCACTCAGTGCCATGAAAGGATATTTAAAAGGCATTCAAACCACAGCAGATGGTGAATCCGTAAGCATGTTTGTTTCCAAGTGCAATGACATTATAAAAGGCATGGAGCGACTGATAGAGGACCTGCGCCACCTGGCAAGGGCAGGCAACCCCCGGGCAGAGGAAATTTTCAGGCCTTCTGAGGTGGTGGGAAAGGTCCTGGACAATCCGGTTCTTCAGGAGAGAGCGACCGTAAAAAAATGCCGGATAAAAACTTCTGTATCATGTGATGCAAGAATAAAAGGTGACCCTGATCTTCTCTACCGCGTGGTATTTAACATTATCGATAATGCGATACATGCAGTGGGGGAGGGTGGGCTCATTGAGGCGGAGGTGAGAGACACGATTTTTACAGAGCCTGGAAGTGAATCCACTAACTGGTTTTCGCCAGAGGTGAACCTCGAGAGAATGAGGATCGGTGAGGGTGAGCCAGTCGTGCTAATAACAATAAAAGATAATGGCGCCGGAATCCCCTGGACCACAATGAAAAATATTTTTCAGCCTTTCTATACCACGAAAGAAGGAGAGCAGGGTACTGGACTGGGACTTTATGTGGTAAAACAGGCCATGACACACTTAAGAGGTCGCATCTTCGTGCGGTCCCTGGAAAACAAAGGTACAGAATTTCGTTTGTATATTCCAATGGCCGAAGAGGGAACGCCGGGGAAACCCTTTAAAGAAGAGGGAATTGGGGAGGACGCATGAAAATCGTGGTTGTTGAAGACGATCGTTCCCTGGCAGACATGCTCAAACATCTCCTCGGCACCAGAAGAGGCTGGGATGTTTCTGTCTTTTACACCGGCAAGGCTTTCCTGGAAGCTCAGAAAGAGGCTGAACTGGCAGACCTGTTCATCCTGGATGTGAAGTTGCCGGATATTTCGGGACTGGAGCTCCTTTCGGAAATCCGGGACAACATGGGTCTCAAAGCCCCGGTAATAGTTGCGTCCGCATACGGAGACAGGGAAGTAGCCATAGAAGCCATTCGCAGGGGTGCTGATGATTACATACAAAAACCTTTTGATATCGAAGAGTTAGAATTTATTATCGACAAAATACTTGAAAAAGAGCGTGTAATTCTTGAAAGAAATTACCTGCGCAGGAAACTCGCTGAAACAGGACCTGAACTGAAACCCGTAAGTGTAAGCCCGGGTATGGCTTCTCTCGTGGAAACAGCTCAACGAATAGCTCCCTTTAAGACCCCGGTGCTTATCACCGGAGAAAGCGGGGTAGGCAAGGAGGTCATGGCGCGTTTCATCCACAGCGTCAGCGACCGTGCTGAGGGACCATTTGTTGCTGTAAACTGCGGAGCCATACCTTCCGAGCTGGTCGAAAGCGAACTCTTTGGTCATGAAAAAGGCGCTTTTACAGGAGCTTACGTGCGAAAAAAGGGAATTTTTGAGGTCGCGGATGGTGGAACGATATTTCTTGACGAAATAGCCGAACTGGCACTGCCTCTGCAAGTGAAACTTCTGAGGGTGCTTCAGGATGGATCTTTTATGCGTGTCGGGGGCACCACGCCCATTCACGTAAACGTCAGGGTGATTTCCGCAACAGCAAAAGACCTGGAAAGGGAGGTAAAACAGGGGCTTTTTCGAGAGGATTTATTTTTTCGATTGAACGTGATCCATCTCAGGATTCCGCCACTCAGGGAGCGCAAAGAAGATATTCCCGTTCTTGTTAAACATTTCCTCGAAAAATATTCGGCCATCCACGGAAAAGGTGTAAAAAACATTTCGAACAAAGCCATGGAGCGCCTCATTAACCACCCGTGGCCTGGAAATGTGAGGGAGCTGGAAAATCTCATTGAACGTGCTGTAATCCTTTGTGAAGGGGATGTGCTTACAGAAAAAGACCTCTTGCTTCTTGGACCCCATTATCTTGGAGCATCTGCATCACCGGGGATTGTCCACGTAAATACTGGCAGCGGCAACAGGTTCTTAATCACTGAAGAAGATATCGGATTTCTCGAAAAAATCAAAGAGGCCGGCCTGTCTCTCAAAAATGCTCAAAAAAGGCTTGAACAGTACTTTATTTTAAAGGCACTTGAAAAAACCCGAGGGAATGTACTCAGGGCTTCAAAACTGCTGGGTATTTCACACCGGGCAATTGTATACAAAATTCAGGAATACAATCTTTCAGATAAGGTCGAAGAACTCAGGAAACGTCGTAAATACCCAAGAGGATAAATAAAATAAGGGCGATTATTTTTAATCTTTATATTTCCTTCCTATCAATAAGTTCCGATAATATACATTATGTCAAATTATGCAATCGCATAGAAAAAGAAGCGGGGTGCACCCCCATTACATGAACTTCACTCAGCGCATCACATCATGTGGAAGATTGTGAAGAGCATCTTCAGAAAGGACTTCGAAAAGCGTCAGTTCATCCCCGGAGTCAAGAAGCGCCACCATGAAGAAAGACGACGCGAAAGGCGGAATAAACACGCGAGGAGGAGCAAGGGCTGTATACGGCAGTGGTTCCACGACGTAATCGATTTTCTCTCCCGCGGCGGCAGGTCCCATAACAAACAGGGATTTTCCCGCGACACCGGCAACGTAATAGTTCACCCCTTTATTATCTGAAATTTTCCTCACGACACAATTCATTCCTGAAAAGCCTGTACCCTCAGGCAATTCACGTCGAAAAACTCCCAGAGTTCGAATTGTGGGTAAGAATCTACTTTTTGAATTCTCCCTTCTCCACTCCCCTTCCAACTTGCCGGGGGTCAACAAAAGTATCCGCTGATTGGTAATGATCAACACGGGAGCAACACCCGTAGTACGAGCGGCGCCG
Organism: bacterium; assembly: GCA_024275095.1. Taxonomy (GTDB): domain Bacteria; phylum JAJRZV01; class JAJRZV01; order JAJRZV01; family JAJRZV01; genus JAJRZV01. Next base: position 24,262 of record JAJRZV010000056.1, on the reverse strand, counting down.
GTATTTCCATTTCCATCCTCATGGCATTTTAAAAAGAACGGGTAAACAATTTTTTCTTTTCTTTCAAACTGATAAACTTCTCTACCCATCTCAATTTCTTGTTCACTCTTATCTTTATTAGAAGAAGCAAGTTTAATCTGGTAAATAATACCTCCGCCGGCATCCAGGCCTGCCCATGCTGGACGGTCTTTGCTGGATTTATCTTCAAAGCAAATGACATCATCGATAGGCGGGGTTTTATGCTGCTGCATAATGTTCGTACCTGATAGAAAATTGACTATTTTTGCTCGTCCGTCCACCACAGTACCTGCATAAGCACCGCAAGCGCGTATTGGTGCATCTCTGATAATAACGTAGTCTTTAAGGTATCCCTTCGAGGAGAGATCAAACGTGAACAAGGTGTTGCCCAGAATTTTTTTGCTCGTGCCACCAGCCGACAATTTCAAAATCATGAGCTTACCAGAAGCATCCTTGACAAAGATGCGATCCTCCTTTTTCCACAATTTTCTTACAGGATATGTTGCCACCCGCCGCTTTTCTGAAACTTCAAATGAAGACACATCTACTACATACAGCCAGCCGTCCTCGTCACCGATAACCACTTCTTTCCCGTTTATGCACAATGGAGTTGTGTAAACCTGGCGTCCAAATTCTACACTCCGGGTTTTAAGGGTACCGGTGTTGATGCTGTACAGAACTCCATCTTCCGTTATCGCCACAACCTCACCTGCACAGATGACAGGGCCTGCCGTGTTTTCCCTACCCTTCAGGGCCGTAAACAGTGAAGCCCGGTGATGTGGTGTCATCCGTTTTTTGATTACCAGAAGCGCTTCGGCCTGTGGATTCGGACCTTTCCACGCTTCCGCACTGCTCTCTTCAATCGCGGAAGCGAGAGGAACAACTGCAGAAACAACCACAGCACTCAGAAAAAGAAAGAAACGCTGTTTCATCCCGTTGTTCTAAACTATCAAAATAATTCTGAAGGTGATACAAGGTTGAGAGCAAAAAGCCTGTAAAAACTGTTCAACAATACAGCCATCGTTTCATAACCCTTTTGAAATTTCATCATTCCCTGGTTGATAATTCTCAGTGCCGCCTGGGTATTTCCTGTTTTAAAGTAGAGAATTGCCGACTGGACGTAAGGTTCCATTCCAAGGAACAGGGCATCTTCTGACACCATTATATCCTCGTATATTCCAAGAGCATCCTTGGTTTTACCCAGCTTATCCAGTATCTTGGCCTTTAGCAGCATGTAGGTGTATTTAAAAAACGGCTGTTCGTCTTCTTTTTCAATATCCTTAATGAATTCCATTGCCTCGGAATACCTTCCTTCCTGATACAGCCGTGCTGCCACCTCCATGGCTGCCAGCTTGGAAGCGATGGTATTGGGGTGAGAGGCAACCACCTCTTCCAGACTCCTGCTCTCGTTTCCACCTTTCTGCTTGCTTACAATAATGTTGAAGTACGTAATCCACGCGCTGGATTCCCTTTTCGCGTGAAGATAATCCACAGTATAAGCAACGCCTGCAAGTAGAACCACCACCCCTACAGCGACGATCAGGGGTATCCAGTGTACTCTGATGAATGTTCCGATTCGACCCATAAAAGCGAAAAACGGGTCCACCTGCTTTGCCACACTTTTGGAACCTTTATTCAGTCTGGCCATGAGTATTCTCTCCCCTGGAATTGGTTTTCAAAACAAAATAAAAACACACTGCAAGCAGTACAGTCACGAGAGTCCATGCAGTAAGCATGAACACCCACCCTGCTATGCTCAAGATCCCCTCCTCCTGATTCTTTCTTCAAGCAATCGGCTTCCCACAAGAGCAATAATACCAAGAACAAATATAGTTATCGAGAGAAAGATTATGTTCCACCCGTCTGTTGTGGAAGAGCCTGCCAGCTTGGCCACGCCGGCAAGCACACCAGCAACGGACACGACCATCACAACCCAGGAAAAAAATTCCCCTGTTTCTTTTGCAAAAAACGACATGCGCCTGGAAGCATCGAGTTCTCTGCCCCACTCCTTCCAGCTCCAGATAACCTTCACTGCGTAAAGAAGGCCCAGAAAAAGAAACAGCAGGAAAACCCGGGTGTACGTAATGGTTAAAGATACCCCGGAAAATATTCTTCCGATGTCCTGTGTAATCCACACTGCAAGAATAACAAGGAGAAAAGTTGGCGTAATGTACTTGATAACAATTTTGAAAAATTTTGGGACCTGAATTTGTGCACCTTTATGCATCTCCTCCCATCCTCGATCAATACCAAATGCAAGAATGAACACGAGTATCTCGAGGGTCGCGAAAAACACAAGTCCAAAGGTGCCTGCCCAGAAGTCCATCTCGTCCAGCGCGCCGCTGAGAAATATAGGTATGTGAGCCGTGACGAAGATAAACAATCCAAGAATATACGCGGACTTTTTCCTGTCCAGTCCAAACTCGTCTTCCAGAAATGCCATGGCAGGTTGTGAAAGCGCCACCGAGGAGGTAATGCCAGCAAAAAACAGCAAACCAAACCACAAGCCTCCAAAGAAAGCCCCGGCTTTCATGGTGCTGAATATGGATGGCATGGTAATGAAGCCGAGCGTAAAGGCTCCGCTTTCTGCTATTTCGGTCGCACCTGTAACACCAAAAAAGACGACAGCTGCAGGAATGGCAATGGAAGCTCCCAGAACAATTTCTGCAAATTCGTTAATGGTAGAAGTGGTAAGTCCAGAAAGGACGATATCATCCTTCTCCGAAAGGTAACTCGCGTATGCGTGAATGGCGGCTGTGCCCAGTGAAAGCGTAAAAAAGATTTGACCTGCAGCAGCAAGCCATATACTGGCATTGGTCAGCTGGCTGAAGTCCGGCTCCCACAGAAATGCGAGGCCTTCAATGGGAGTCGGTCCTCCAGGTACCTGCTGGCCAAGAGTAAGAACGCGAATCATAAGAATTACCGCCATGATAAAGAGCAATGGCATCGCCAGTTTCGCAAGTCGTTCAATTCCCGCGGAAATGCCACGATAAATAACCCATATGTTCACTGCCAGGGTAAACACGAAAACAAGATAGGCGTATACAGCAGGCTTTATCACGTAACCGGATTGCGCCATGCCGGTAAATTCATTAAAAAAGCTCTGAAAAGGAAGAAGCATCTTGTGAAAATCCTGAGCACCCTTTGCAATAGCGCCGAGGTGGTAAAATCCCCCTGTAAATGAAAATATGCTGTAGGCAAGTGTCCATGACTCTATGTAAACATAGTAAATAGCAATCACCAATGGTGTAAAAATTCCTACAACCCCTATAAACTTGGCAGCCCGCGATCTCCACATAGCATCGAACATGCCCGGTGTGGACCCATGCCCTCTTACGCCTCCGTAACGACCAATGGTCCATTCCACCCACATGAGTGGAATGCCCAGTAAAATAAACGATATGAAATAGGGAATCATAAAGGCACCGCCACCGTTCTTGGCAGCCTGAACAGGAAAGCGCAGAAAATTGCCAAGGCCGATGGCGTTTCCTGCCATCGCAAGAATCAAGCCTATCCGAGTACCCCAGTGTTCCCGCCTCATGGGTTTTACCTGTTAAGCGAGTATTGCTTCTCTACGCCGCCTCTATTCCGCGTACATCTGTTCTATGAGGTCTTTGTATTTTTGCATGACAACCTTTCGTTTCACTTTCAAAGTGGGGGTCAACTCACCGTTCTCGATTGTGAAATCCCTGGGCACAATACGGAACTTTTTTATGGTTTCAAAAGATGCGAGACGTGCGTTCACCCGCTCTATGGCCTGGCGTACAATATTTTCGACCTCGCTATCTCTTGCAAGTTCTTCGAGGGATTTATCCCCCTTGCCTTGATTGTCCGCCCATTTCTTCAGTTCTTCTTCATTCAGTGACACGAGTGCCACGCAGTAAGGCTTTTTGTCTCCTATCATTACCACCTGACTGATAAGGGGGGTTTCGGCTTTCACCATGTTTTCAATGATCTGGGGAGCGATGTTTTTACCACCGGCAGTGACGATAAGGTCTTTCTTTCTGTCGGTTATCCTGAGGAAGCCGTCTTCATCGAACTCGCCGATATCGCCCGTATGGAACCAACCAGATTCTTCAAAAGCTTCTTTTGTTTCTGCTTCTTTCTTGTAGTAACCAAGGGCGATATTGGGACCTTTTGCCAGGATTTCTCCATCATCAGCGATCTTCAATTCCACCCCCGGTAGTGGAAGCCCCACCGTTCCAAACTTATACGCTTCTGCCCGGTTGATTGTAACAGCAGGCGTTGTTTCCGTGAGTCCATAACCTTCCAGAACCAGCAAATCAGCAGCATGAAAAAATTCGGCGATTTCCGCAGAAAGGGGCGCCCCCCCGGAAATAAAAAACCTGATGCGTCCACCCACGCGTTCATGAAGCTTTTTGAATACGAGGGCGAACGCGATTTTATACTTGATTTTTAACAGCAAGGGCACAGGCTTTTTGTTAATGATGTATTTACTTCTCTCCTTACCCACCTTCACAGCCCAGTCGAAAATCTTCTTTTTTACAGGGCTGGCCATGGCGTTGGAATGGACAGCATCGTATATTTTTTCAAAAATTCTGGGGACAGACGGCACTATCGTGGGTTTAATCTCCTGAAGGTCGTCCACAACCTTGTCTATGCCTCTTGAGATGGCAATGGTAAATCCTATAAATGGAGCCCCATACCATGCAGCGCGTGCAAAAGAGTGGGCAACCGGCAGAAACAGGTACATGAGGTCATCTTCTTCAAACGTGCCGATGCTCTGGAGCATTTCAGCCATGGCTAAATGATTGCGGTGACTTTGCATTACTCCCTTGGGCGGCCCAGTTGTACCGGATGTATACACAAAGCACGCCAGGGCATCTGTATCAACACTCTCTACTCTTCTCTGAATCTCCTCCTCTCGCGGGTTAGAGATACCCTCCTGCATAAACTCCTCAAATGTCATGAGCCACTCGCCGTCACCCCTGTCAAGCCCTGAGAAAGTAATAACTTTTTTTACGAACGGGATTTCATCCTTTACAGATTTAACCTTTTCAAGAGCCACCTCATTTTCAACGAACACGAACTTTGCTTCACAGTCTTTGATAATGTAACCTGCCTGGTCTGCGGGTAATGTGTGATAAATGGGGACAACCACCCCTCCGGCACAGAGCGTACCATAGTCAGCGATGAGCCATGGGTAGGAGTTGTAACCGAAAATACACACCCTATCGCCTTTTTCAAGCCCCATATTGATTATGGCGGATGCAGCCTGTTTCACCTTTTCGCCGGTTTCTTTCCACGTTGCTTTTTTCCACTGCGTGCCGTCATGGTAGATGTAGGCAACCCTGTCAGGATCTTTCTCAACTCGTTTAAAAAACATCTCGGGTAAATTTTTAAACGGGAACTTTAAGGCTTCTGTCATTATTCTCCTCCTTTAAGGTAATTTGTTATGGCAATTTTTTTCACCATCAGGGTTACAGCCCCTCTCTCCCTCTCCACCTCAAATCCCCACCGGAATAACAGAATTTTTAAAGTAATTGAAACATTATCAAAAGTACCTGAGTTAATCAAGAATCACGGTTTTTGAAAAGAACTGAACAGATGCGAATATCACCGGAACAAACAACACAAAATTACCTTCACCATTGGTAAACGTTCAAAAAAATCTTCACTTGTTGCTTTAACACAACCCTCTATAGCTCCAATAAAATTACAAAATACTGTTTTCTACTCTCATATCTTCAACCCTATTTCCACACCCTCGTTAATGGCCTGCAATGCTCTTCTGGGTGAAGCAGCATCACCAATCAGGTAAATTTCTTTAAATTGTTCTTTCAGCTCGTCGTAAATCTCCCGTCGCGGCCGTAGCCCTGCGGCAATGACAACGGTGTCAGCTGGAAAAAATTTTTCTTCTCCTCTTACTGTACATGTGATGCCTTCCTCGCTGATGGAATGAAAAGTGACACCATCGTACATGTGCACACCTCGTTTCCTGAGTTCGTGAATCATCACCCATCGCGTGGAGCGCGACAGTCCCCGGCCCATTCCCGGGCTCCTTTTGAGAATTGTAACTTCGTGGGTTCCTCTTAACGTGATCCGCTTTGCAATATCCTCTGTTACGGCTCCCCACATCCACAAAAAGAAAAACTGTTTGCTGTCCACCGTCCCCCTCGCTGCAAGGGCGAGCGCAGCCTCCACACCCGTCCCGCCACCGCCGATTATGACCACTCTTTTTCCGGGCTTGATCCGACCGGCGAGTACATCAATAGCACTGACGACGTGGTCCAGGTGAACCCCGGGGATCTCCGGAATCACAGGTTCCCCTCCTGTAGCCACAACGAGGGCGTCAGGTTTAATACTCAGTACTTCCTTAGAAGAAATTTTTGCACTGAAATTTATATCTACAGGCGCTTTTTCGAGTTGGCGCTTCATGTAATCCAGGTATTCCATCCAGTCTTCACGTCCGGGAGGAAGACCTGCATACCTGAGCATTCCACCCGGTTCATCCTCCTTTTCGAAAAGTACGACATCATGTCCTCGCTCTGCTGCGGTAATCGCCGCATTCATTCCTGCAGGCCCAGCTCCTATTATCAAAACTTTTTTCTTTTTTCCCGCAGATGTGAACATCCATTCGCTTTCCCTGCCTGCGTAAGGATTGACCGTACACGTGGAGGGCTCTCCCGTGAACAGGGGATCAAAACAACCCTGGTTGCACCCAGTACAAAGCAACACTTCATTTTCTCTGTTCCACGACCACTTGGCAGGGAGATGAGGATCAGCAATGAGAGGACGCCCAAGGTTGACCAGATCACACCATCCTTCTTTGAGCAGTTGCTCTGCAAATGCTTTATGCCGGATACGGTTGGATGCCGCAACAGGAATATCTACAGCTTTCTTGATTTCTCTTGCAAGGTATGCAAAAGCTCCCTCTGGTACATTCATAGTAATCTGGGGCACACGCGTTTCATGCCATCCTCCGGTTACCGACAGAAGATGTACTCCTGCATCCTGGTAAAGCCTGGCGATTTTCACCGTTTCGAGAATATTGTTACTACCCCCTACGAAATCATCACCTGCCATTCTCACTGACAGAGGAAATCAACGCCGAGTTCCTTTTTTATACCCGCAATAATTTCGCTTACGAACCGGAATCTGTTCTCGAGCGAGCCACCATATTCATCATTTCTGCGGTTGGTTAAGGGTGAAAGAAACTGGCACACGAGATAACCCGCTGAGCCGGATATTTCCACCACGTCGAATCCTGCTTCTGCAGCACGACGAGCAGCATCGATAAAAGCCTGCTGGACCCTTTGAATATCCTCTAATGTCATTTCTCTGGGAGTATCCCCCAGACGTGACGCAACCGCTGAAGGTGCAACAGGCTGCTCACCCCCTGTAAGGACCCGATAATTGTATCTACCGGCATGATACAGCTGGACACCAATTTTTGCCCCCTCGTTCTTCACCGCTTTGACCAGTTCCCGGAGACCTGGTATGAACCTGTCCTCATGAAGTCCAAGCATGAGGGGATTGGAGCCGAGCCTGTCCACAGAGGCTCCCCCGACAATGATAAGTCCTACCCCACCCTTCGCTCGCAGCCTGTAAAACTCTATAATTTTCTCGTTGACGTCACCACCCGGGGTGAAATTGAGGTGCATGGCCGGCATTATCAACCGGTTTTTTAATTCAAGTCCACCTATTGTCACAGGCTCAAAAAGGAGAGATGAAGAAGGTGCCTGTTCTCTTTTTACCATGGTGTTTCCTCCCTGGAAAATCGTGCTTTTTATTCCTGAACGTAAGTTCCTATAATTTGCTGCCGTTTTTCCTCCAGGTATCGAGCCACTGAAATCAAAGCCTTTCGAAATCCCCTTTCTGCAGGCGTTTCTGCACAGGAGTAATTTGCAGCACCGCCAGCTTCTTTTTCCAACTGAAACCAGAGTTGATCAGGGTCGAGAAGTATCCCTACGACTGAATAAATGCGAAACCGGGAAATCTCCTCTGCTGCGGCACAGTAAATCTCCGGGAAAAAATAAAGAGGTGATGCATCCCCCGAGTGAACTCCAATTCCCGCGTTGCCTGCAATCCCCAGTCCAATTGCTGCCTTTTTGCCGAAAAACAGGACAGCATCCCTCGCGTAGGATTTCACTATCCCGGGGCCGGCTGTAATACCTGAGCTTTTGAAGGTGGTGGTGTACACCATAAACCCCACTTCATCCCACGGTAGCCCTGCCACAGGAATGCCGAAAAGGTCCTGAAATCCCTCTCCTCCAGCCACGAGGTCATCAAGAACCATGGGATATGTAACAGCAAACACTGGCAAGCTAAAGTTTTGCTTTAAATCCGCTATGCAACTTTCTAAAATAGCGCGGGAATTTTCGTACTGAAAAGGATTAATTTGATCCATAAGACGCACCACTGCCGTGGTAATACCCGTAAGCCCTCCCTGGGCAAGTACTGCAAATTCATACGGCGCTTCCATGTCAAAGACAAAACCGTCCAGGCCAAGATTTTCATCCACATTCCATTGTCCAAACTTTTTGAAAAGTTCACAGGCTTCCTCTATGTTTGTCTCGCTTATCCAGTAGCCGGATTCATACGGCAGGGTCAGCCAGAGATACACATTTACTCCGTTTTTTTCTGCATCTGTGAGGAAAGCGGCGGTCTTGGAATCACCGAGCAGCGATGAAGGCACTGCCAGGTGTATGGAATATTTCGATGCAGCAAAAGAAGGAAGAAGATCTTTGAGGGACGAATATTCGACAAATTCAGCATAATAGGCCATGTCGAAAGGTTGTTGCTCATCTCTGGAAAAACCACTCTTCCCACCACAACCAGAAACGATCAGCACGAGCAGAATTAAGGCGGTGGTAATTTTAAACTTTCCAACTCGTTTGAACAGCCTTCCAATTTTTTCTCTCACCTTCAATCCCGTCTGCTCGGCTGCGCTGAAGATAGCCCCTGTGGGACAGAGGTAATAACACCACATGCGCCTGACCATAACGGATGCTGCAATGGTTAAAATGCCGTAAGTTAATGCAAATGCACCAAAAAGAGCTTTTGAAAAGAGCCAGGCAAATGGCTCAACGAATCCCGCCCTGCGGTCTCCTGCGAGGAGGAGGATGCTCAATATAATCACCGTGATGACATCACGTACAAAGCGACCAATGCCTGCATCCCGGGCCTCGATGGGAAACACGGTTTTTACTGGAGCACCTGCAAGGTCTATCGCACAGCCAAAAGGACACACGTACTGGCAGTACACATTGCGATAAAAAAATGCGAGAACAAAAGCCCCCGCAGCCAGCAGGTATGCAACAGACGAAAACACGGATCCTCCTTTCATGAGCTCACCTATTGCGGAGACGGTTACAGGAGCACACAGATACACGCCTATCACGATAAAACTGATACCCTGTATTACCAAACCCGTCCATCTTTTGCGATAGAGGCGGGGTAAAATTCCTGCAAAGAGAATCACAACCACCAGTACGGATTCCCACGGTATATGAAATCCCTTCCTGCCAACAACAGGGATTTTCAGAACATCTTTTGCAAAACGAACGCCGCTTTTTTCCACATCTTTGATAATTGCCCGGGAGGTTACTGTGGCACCGGTTACGGTGTCTATTTTGAGAGGTTGTGAAAGAGATTGCCCTTTCAATTTTTCAAAAAAACCCGAGTCCTTCACAATGTCAAAATAATATGGTGTCTCACAGTATCGGATGGGATAAGCGCCCGAAATACGTCCGTTGTTATCTGTTTCGATAAACACGCCAACCTCATCACAATACCCCCGAACCTTTGGAGGAATTTCGTCGGTTACAAAGCCCTGTCTTTTACCATCACCGGAAACGAAATGTGGTACCGGTTGTTCCATTCTTTTCCATTCCACAGCTGTTATTTTTTTTAAATCTTTGGGGGAGACAGGTTTTTTCTCAGGCTTCGTGATGAAGAGATAAACCATCAAACCACAAAAGTAAAAAAAGAGCCCATATCTGCTTAAGCGTGTGATGACCATCAGGGAACAGTGAGCGGAATAAAACGCCGGGATTTTCCCAGTTTGTGTCGTATAACACTTAGAGCTGCATTGAGGTCCCCGTTTGAGAATCCGCCGCTACCGTCGGGGTCGAAAGCAGCCCCGGGCACCAGAAGGCCGGAAAGTGTTGGGTCCGGAAAAAACAGGTAAAACTCGTCTATCACTCCATTGTCAGGGTCGGTACCGGTACAGCTTGTACACGAAGCCCAGCGTGTGCCCGTCACATCAGGCCAGGTGTGAGTTGTACTCTGTTGCGAGTACGTACCACCCTCCACCGGCTCACCAGGTTCATAGAGGCCGTTGTTCTGGGAACCGTCGGGATCAGGTCCTGGATAACCGTTGGAATAGGGCATAAGCCCGTCGCGACCCGTGTCGTAGAAAAACGAAGTTTCTCTCTCGTAGTAAAAGGCTCCCGGAGGAGAATACAGGCCATCAAGCACACCGTTGGGCCATGAATCATCTATAAAGGCATCTCCACCAGTGTAAGCCCCGTTTTCATCCAGATCAGCAAAGTCTTCTTCACCTGAACACACGCCGTCGAAATTAACATCCAAACACGGCTCTGGTAAATCGTAAAGCCTGGAGGTTCCGTTGGGAGTATCGGAAATATACTCGCCCCTATCGGATTCGATAAATAAAGGTAATACCTGACTCAACGTGAGAGGTTCAGAGAAAAGACGAGACGTATTAATCCAGAGGTCAGAAAAAGTAATTTCTGTTTGAAACAGGCTGGTAAGAGGAAAATTGTAACCATTGGATATTGCAGTGACAAAATTCTGAAGTGTTCTTCTCATCTCTATCCAGTCGAATCCAGTGAGCGCAAGCACATAGACACCATCGTTGACCACCACACCGAAAGGTAAAAACAGGCGCCCGTATTCATCCACACCGGTCATCTCCCTGGAAGCCGGGGCAATAGAGCGGGTTGCCAGTTGAAAAAAGCGGGCGAGCGAGCTCACAGAAGAGAGAATATTTTCCTTGGCACCGGCGAGGCTCTCTGCGTATACAGTTGCGGGAACACCGAATTGAGGAAAATTGTCCGAATCAGCCCATGGTCCCAGGTAATAGCACGGGTCGAAAAAATACGATAGTAAGCCGCGAAACGTATCGGTCGAATATGCAGACAAATACTGAAGCATTCCCAGCACCGCATTGATCAAAGCCCCCATTAAGTAAATATCCCCCGTATCCATTTTTCCACGAAAAAGCCAGGCCCACTGGTCTATCAGGGAAAGGTGTTCCACACCTGAAATTTCTATCTCGAATGGATCGCCACTGTTTAAAAGCGGCGATAATGTTTCCAGTATTTCAGAAGCTCGTTGTTCCACTTCCGGTACAAGGCTTTCGGCAATCACCCATAAGAGCGAATTGGGGCTTGTCAAAACAGAACATGTATTTCCCGGGATAACGCCGGGAAGCATCGAACCTGGATAAGGTGCAACCGCGTAAAGCAGAGCATCTGTACTGATTTGTGTCCCTGCCGTCTCCATGAATACAAGTGCATCAACGAACAACAGGACACCGAGCACAGCGTGTCCTGTTACCTGCACGTAGTAAGCATCATCCACGGAATCATTGTCGAAATCGTGCCCTGAGTACAAAGCGTCTGCATCCCGAAAAGAGTTTTTCAGCCATAAAATGTACCAATTCCTGAGAGTTTTATCTGCGTACACCCCGGATATGGCATCTGGATGAGCAAGGGCTTCCACAGCCTTGCGAGTCAGGTATAAAGGAGAAAGCACGTTCAGGTTCCAGTCAACTTTTGATGTTTTTCGACCATCCGACGCCTCGGCTTCCAACAGCATTTCTGTACCTGCCCATTCTTCTTCCAGATTCACAGTAACAGAAAAACTGTAGGAGTGAAGGTCTTCTCCATTGAGAAACCACCTCACGGTAACAGTCGCCCCTTCCGGATCGTGAGCGGTTACGGAAAAAGTATAATCCCTCAACGTGAGCACGGTTTGTTCCTCCTGGTCAGGAGAGACTCGTTCAATAGCGGGAGGGAGATTGACCTTTTGAGAACATCCTGCCGGTATCAAGACGACGATACACGTGGCAAATACCGGGATTCTCCTCATTCTTACTTTCCAGGATTTGTGTGTTCCGCAAACACGCTAAAGGTATTCATGCACACAGAACACAGGGGCTGCCAGGTCTCAAACGACGAGTTGCACCTGGTGCACCTGTACGCCTTTTCTTCAAATGCCACAAAATACCGCTCAACATTTCTCAAGCGATCGCGGATACCCTCAAGATCACCCTTGCGGATGGCTAAAACGAGTCCCAGCAACTCTAATCTATGGCGCCATGGATATGGCATGTCATTCGGAATCACATTTTCTAAAAAGTTCTTTTCTGCCTCGTCCACCATTCCCAGTCTGAGAAACGCGTAGATACGAAAAGTCAGTGCTTGAGGTAAAAACTTCACTTCACTGGAAATGTCCTGTGCAAACTGCAGAAGGTCCTCAGGACGGTTTTCCTGGATGAATATGTCCATGGCACGTGCAAGCAACACGAACGCCCCTGTGTGCGAAAAGCCCTTTTTCAATATTTTTAAGGCCTTATCTGTGTTTTTTCGAGGATTACTTTTATCTGCCAGAAGCGTGCCAAGGTTTTCATACGCGGGTACAAATGTCTCATCAACAGAAATTGCTTCCTGGAGGGACTTCTCAGCCTCTCCAAAATCCTTCTTTTTTCTCAAATCCTGGCCCCGTGCTGTAAGCAGAGCTGCCAGACGCGACTTTTCTGCAGCACCGGACTTTCTGTTCACGAATATGTCTCTTTGAACAGCAACGGCCCTGTCCCATTCCTCTGCCGCCATATATGCAAATCTTGCCGCCGAAGCAACCAGGGGATGGCGTTTGAGATTTTTGTCTTCGATATCTTCATATTCTTTCACCGCTTCCATCCTGTTTCCCGTGTGTACAAGCTCAACAATGCGTCGCCACATCACGGCGGGATTTTCTCTCTCGGAAGAGTCGCCTGGAAGAAGCTGGAGTGCTTTTTTATGGTCTCCGGCTCTGCAAAGCATAAGGGAATGCACAACTCGTGCGTCGGTCGATTGCATATCTTTTTCCAACAGTCCAAGTGCTGCACTTTCTTCATTTTCCTCTGAGAGCCAGGCTGCCTGGATAACCTTCTGGGCCACGTCCAGATTCCTCTGAAGAAGCTTCCTTTCCCTCCCGAGGGAAGTCTTCAAAGTAATAATCCGCAGGCTTGTGAGCAGAAATGCTGCATAGCCACCAATCAGCAACACGGCGATAAAAAGCACGCCGGCAGGCAGCGAAAAGCGGAAACCGTAAAAGTTAAAATCCACCTGCTGGGAATTTAAATAAATAAGGTACATCAACAATGCTGCAATAATTATCCATCCACTGATTTTGAGAGCACGCTTCATAATGTATACTCCTCAATGATGATAATGTTCTCCGTGAATGATGCTCATGGCACGGAACACCTGTTCTACAGCCACCACCACGGCCAGTTCATGTGGTAAAGTCATACGCGAAAAAGAGACTGAAACATCAGCACGTCTTTTTACCTCTTCATCCAGTCCATAAGGACCTCCTATAACGAAAACCATGCATGGACCAATGACATTGCTCATCTCTTTCAAACAGGCGGCAAACTCTTCTGAAGTCATTGCTTTCCCCTTAACATCGAATACCACCCTTGGTCCACGTGGCAGATTTTCCATTGCGTGTATAATGTGCCGACCCTCCTCCTCTACTCTCCTCTCAATATCACCGGCTGATTTTACAGCCTTCTTAACAGGTTTTGTCCATCTAAATTCAACTATACCATATTTTCGAAGATACCTTGAATAACGCTCCAGAAGTGCCTGTATGTGATGGTCTGTAATTTTACCCGGTAATATGAAAACAAACTTCACGACTTGCTCAATATCCTGCTACCAACCTTCCTCTATAACGAAGAATTCACAATCAGCCCATAAGCCTTCAACATCATAAAAAGTTCGCAGTTCACGTGTAAAAAGGTGAATTACAACATCACCGTAATCCAGCAGGGCCCAGCGTCCCTCATCAATTCCTTCATGACCGAGCAATTCATACCCCCTCTTTTCCATTTCATCCATCAGGTCGTACGCGAGGGATCTCACGTGTCGCTCTGAGGTACCTGTGGCAAGCACAAAATAATCAGCTACCGGGAGCGCTTTTCTCACATCCACCACCCGAACATCTTCGGCGAGCTTGCGGTAGAGAAACCTGCCGCAGGTTCTGGCAAACCGTTTTGGAAACATTTTCTTTTTCTTAACTTTCATCTTCGCAATAAAGTTTTTTTTGCATTATGTATTTGTGCACGTTCTCCGGGACAAGGTACCTGATGCTTTCTCCAGCGCGGAGCATTTCCCTGATTTCCGTAGCGGACACATCGATGGTCTTCACATTAAGGAACAACACGGCTCTGTTCCCATAATACCCGATTTCATGGCGACTGACTTCAAAACCCTTCTCCGAGTGGTATAGCTTTTCCAAACGTTCGTGAAAATCATCCGGTACACATCCTGGGCGTGGAGCCGTGACCATTATGCAGTAGTTGAAATGTTCGGGAAAACGATGCCATGCAGGAACCTCGACAATAGTATCAATACCTGTGATGAAATATACCTTCTTATCAAATCTCCGGTAAAAATGCATCAGCGTATCAATGGTATATGAAGGACCTTCTCTATCCAGTTCAACCTGTGAAATTTGGAAAAGCGGGTTCTCTTCCACAGCCATCTCCAGCATTTTCAGGCGGTCCTCCGCACTTGCTACAATGGTCGTCGGGTCCTTGTGTGGAGGTTCTCTAGCAGGTACGAAATAAACTTTTTCAAGAAAGAGTTTTTCCGCCACAGCTTCTGCAAGCCTGAGGTGGCCCAGATGTACAGGATCGAATGTTCCACCCAGAATACCAATGGGTGCGACGGACTTCAGCGCTCCTACTCCCTGATCTGACCCTGTCCGAAAACAATAAATTTTTCAATTGTAAGACCTTCAAGTCCCATGGGACCATATGCGTGGAGCTTTGTGGTGCTGATGCCCATTTCTGCTCCAAGACCGTATTGGTTACCATCACTGAAACGTGTAGAAGCATTAACCATCACTGATGAAGAGTTCACCTCTGTAAGGAATTTCATGGCGTTTGTATAATTTTCCGTAACAATACTCTCCGTATGGGATGAACCGTAAGTTTCTATGTGTTCAATAGCCTCTTCAATGCTCCTGACGACCTTCACCGCCAGTATCATGTCTAGGTACTCTGCATACCAGTCGTCTTCAGAAGCACGTTTAATGCCCTTGAGAATTCCTGCTGTCCGCCGGCAACCCCGGATCTCAACACCGTGTTTTTTAAGCTCCTTACCCACGATGGGAAGGAACTTCCGGGCGATTTTTTCGTGCACGAGCAATGTTTCAACAGCATTACATACACTCGGTCTCTGAACCTTCGCGTTGACCGTAATGTTCACGGCCTTATTCATATCCGCGTATTCATCCACATATATGTGACACACACCTTTATAATGTTTGACCACGGGAATGCGGGAGTTTTCTACCACAAATTTAATCAGCCCTTCTCCACCCCGGGGAATAATAAGATCAATGTAATCCTCAAGCGTAAGAATGTGAAGCACTGCCTCCCGGTCCGTGGTGGGAACAACCTGAACACCATCCTCCGGAAGTCCTGCCATTTTCATAGAACTTTTGATAATAGAGGCGATGACCATGTTGGTATTGATGGCTTCAGAACCACCGCGCAAAACCACCGCGTTGCCTGATTTTATGCACAGAGCCGCTGCATCAGACGTAACGTTCGGGCGGGACTCGTAAATAATTCCTATCACACCGATGGGAATTCTCATCTTACCGACGAGCAACCCATTTGGTCTTTTCCATATGCGTGTGATTTCACCAACGGGATCTGGAAGGTTTACTATATCCATAATGGTTTCCGCCATTTCCTCTATCCTTTCCTTGTTAAGCCTCAACCTGTCAATCATGGCGCTGGAAAGTTTCTTCTTCCGTGCGTTCGATATGTCCACCGAGTTGGCTCTTACGATTTCTTTATGTTTGGCCACCAGGTTCTGCGCTATAATCTCGAGTGCCCGGTTCTTGGCGCTTTCATTCGCCTTGGCCATGATAAATGAAGCTTTTTTGGCTCTTCGGACTATGTCTTCGACGATATTCCTCGGACTACTCATTTTACACCTCCATCCACGCAATAATGCTTTTGGACATTCTGGCTTCTTGCCAATCCTGTGTCTTGAAATTTACCACGAAACGTGAGTTTGCGCCAGCGAACACATGCTTGTGTTGCATAATATGGCGAATCTCGTAGAAGGTTGCTATTCTCTTATAAAACCGTACCAGCTCCTTAACGGAGGTGAAATGATGAAAGTTCTCATAGTGGGAGGCGGTGGTCGTGAACATGCCATAGCCTGGGGAATTTCCAGAACAGGTGGTGTAAAAATCTTCTGTGCCCCCGGCAACGGTGGTACCGCTGTTGAATTTAACAATGTAAACATCGCGGCCACAGATACAAAAGCACTTGCTGATTTTGCAGAGAAAGAAAGAGTTAACCTCACGATAGCAGGGCCTGAAGCACCTCTTGTTGCAGGGCTTGCGGACGAATTCCATAGCCGCAACCTTCCTATTATCGGCCCTCCACGCGCAGGAGCACTGCTCGAAGGGAGCAAGGTGTTTGCAAAAGAGCTTATGAAAGAGGCGAAGATTCCCACTGCAGAATTTCATGTATTCAGCAACCCCGAAGACGCAGCAAGCTTTATAAAAAAGAGCAACCGCGCATGGGTCGTAAAAGCAGATGGGCTTGCTGCAGGTAAAGGGGTGATTGTACCCGAAAGCGTGGAGGAAGCTCTCCATGCTGTAGATCGCATTATGGTGAAAAAAGAATTTGGAGAAGCAGGAGCCAGAATTGTTGTAGAAGAAAGGCTGGAGGGATACGAATGCTCGGCCATCGCCCTTTTCGACGGGCGCGACTTTCTCTTTTTCGACCTCTCACAGGATCACAAAAGGGTATTTGATGGGGACAAGGGACCGAACACGGGTGGTATGGGCGCTTATTCGCCGGTACCGTTCATCTCTTCTGAAACTGTAGAAAAAATAAAAACGAAAGTATTTTCACGGCTTGCAGAGGCCCTCCACAAACGAGGCATAGAGTATCGCGGGGTGATTTATGCAGGACTTATGATGGTAGATGGAGAACCTTACGTGCTGGAGTTTAACGTTCGCTTTGGTGACCCGGAAGCCCAGCCTTTGATCATGCGCCTGGACACTCCTTTGCTGGAGCTTTTGCAGGCAACCTGGAATAAGGAGCTGGGCAAAACCTCTGTATCATTCAGTACCGAAGCAGCAGTGTGCGTGGTAATGGCGTCTGCGGGCTATCCTGGAGCATACGAAAAAGGTAAACAGATAGAAGGGCTGGACGAAGTGGAAAAAATGGAAAAAGTAAAAGTTTTCCACGCCGGTACAACATTTAAAGAAGGTTATTTTTACACTTCGGGCGGACGGGTACTCGGTGTAACAGCTCTCGGAAGTAATGTGGCTACCGCGGCCGACAAGGCTTACACGGCTGTAAAAAAGATCCGGTGGGATGGTTTGCATTACCGAAGGGACATCGCTTATCAGGCCATTCACAAAACCGGTTAAGTATTCAACGCAAGTCTTACGGCTGCATCAGCAGGACTGGTTCTGCGAAACTTGAGGGCCACATCGAGGTTCACCAGAAGTTCAAGTGTTTCTGCAAGCCTTGCAGGATTAAGGTTTGCACGCATTTTTTCGATTCGGCGCACAGCGAACGAGGGCACTCGCAAAACGCTGACGATTTGCTGGGCATTCACTCCCTGTGTAACCATCACGGCAGCCATAACCTGTCGCGCAGCCAGGTGAATAATACGCATGATCATATCCGGAGCTCCTGTCTCTTCGAGTGATCGAATCATTCTTAACATCTCCTTTCTTCTGCCCAGCAAGAGCGCATTGATAAAGGCAAAAAGGTCGAAGCTTGCGGGCAGGGCTATCAGAAGCATTACATCGTTACGGGTCACCGTAACGTCACCGGTTCCGCTCTTGAAAACTGCGAGTTTATCAATTTCCCCTGCAAGTGTATCGAAATCTTCCGCAAGTGCTTCGAGCAAGCTGACGGCATCACGTGTAGCCTTCAGACCTTTCTTTTCCAGGAGATTCTGTACCCTGGAAACTTTTTGTCTGGCCTGGCGTGTGCTATCTCCGAGTACTTTAACAGGTACATTAAACGACTCTGCTGTTTTCTTAATTCGTTGCTCGATACCTGTTCGAAGCAGCTCAATCACCACGGTTGTACTCTCCGGGACATTGTGAAGACGATCCAGCAACTCCGGTACCATCTTTAAACGACTCTTCTCGCTGATTCGAATCACGGCCAGCTTTTTTGGTGAAAAAAGATTGGTGTTTAGGACGCCTGTAACAAGTCGTGGAACATCCTGGGCATCTCCATCATATTTCTCAATCGTAGGAGAATGAAGAGAAGACGCTAACGTCTTTAAGAATTCCTGAAAGAGTTCAACACTATCTGTCTGGACAATAATGACGTTCGGCTTCACTTTTTTCTAACACCCTGGACAATCTTTTTTTCGCTGCGGCCAACCACGTGGCAATTTCCCTGGCAAGGCCGGCAATAACGATCTCCATAACGCGACTTTTTTGAATCTCGGTTCGCTTGATGGTACTCTCGGTGGGGAAATTCCATGTATAGGTGAAACTCCGGGCCAGGACTTTTCTGCCACACGAGTCGAGTACGTACACAGAGGTACTGGCGCGTGCGCCCTGCATGGGAACACTTGGTGAATAGATGGCGGTATAAACACCGAACCCCGTGAAAGCGGCCCTTACAGGAAACACACCTCCCGTAACACTTTGCGGATGTGCGCGATACAGTCTCATCTCTTCTTTAAGTGCACGCTCCAAAATCACATCTGCAAGTGGTATATTTGTTTTATTAATCACCCTGTCCAGATAGAAATCATAGGGAGCATACGTCATAAGAGTATATGAACATCCTCCTGTCAGCAATGTTGAAGTTGAAACAATAAGGATAAGGAAAATTTTATGAAATTTCATTTTCTTTAATGTACTGTAACAATAAATCAATCCTTTTAACTGCTTCTTCTACTCCCAGAATTTCAATGATTTCAAAAATACCAGGGCTCACAGTTTTTCCGGTGAGGGCCAATCTTACAGGTTGAGCCAGTTTTATCATTTTTGCACCTGTAGTTTCCATCACCTTTTCAAAAACTTTCTGAATTTCATCTCTTGATGCACTGGAAGAAAGCTGAGCAAGTTCGTTTCGAATCATTCTCAGGTACTGTCTTCCCTCCTTCCCGCAAAATTTCCTCAGGCCCCTATCGTCGTAGAATTCAGGAGCACGGAAGAAGAACGCTGCTCCTTCAGCCATTTCGTCAAGTGTCTTTGCACGCGGTTGAAGTTCCCTGACCAACATCAAAAATTTCGAATCGCCGGAAGGACATGGAAGGCCGCGCTTGTCCATGAATGGTTTCAAAAGACCGGCCAGCTCCCCGGGCCTCTTCTGTTGAATGTAGTGTGAATTCATCCACCGTAATTTCTCTATATCAAAAGTAGCGGGTGAACGGTTTACGTCCTTTACGTCAAAAAGTTCTATAAGTTCTTCCATCGAAAAAATTTCCTGGTCTCCATATCCCCATCCCAAACGCGCAATGTAATTGACCATCGCTTCCGCCAGGAATCCCATTTCCCTGAAAGCGGATACAGCCACGGCTCCATGTCGTTTGCTCAAAGGAGCACGGTCCGGACCGACAATTAAAGGAATATGCGCGAACACAGGAGGCTCAAATTGAAGTGCACGGTAAATGAGAAGCTGCCGTGGTGTATTGGCGATGTGGTCATCGCCGCGAATTACGTGAGTAATCCCCATCAGTGCATCATCGATTACCGCCGTGAAGTTATACGTGGGAATACCGTTGCTGCGCATAATAATAAAGTCTTCAATTTCCTGGCACTGCCAGACCACCTCACCCCTTAGTACATCTGTGAAACTCACACTTCCTGTATCCGGTGTCTTCAATCTTACGGTAAAGGGGCCCTCACCGGGTAATTTCCTGTTGCGACACGTACCATCGTAGCCGGGTCTTTTACCCTCGGCAACAGCCTTTTTTCTTTTTCTCTCCAGCTCCTCGGGCGTACAGTAGCACCGGTACGCACGGCCCTGTTCCAGGAGTTTTTCCACGTACTCACGATAAATATCCAATCTATCCGATTGAAACACAGGTCCTTCATCCCAGCTAATACCCAGCCACTGGAGGTCGTGGATGATTGCATCCACAAACCTCTGTTCAGACCTTTCCACATCCGTATCCTCTATGCGAAGGATAAACTGGCCTCCCGCATGCCTTGCATACAGGAAGTTATAAAGAGCCGTCCGCGCGCCCCCAATGTGAAGGTGACCCGTTGGTGAGGGGGCAAACCTGACCCTGATTATTTCTTCCTTATGATGCGTCATCTGTTGGTGAATGATAAAATGTTTATGTTATATTCTCAATCGTGAGGGCTCGAAAGGGGAATACAAAGATTATGGGAAGGAGGGGGACTTAAAATGATTCATCACAAAATACGGACCGTTTTGAATGCTTTTGTCGTCCTTTGCATCACTGTTCTGACCGTACACTCAGCAAGGGCAACGGTTGTAAAATTGAAAGACCTGAAAGAACTGGCAGCATCCGCCAAAATGGCTGGCCTGTTCAAGGTGACCTCAATAGATACTGTATCCGTTAACAATCGCCACATTTTTACCAGGTATTATTTAAGAGCCCTTGTGTGCTACATTGGTTGCGAAGAAGGGGCTCAATATTTCGTGGACATACCGGGCGGAGAAAAAGGCAATATCGGTGCGAAAGTCGCCGGGGCCCCGCGCCTGGAAAAGAGACAGAACTACGTGTTCATTCTCACGAAACCTGATATTCCCGCCCCTGGATATTCAATTGCGGGATTCAACCAGGGTGTGTTTATGAAAGTATTTGATTCGCAAACCGAACGCTCATACCTCAAGCCACTTGCACTTCCATATGTTGTGTTCAATGGGCGCAAGGTAAAACGCATCCCGCTGGATGAATTTATTTCGCTGTTCAGGAAATAAAAGGAGGTTGGGAGATTGAATACTCGCCTGTTTATGTACACGTTAACATTTGTCGTAATGTTTCATCTGTTCGCATTTTCGTATGTGGTTGAAAAATCCGAATCGGGGGCCACACTCAGGTGGTTCATTCAACCGGGAGACAGGGTCGAGTACAGCGTCAACCTGGCTTCGTGTACAGACATTACTGATCCGAATGCCCTGCTCAATGCAATCCAAAACTCTTTCAATGCCTGGGAAAGCGTGGAGGAATCTTTCATCGCCTTCCGGTACATGGGTGATACCACGCTCACGGAAATCGGGGAAGAAGCCCCGTGTGCTGACAATCCCACAAACACATGTCTCTACCCCGATTCTGTATCCTTGCTCGTGTGGTTAAGCACCTGGCCTTACGATCCCACCGTTATCGGTCTGACAACAAACTGGTACTATGTAGATTCCGGAGAAATTATCTCTTCTGACATAGAATTCAACATGCAACACTACACGTGGCGGATCATCAATGACCCTCTCACGTGCAATCCCCAGGTGGACACTGATGTTGTTGATGTTCAGAACATTGTGACCCATGAAATCGGTCATTTCATAGGTCTTGATCACACTCCTGTGGAAGGGGCGACCATGTACTACGCCTCGCCCCCGTGCGATACTGAAAAACGCACGCTCCATCAGGATGACATAGACGGGGTTGTTTTTCTTTATCCGGTATCAAATTATCCGGTTATTGAACGTGTTGACCCTTACCAGGGCTCAAGAGGTGAAAACACATTTACACTCGACATTTACGGGAAAAACTTTTCTTCGGATGCGGTGGCGTATCTCTCTCCCCAGGCCTCTCTCGAAGGAGCACATCAGGCCGCGGAAACCCGCTACATCAACCAGGGCCACATTCAGGCTTTGTTCAATCTTACATATATGGACACCGGCACATACACAGTTATCATCGAGCAGGTTGTTAATGGTTCACCTCAGCACGCCTACCTGCCGGATGCGTTTCAAATCGTGAGTGGCAACATTCCCGTTGATGACACGCAGGATGCAGGTGGTTGTACGTGTTCCACCACACCATCCGGATATTCCTTATGGGCTCTCAAGGAGTTTGTCATTTCCTTTATCGTTTTATTTTTCTTTTCACAACGCTCCAAAAAACGTGGGAGGTATGATAATAAACTTACATGAAATCCAGTGCTTTAAAAGTTCGGAAAATTTCCACCATAACAGTAACGCTGTTTTGCCTGGGTATTGGATCAATCGTATCAGAGAGCTGCATTTCCACGTCGTTATGGGGCCAGCGTCACAAAAGTGATGAATTTCACCTGGTACAGACCCCCTCGGGATGGGAACTTGCTCTTTACAGGTATTTTCCAGACCCGGATACGCCCCAAAGAAACCACCCGGTACTCATATGCCACGGCATCAGCTCCAATAAATGGTCGTGGGACCTGGAGCCTGAACACTCCATTGCTTTCTACCTTAAATCAAAGGGGTTTGAAGTATGGATGGTGAACCTTAGGGGAGCAGACAGAGGAACCAAGCCCTCACTTTTAAAAGGAAAAACCTACAACTTTACCTTTGACGACTACGTCAACGAAGACCTCCCTGCTGTAATTGATTACGTTACAGAACGCACCGGGGTGGATGCAGTACACTGGGTGGGTCACAGCATGGGAACCATGGTCATGTATGCGTATGCAGGTGTATACAAAAACCGGAAAATTCAATCCATTGTCTCTGTTGCTTCACCGGTATCCTTTGACATACCGGCGCGCTTGTGGAAACTCGTAAAAAAGTACAGCACCGTTGCCCATGGATTCAGGTTCATTCCTTCAAGACCTGCTGCTCTCATTGCCGCACCTCTCGGTGAAGTGCCCCTTCAGGCTTTCGATTTTGCCATATGGAATCCGGGGAATCTCACACCCCGCCTTATCCGCAAGCTCATGACCCTTGCTGTTGACAACATATCCGGCGGGGTTATTCAACAGTTCGCCGCTTTCATCAGGACGGGAAGATTTCTATCCCTGGATGGTTCAGTAGATTATTTAAAGCAAATGAAAAATATCACGGTGCCCATCTTATTCATTGCCGGCAACCTGGACAACCTTGCACCTCCTCACAACATAAAGCCTGCTTACGATGCCGTCGCGTCACAGGAAAAAAGATTTACTGTTGTCTCAGAGGCCACGGGATTCTCATCCGACTACGGTCACGTGGACCTCATCATCGGCGATCCCGCGGAAAAAGATGTGTATCCGCTCATAGACCGGTGGCTCGAGGAACACGATGAATAGGAATGCAGAAAAGAAAATTGCCGGCCTTGTTGTTTGCGCATTAACGATTTGGATTTACCCTTTCCACGTATCAGCGGGAAACGATTTCACCCTGGAATACCACCGTGGTTGTGGTCAAACAGGCGTACTTGTATTGCCGGAGCCCGGTGTTTTACCGGACGCATACCGGCCACTGGTCAAATACCTCCAGGCAAAGTGCTGGAGCACCTGGTTTCTTTTTCCGCCTGTAAAGGGAAATTATTCGCTCACTGATTACTCCTATGCCATAGAACGAACATTTGAAAAGATCATGATTCCCAGATTTGCAGTGGTTGTGCATGGAATCGCCTCTCTTCCTTACATGCAGGCAATGGCGGTGGGAGATTACAAATTCAGAACCGTGTTCATTGCCCCTGTGCTCAAGCCAGACAACTTTTCTCCTGCTTTTGTAAAAGTGCTGGAAATGGCAGAAGGCAAAGAAGAACCTGTAAACTGGCAGTTACTTGCGGGCGTTCACATTCCTCGATTTCGTACCCGGAAAGACATTCCTAGACTTCTCTACTTCAATGACTGGACGAGCGAAGAACTGGAAAAAAACCCTCTGCGCAAATTCATGGGGTCCATTCCCTCGGGTGTACTCAAAGATTTAAATCTGTGGATTAAAAAAGGCCACACGGGTGACAATTTTTTATTCAATCATCAGAAACTTCTGCGGACCTTAAAGCGCCTTTCATCCTTTACCGTCATTGTCGGGCAGCTTGATAATGTAACCCCCTATTACCTCACCTATGAAGTCGTCAAAAAAATCGGG
>JAJRZV010000055.1 GCA_024275095.1 bacterium | reverse complement strand
CTTTCCAGGCGAGAGCGCATCACTCCAGCGCTTGAGTTTCTCAAGGAAAAGCTCACGCTGGACCACATCAAATTTTTCATGGGAGTGCGTGTTGAGTATGACGGTATTTATGATTACGGTCCAGATCTCTACCGGACTCGTATCAGTGAAGAAACACGAGATGCTCTCAGGCTTCGCAAAAGATTGTTTGAGGCGTACGGTGACTTCCGCCTTTTCGGTCGTTTGAACATGCGCATAGGAAAACAGAACATTTCGTGGGGCGAAACAGATCTCTTTCGTATTCTCGATAACATCAATCCACTGGACCAGACATTTGGAGGATTTCTCATCGCGCTGGATGAAAGACGTGTCCCTTCCTTTATGATTAAAGGTTTGCTGGATCTGGGTTCTTTTGGCCCTGTTTATAACATTTCACTGGAAGGATTTATAGAACCTTCTCCCGCACTTACGAAAGGACCCACTATTCCGCCTGATGGACCGTGGTCCATTGTTACAGGCCCGCCAACACCCCTGAGCTTTGTGCTGGAAGAGAAGAAGGACTGGAAAGATGCACGTGGTGGTACGAGGCTGCTTTTAAATTTTCTGGATATTACAATGAGTATTGCCAATTACTGGACATATCCTGAATTACCCACTCCGCGTCTCAGATTCAATACTTCCACTGCTCAGCAACTCTCGGCTGTTCCCTCGGCTCAACAGGCGTTTCAGCAAGCTTACCCTGCAGGTATACCTGAGATTGAACTGGTGTACCCGAGAATCATGGTGACAGGTGCTACGCTCTCGGGCCCGCTGCCTTTCTCTCCCTATACCATATTCAGAGCAGAAATGGCGTATTTCTGGGACCATCCCTATTTCATTCCCGAGGTGAATATGCCCATTCTCGGACCTGCACTTGAACTGGATCCGGGCAGAGCCAATGACTACGCTGCGTGGTTAAACATGGCTCTGCAACAGTCGAATATTATTGCGAAAGGGCAATATGGAACCCTTCCACGTTCAGATGTCATCCGGTGGTCGGTGGGACTGGATCACAACATATGGATTCGTTTTCTCAATCCACGCCAGACGTTTTTCATCTCGATTCAGTTCTTTGGCGAGAACTGGCGCAACCTCAGGAAAGGGGCTGCTTATACAGTACAGTATGATGCTCTCGTGGCACGTATACCCATACCCGGTGGTGATTCAGTAACGGTTTCAAGACCATTTTTTACAGAAATGAAAGCCAATAATTACAAAGCCACGTTTCTTATCAAGACCGGCTATCCACTCAAACGCGGATATCTTTCACCCCAGATTGCCGGAGCGCTGGAATTCGGCGACTTTGATAGTTTTTCATATCTTATCCAGCCATCTCTTCAGTATTACAAGGAGCCCTTCAGGGTACTTTTACAGTACAGTTACCTGGGCGGTGATTATGCTGGAATTGGATTTTTCAGAGACAGGGACAACATCATGTTGAAGCTGGAATATATGTTGTAACCAGCGACGAAAGAAGCGTGATATGAAGGAGTGTCCAAAAATTAATCAGGAGGTGCCAGCCATGAAAAAGTGGTTTACCATTTTTGCGGCAGCGGTGTTACTCGCCGCAGGGTGTAGTAAAAAAAGTGCAGGTACAGGTCCGGCAACAGGACTGGCTGCTAATGAAGTCGTGAAGTTGACAGGGCTTATCTCCAGCGTGGAAGTTGTCAGAGATATTTACGGAGTGCCTCATATTTATGGAGCGAACGAGGGTGATGTGGCTTTTGTGCAGGGATACATTCATGCCCATGACAGGCTTTTTCAGATGATCATTCAACGCGGAGCTGCAACAGGCCAGCTTTCTATCATTGTTGGCCAGAGTTATATTCCTACCGACGTGCAGGCACGCATGATGGGCTTTTTCAATGTGGCTGTGGAGGTATACAAAACTCTTCTGGATGATACCGAGAAAGAATTTCTCGATCGCTACGCAGAGGGTGTAAACGCTTACCTGCAAAGCATGAGTATCGAGGATATGCCTCTGGAATTCGTCGCGCAGGGCATAACGAATCCCGCCACCATTTACGAAGGAATACTGGGGACGGACGGAGAACCTGGATGGTCAGCAATAGATTCACTTGCTTTTGCCAGACTCATGACATTTCTGCTGAGCTTTGATGATGAAGGCACCTTTGGTCTGGAATTTATGAATATCTGGGAAAACATTACAGGGCAACTTCTCGCGCGGGGTTATGCCTCGGATGTCACCTCAGCACAGACCACGGCCCTCGGGTGGCTCCAGGATATTTTCAGCGTATATCCAGTTCGTGGAGCCGTAATCGATCAGCCTGGTTCCGGCGGAGCAGTTGGAGCTGTGACATCCGCCGTGACTCCACCTCTTGCTGCAAAAGGAGCAATTCAATCTTTTAAGGGTTACATGAAGCTTCTTCGCAGGATTACAGGCTTACAGCCCACATCCAACAACTGGAGTGTGAGGGGCGAGCTGACCAGCTCAGGCAATCCCATTCTCGCCAATGACCCTCATCTTTCGCTTCAGCAGCCTCCCGTGTTTCATGAAGTGCACATCAACACCAAGGCCATGGGAGGGACCCTTAACGCCGCAGGTGTCATGTTTCCCATGTCTCCCGGGATAGTGATTGGATTTACCGATTACGTGGCCTGGGGAGAAACGACAACCGGTTATGATGTGACGGATTTTTATCTGGAACCAATTGTCTCGTCTGCCGGTGCCATGAAAGACTGGGTGGTGCTTTCACAGGGTGGGCAGAAGCCTCTCGACTCGGCGGTGGAGCTTATTCTTTATCAACGGGACTCGGATGCAGAGGACCCCTGTGGAATATCACAGGATATTATTGATGAGCTCAAAGACATGATGGTGGATGCTGGTACACCCCAGGACCTGAGTGAAAGTATGGGCCAGGATGTATGCATACTCCCTGTAACCTACTACGTTGTTGATGGACATGGCCCGGTCGTCGGAATGCTTACGGATGATAATGGTGACCCTGAGTATCTCGTTACTGTTCGCTGGACAGGATTTGAAGCTTCTGATGAGCTGGGTGCCTTCAAGGGGTTGCTCGCTGCCCAGGGTATTGACGATGCGAAAAACGCACTGCAAAAGTTCAAAGTAGGCGCACAGAATCACAATGTCATAGACAGAGACGGAAACATCGGGTGGTTCCCATATGCAAATATTCCGATACGCTATCCATCGAAATGTACCAATCCTGAACTCGGAGGCCAGCCCAATCCACTGTATTTGCCCCAGCCCGGCGTGGGATACTGTGAATGGCAGGGCTACTGGCCTTCTGAAGAGTTACCCCAGCTTGAAAACCCTGAGAAGGGATACATCGTCACAGCCAACAACCTTCCTCTTTCCATGACCTACAATACCGTAGATGGATATTATCACGGATACTTCTACGATATTGGCTATCGTGCAGACCGCATTACCCAGCGCCTGGAGGATGTGATTAACTCCGGCAGGAAACTGACCGTGGATGATATGATGAGCATTCAGGCAGACGATTACCTCGGTCTGTGTGAAGACTTTGTAAATGTGCTGACATCTGCAGCCGAAAAGAATCGAAATACTCTCAGCGAGAGTGCCCTGACTGCTCTGGGATATATTGAAGAATGGGCCTCTTCATGTACAAGTCCTTCAGGGTATGTGTACGATCCTGAGACAGGTTCGCTTGTTCCTGCATCAGATCCTTCAACTGTTCATAGTTCTGTTGCTGCAGCCGTGTTTCATGCATGGATGTCCAATTTTGTACATTTTACGTTTGATGACCAGCTCGGAAAGGACGAAAACGGTAATACTATAACAATTCACCCACAGGCATATGCCCGTGCCATTTACAACATCGTCAAACGCAAAAACTGTGCATCTCCTGACCTCCAGCCTGGTGAACCATGCCAGTACACTGGTGATGCACGTACGGGAGAAAGCGTGTTCTGGGACGACTGGAATACTTCGACCACCGTTGAGACAAGGGATGACATTGCTTTGAAAGCTTTTGTTGAAGCAATCAGCGGACTCACGGAAAAACTGGGTCCCAACGTGGATGATTGGCTCTGGGGCAAGCTCCATACTCTTACAGTACGTCATCTTGGCGACGATCCTTCCAAGACGTATCCCGAGGATTCAGCTGAGATGTTTAACATCCCGTCCCCATTTGATCCAGTAATAAATGCTCTTGGACTCAGTGGTTTTCCGAGGCACGGCGGTCAGTTCGTGGTTGATGCATCAGATCCGGGTTTTGATCTGATGACGTCTGAGAGCCAGGGTGATTATTCTTACAGTTCAGGACCTTCTTACAGAATGATTGTAGAAATGACGGCAGATGGCCCCGTGGCTTACACCACAATCCCCGGTGGTGATGTGGCCATTCCCAGCAGCAAATATTACGACAACCAGCTCAGAAAATACTGGTGGGCCAATGGATACAAGCAGTTCCCGTTCAAACTGGACGAAGTCAAAGCAGCAGCTGCGTATGTGATCATTTTTGAGCCTGAGTCGGCACAGTAAAGTATCAGTAATAAAAATTTAAGGAGGTGATGATATGAGATGGAAATGGATAATAAAAGCAGTAGTTGTGATGCTCATCCCGGCCTTCAGCCACGCAGCAGAGCTGTCTCCCGGGATGAAAATTAATAAAAGCAACATTGACGCTTACAAGGATCTACTTCCGGAGTCAGTCGCCAAACGTGTGGCGACAGGGGATTACGAAATTACCGTTGGGGAAATAAAGGGTGACATGTCACAGGTGTATGCTCCTGGTTTTTACGCTGCTTCCTCTAAAAATAAAGGTCGTTTTAAAGTTGACAAAGACGGGGGAATAGTAGAAGCCCGTACTGGCAAACGCATAACCCTCCCATATGGTTTGCCTTTTCCTGCTGTCGAGGCTTCTGACCCCCAGGCCGGTACCAAGATCATGTGGAATTTCTATGCCACCGAACTTCAAACAAATACACAGGAAGCCATGTGGGTGCTCAGAACACTCAAGGGCCATTCTGTAGAGGTGGAGGTTGTGGGCAAGGTGGCCCGGTTCAACATAGATTTCAACACGAAAAAGATCAGGGGCGTGAAATCCGGTGTCTCGTATATGGAAAACGCCATCTACCTCGCTCCTGCTGACCTTTTCGGCACGGTAGTGCTGACGTGGCGCTGGCAGTCACCGCGCAAGTGGGATACCACGTGGACATACGTGCCCTCTATAAGAAGAGTCAGGCGAACAACATCCGCAAACAGGTCTGACCCTGTAGGTCCGACGGATTACATTCTTGACGATGTAAACGGCTATTCAGGGAAGATTGAGTTTTTCAAGTGGAAACTCATAGGAGAAACGGAAATGCTTGTGCCCTTTCTGCCGGATGAACCTGAGGGAACAGTCGTTACTTTTCCAAGGAAGGGAATTCCTGCTCCAAAATACGGAAAAAAGGCGTTTATGCAACCCCGGTATCAGGTCAAGTGGGGTTACGAACATCCCGCTCAGAAAAAAGCGGCATGGTGGCCTTTAAATTGGGTTTGGGTCAAACGCCCGGTATATCTCGTTGAGGGTAAATCCAAGGATCCGTATTACAGCATTGGTCGCCAGATACTTATTATAGATAAAGAAACATATCGTATTCACATTAAACTGGGCTGGGATCGTGCTGGTGATTTCTGGCGTACGCAGGTAATGAATCAGAGTTACTACATATCTCCTGATGGAGAACTTTCGGCTTCAGCCGCGGAAATATCTTTTGTGGTAGATGAAAAGCGCAACCGTGCTTCTGTCTCCAGCCGTGTAGATCCAAAGGTGAATCCCACCATTTTCAATCTGGACATTGATGCTTCTATGTTTACATCGAGTAATTTTCTTAATTATGGCAAGTAGGTTTATTAAATTGTTAATAAGGAGGGTGGACCTTTTAAACTGATAT
>JAJRZV010000054.1 GCA_024275095.1 bacterium | reverse complement strand
TTCTCAGGGCTTCATTGAGGGCTTCCCGTGCTGCCCGTGCTCCGTCAAACCCTGTCGCCTTTACAACATATGCGAGGATGCGGGCATTTTCATCAATAATAACCACATCCGTGCTCTGGGAGCCCACGTCTATGCCGGCGAATACCTGCATTGCGTTTTCCCTTTTACACGTATCTCAACGCTTTTTTGCAAGCGCTTTTTCGTAGCCTTTAAGTGTGGCTTCCGCGGCCTTCTCCCATGTATAGTGATTTAAAATGCGTTTTCTGAGAGCCTGAGGGGGTGGGGCTTTGTATGCCTGCACAATCGCTTCCCGGATGGAAGCAGGGTCTCCAGGTTCACAGTAAAATGCCAGGTCCCCAAAGTATTCCCGTGTATCTCCCCGGTCAGTGATTACAATGTTGCATAACATGGCTGCTGCCTCGAGAGATGCAAGGCCCGGCGTTTCCATCCAGGAAGGTAACACGTGTACTCGTGCCACTTTGTAGTAAGGGGGTAGGCGTTCATATTCTACTGATCCGACGAAAACCACATTCGAAGGAGCTTCACGTCGAACTTTTTTGTAATATCGTTGATGATGCTTGCCTGCGCGTCCGATGAGAACCAGTGTAAAAGGAAGCCCTTTCATGGCGCGTACAAGGGCAAGCTGAGATTTGCGTCCTTCAATTCTGGCCACACAGAGCACACAATCCCTGAAACGTTCCACGTCCTGTGGTATTTTCACGCTTTCGTAGTTGAATATTTCTGTATCCACAGCATTGGGCACAACAAAATAATTTGTCGCCTTCACATTAAAATCACGTTCCACCCGACGCATTTCTCCCTCCGAATTGGGAAGCAGTACGTCAGAGGCGAGTAACACCTCGCGTGCTGTCCTGTGAAACCCTTTCCTCAGTACGACTGCAGCGCCGCTGTGCCATTCCTTGCCTATCACTGCTCGAGCCAGTACCTTTGCCCACTCCACCGTGTCCGGTGGAAGCATTCTGGCCAGAAGTCTCAGCGGAAGAGTGCGTCCCTTGCGTTCGTATTCTGTATAAAGGCCATATATGGTGGATAGCACCACGGGTTTGTTGTGTTTTCGTGCGTGCATAACCTGAGTCCATACCTCCTGGGGGCGCATGAGGTTGAATGCATGCACAAGGTCGTACCCGTTTAAGTCCGGTTTAAGGTTTGTAGAAATGTCCACATGGATGCCCAGCCGGCGCAGGTACTCTGCCGTTTTGATGATTTGGACGGTGTCTCCCCCGGGTGAGGAAAAAAGGGTTTTTCTGGAAACAAAAAGGACCTTCATAACATTTACAGTATATTGACATTTAGATTTTTTACGCAAACAGGTTGATCGGGGTCTGGTCTCAACATTGGACATTCAGGATATACTGCTCCACCCGGGGCGAAAAGCTCATTCGGTGAGACCTCCCTTGCAGGTTCGAGAGCTTTTCACCCGAAAAGTTACCGATCTTTCATCTGACATTTCACTTATCAAATGTTCCGGTTTAGGTGGGGCAATACGAATCAGGACAACATTTTTAAGTCGACGAAAGTTCTTTCACATCCCGGTACTTCAGCATATGATTTATTACCCGTAAATTCTGTGGGGAGACAAAGGACAGGAGGCAACAATGAAGAAGCGGGTGGTGATGTTGATATGTTGCGCTATTGCAGGAGCTGTGTCTTTTGCTCACGCGACAGAAAAGGAGGTTTCAACCCTGGAATTTTACGGTTCTTACAGGTTTCGGTTTACAGGTTTGAAGGAATTTTTCGTGAGCGGTGACGGTGATCGCACGGGCAGGGGTAATTTTGGGGAGATGCGTCTTCAGCTGGGGTTAACATCACCAGTGCGGGGGAATGTGACGTTCTATGGAGAGTTTTACTTTCTCGAGGGACTCAATTTTGGAGACCGGCTAAAGGCAGGTGCGGAGTTCTGGGATGACGTGCGGAACAGGCGCAGTCCCTATCTTGTAACGCCACGGAAGTTCTTTTTAAAGGTGAAAACGGCGTATGGAGTTGTAGAGGCTGGTCAGATGCTTTCCGGCTGGGGACTTGGTATTGTGGCGAACGATGGGACGGGAAAGCACAATCTCTGGGGAGATGCATATTACGGAGACATCGTTGACCGCATCGTCTTTGTGACAAAGCCCTTTGCCCGCAGTGGTACGGGCGTGCTGGCGGACAACCTTATAGCAGGTGTTGGAGCGGATGTCGTGTTTCGCGATGATAACGGTTCACTTCTGGATGGAGATGTACCGCTGGAGGCAATCCTGTTTGCCCTTTATCGAGGTGAAATCATTACCGGTGGTGTGTACATCGCCTATCGCTATCAGTGGTTTGAAGGTGGTGACACGCTTTCCGTGGGTGCGTACGATGCATACTTTTACTGGAGGGTAAAAGAGACAGAAAAGTGGCAACTCACTCTGGCAGGGGAAGCAGCGGTTATTGAAGGTAAAACCGATTACCTTCGCACGCTCGGTGCTTTAAAGGGTGTACATTTGCTGGGTGCAGGTGGCGTTTTGAGAGCCAGTGCTTCGTACAAACCGATTGGGGCCACGCTTGTCGTGGAAGGTGGTGCTGCTTCCGGAGATGCCGACCCCCTTGATAATCATGCCAGAGTGTTTACTTTTGACCCTGATTACAACGTGGGGCTGATTGCGTACGAGGAAGTAATGGCTGCATTTTCTGCTGCTTCTGCCGAACGCATCTCCAATCCTCAGGTGGTTGCACAGCCCCCTCCAGGGGTTGACATACTGGCCACGTATGGAGGTGTGACCAACTCCACGTATTTCAACGCCACCCTGCTCTGGGAACCGGTACATGATTTAAAACTGAAAATGGGTTTTCTGTCAGTGTGGTTGCTGGCTCCGCTGGTGGACCTGTACAACAGCACGGTTCAGGGTGGTGTATCAGTCAGTCCTTTCGGTGTAATTAATGCGGGCAAGCATTTCGGCCACGAGTGGGATTTTGGTCTTTCCTATACATTGAATACGGACAAACATTTTGCTGTTACAGCAGGAATGGAAAGCGGTATGTTTGTGCCCGGGAGTGCACTTGATGCTTCTTCCGATTCACCCGTTGGTTTTCCTTCCCAGGTGTACAAATCCCAGCTCCGACTAACCCTGGCGTGGTAGGAGGTGTTGAAATGAAAAAAATGATTTTCATTATAGAAGCGTGTCTGCTTGTGGCAGGTTGCACGTTGAAGACACCAGAGGGATTGAAAAAAACAGATTTTACCGGCGGGCCCACCGTCATTTTCGACCTGGAGGCACACCCGTTGCCGGAAATTCCTTTTCCCAACGACATTGCCACAATATCTGACCCTGATACACCGACAGGTTTGAGGCTCAACGTTACAGAAGAGGCACCCACTGCTCTTGAGAGAGATGTGAGGCACAAAATCAATCGGATTGATGGGTTCAGTATCTACGGCCCCATCACGGTTTCTTTTGACCGGCGGCTGGACATCAACAACATTCTTCTTCGACACGCCCAGGAAATTCCGGATTTTTCCGATGATGCAGTGTATCTGTTCAACATTGACCCGGACTCTCCCGGTTTTGGTGAGGCCGTGCTTCTTGATCTGGGGTTGGGCCACTTTCCACTTGTGCTTGAAAAGAATGACAATTATTTCCCCAATGACCCGCGCAGCGAAGCGAGCAACTTGCTTCTGGAAACATACGATGAAGATGTTAATGGGAACGGCGTCCTGGACAAAGGGGAGGATACGGACTTTGACGGGGTTCTGGACTACCCCAATGTTTATCCTCCGGGAGGTGACCCCTACAAGGATTTGCTGGATTTTTACGAGTACGAGACCAACACGCTCATTATCAGGCCTGTTGTACCTCTTCGTGAAGAGACGCGTTATGCGGTGGTTCTTACCAAGCGCCTCATCGGCGAAAACGGCCTGCCCGTGCAGTCTCCCTTTGCGTACATAAATCATTTGCAGCAGACCGAGGAGCTCAAACCCTTGCTGAAGGTGCTTTCCATGTACGGCATTTCACTTGACGACGTGGCTTTTACCTGGGCATTTACCACCCAATCCACCACGCGGACCCTCCGGGAAATTCGCAGGGGCCTCTACGGTAAGGGGCCGCTGGAATGGCTGAGCAGGAAATATCCTCCTGAACTTCATTACGTCCAGAAACTTACGGCTACAGGTGATAACCTTTATATTTTAAAAGTGGATGCCAATCTCAAGGCGTTTCTCTCAAAAGTGGCGGAACTGCTCGCCGGATCCATGCCGGAAGAACAGATAAAGAAGTTCATAGCCCTTTTTGACTTCATAGATTATTTCTTGGGCTTTACATTCAAGACTCCCTACTTTCTTGCCGACCGTGACGGAATCGCCCAGGATGGGTATCCGGCGGATGATGATGAAATTTTCGACATTGACCTCAAGAGAGGAAAAGCATTTGTCGGTGAGGACGTGGTCACCGTGTTTTGTGCCATTCCGAAAGCGACTGCGGAACACAAGCCTCCTTTTCCTGTTGATTTTTACGGTCACGGTTATACCAGTTTTCGACTGGAGATGCTCGGCTTCGCGGGGAGCTTGGCCAAGTTCGGCATCGCCACGTGCAGCATGGATGCTGTGGGACACGGTGCTGACCTTGATCCCTTTACCCGCCAGGTTGCGACCACTCTTGCCGAAGCTTTCGGGCTTCAGGATCTTTTTGTCGCCCTTACAGAAGGGCGCAGCCGTGATCTCAACAATGACGGTGTCTCGGAGTCAGGCGGTGATTTCTGGACAGCGGATACCTTCCACACACGAGATGTAGTGCGCCAGACCATCGTGGATTACATGCAGCTCATCCGGATCATGCGCTCGTGGGACGGTATTCGTAAATGGCGTTTTGATCTAAACGGTGACGGTGACAACGAGATTGCCGGTGATTTTAACGGTGACGGTGTGGTGGACATGGGTGGTCCTGACACCGATTATTATGCCTGGGGCCAGTCTCTGGGTGGGATTCTTTCCGCCATACTCGCCGGGATAGAGCCTGCAGTGGTGGCCGCAGCGCCGGTTGCAGGAGGAGCGGGACTCAGCGATATTGGGATCCGGTCGGTTCAGGGAGGTGTGGTGGAGGCAGTGTTTTTGAAAATCATGGGCCCGATTATTATTGGTCGACCTGACGGGGATCAAACCCTTCTCGAATTCTACGTGCCCGATGTCAACCGTAAAGGGGTGCTGCCGTTTTATCGAACAGATGCCATTAAGCCCGGTGACAGGGTGGTGGTGCAGAATCTCATCAACGGCGAAGAGGATTACGCCATCGTTTCCGGTGACGGCAATTTTCGCCTGCAGATTCCGGCGGATGCCGTTAATCCTGTGGAACGACGTCCCATACTGGGCCTGAACAATCCTCCCGGCGAGGCTCCAACGCCGGTTCCCGCCCCGGATAACCGTGCCCTTGGTGATGCCCTGAGAATACTTGTATACTGGGGTGACAGTGACGAGGTCAAACTGACCATAGACACTTTCGGACTACCTGTGACTTTTGCAGGCACTCTATATCCCAAAGGTTCACCTCTCGTGTCTCCTGCAGCCGGTTTTGGAATAAAAAGAAACACCCCGGACATGAGGCGCTTCATGTCAATCGCGCAGATGATTCTCGACCCCGGTGACCCGGTGGCCTACGCACCCCATTATTTTCTTGATCCCATTGATTTTTCCGATGTCACCCCGGGACTTCAGGCCCATACGAATGTGCTGGTAGTGGCCACGGTTGGTGATATGAATGTCCCGGTCAACACGGGAGTTGCCATAGCGCGTGCTGCCGGTATCATAGATTATCTCAACCCCCACCCGTGCTACGGCGTTCCACCGGATCGCCTGTACGTGGATTTTTACGTGCTGGAGGGCGTGGAAAAGCTCGGCAGATTCATCGACCGTTACCACGGTGTACCGGTGCTTTTCGATATAGATGACCTCGATAATACTCACGATTTTTACGATTACGATAAAGGTAAAACCTTCTACGTACCGGATCTCAACGACTATTACCCCGAGTGCGGGCCTCTACGAAGCACTGTTGAGAGGCCTGACGGCGGCGTGTCGGCGCTCCGCATGCCGTACATGGTTGAAGACGGCCAGCACGGTTTTTTCATTCCTTCTCCGCAAAAGTCTTCAGCCGGAGGGTTTGATATGGACAATTTCATGATCAACCAGATTGGTCGATACTTTCAAACCGGTGGACGTGAACTGGTGGATGACCCGTGCCTGGAAAATGATACCTGCTCGTTTACCCCTCCTGTAACTTACTGATGGAACGCAGTAAATATCTCGTGCTGTACACGGATGGAGCTTCACTGGGAAATCCCGGTCCCGCGGGTCTGGGGGTGGTGATCAAGGATGGAAAGGGTCGCATTCTCAAGCGCATCTGCCGGCATGTGGGCACGAAAACAAACAATGAAGCAGAATACATGGCACTGATAGTGGCTCTTAAGGAAGCCTTGAAAATGGGTGCCAGGTGTGTGGAGGTCTTTACCGATTCCCAGCTTCTGGAACGTCAGATATCAGGTAAATATCGTGTGAAGAGCCCGCATCTGAAATTTCTACACAGGGAAGTGAGAGCCCTTTGTTCACAACTGGAGAGGTTTGTGGTCACCCACGTGCCCCGGGAAGAGAATAAAGAAGCGGACTCCTTGGCACGAAAGGCTGCCAGAAGCAGGTACTGATAAGAAAAAAAAGAGAAAATAAAAATCATTGTGTTTATAATTTTGACAAATGTGGTTATTCCAAATCACAATAACCCTGTACACATTCAAACAAATGACGGAGGCAAGGCATGCACTGTAAAACGGTGGTAGACCTGCCCGATGAATTGATTGCTGGAAAACGCGTGTTTCTGCGAGTGGATTACAATGTGCCTGTGGAGAATGGAAAGGTTAAAGAAGACTATCGCATCAGAAGTTCTATCCCAACCATCGAACACCTTCTCGCCCGTGATGCACGTGTGATTATTGCGTCTCATATGGGTCGTCCCAGGGGCGAGAGAAAGGAGGAATATTCCCTGCGCCTTGTGGCTGATGTGCTCAGCGAGATGATCCGTTCGGAGGTGATATTTGCCGAGGATGTAGTTGGAGAACCTGCTCATAAGGCTGTTGAAAAACTGGATGGGAGGAGAGTTGTGCTTCTTGAAAATCTCCGCTTTCATCCAGGAGAAGAAAAAAATGACCCTGAGTTCGCGAAGGCCCTGGCAAGCCTGGCGGATATTTATGTAAACGATGCTTTCAGTACCTCCCACCGTGCCCACGCATCTACTTTTGGTGTGAAGGATTTTTTTAATGTACGCGTTGCAGGATTTTCCGTGGAAAGAGAGCTCAGGTTTCTCACACAGATCAGGGACGATCCCGACCATCCATTTGCTGTGATAATCGGTGGAGCAAAAATCAAGGACAAACTCGGTGCCATGCTGAAACTCATGGAGAAGGCTGACCGCTTTATGGTGGGAGGAGCCATTTCCTTCACCTTCTTCCGGGCCATGGGACAGGATACAGGCGACAATCCCGTGGAAGAAGAACACCTGGAGCCCGTAAAGGAAGCACTCGGGAAATACAGGGATAAAATCCACCTCCCCGAAGACTTTGTGGTGGTGGATGAAAAAGACGAAAGCATTAGTTATATCACCAGTGAGGTGAAAGCCGGTACGTGTGTCAGAGACATCGGGCCTGTCACAGTGACAAAATTCATATCTCTTATGAAAGGCATGCGCACTATTTTCTGGAACGGTCCCATGGGAAAATTTGAAGACGAGAGATTCAACGAAGGTACCGCTCAGATTGCCCGATTTCTCGCGCTGGAGTGGTGGCGGGGAGCGAAGACCGTTGTCGGTGGAGGAGACACGATCGCCGCTTTGAGAAAGGCGGAAGTACTTGAAAACGAGGTAACGCATATTTCAACCGGTGGTGGTGCCACATTGTTGTATCTTTCCGGTGAGGAACTGCCGGGCCTCAGCATACTTGAGAAACGATGACGATTGAAATTGTAGAGAGAGCTTTCAGAGAAGGACGTAAAATCCTTTCTGAAAAGGAGTCGAAGGAACTGCTTTTTACTTTATGCGGAATTCAAATACCCCCCGGAAAAGTTGTAAGTTCTCAGGACGAAGCCGTGGCGGTGGCTGAAAAGCTCGGCTACCCGGTGGTCGCCAAGGGGCTTGTACCCGGAGAGTCCCACAAATCCGACAAAGGATTGGTGATGGTGAATGTTTCTGATTCAGAAGGTGTAAAAAGGGCGTTTCGCATTCTTCAGGAACGAGCCGGTTCAGGAGCAGCGGTGTTGATTGAGAAAATGATCGTTTCTAAAAGGGAGTTTTTGCTGGGCCTGCACACCGATTCCACGTTTGGTCCCGTGGTCGTGTTCGGCCTGGGGGGTGTGCTTACTGAGGTTCTTGACGAGGTGAGCATGAGATTGTGTCCTGTTGATGAAAAGGAGGCATTGAAAATGCTGGACGAGACGCGTGCCTCACGTCTGCTGGGTGCTTTTCGGGGTGAGCCTCCAGTAAGCCGGGAAAAACTCGCCTCGCTTATTGCTTCTTTTTCGAGACTTCCGGAGAAGGCCCCGGAAATATCTTCGGTGGATGTGAACCCCCTCATGCCCATGGATGGTGAACTGTACGCAGCAGACGCCCTGGTGGTGCTCAAATGATGGTGACTCAACAAATTATTCAGCGCATGAACAAGTTGTTTGAACCCTCCACCATTGCACTGGTGGGAGCATCCACCATGCCGGCCAAGTGGGGCTATCGCGTGCTGCACAACCTTCTTCAAAACGGTTACACAGGCACGGTTTTCCCCATCAATCCCAAAGGCGGTACGATCCTGGGTCTCAGGGCCTATAAAAGCATACACGAAGTACCTTCGCCCGTGGACCTCGCCCTCATCACCATTCCCCGGGAGAAGGTTTTTGATGCTCTTAAAGAATGCGTGAAGGCACGGGTGGGTGCTGTGATGGTGATTACTTCAGGATTCAGTGAGGCCGGAGATGAGTACACCCGCATGGAAAAGGAACTGGCCGCTTTTATGCTGGAGGCAGGTGTGCCCATGGGCGGACCGAACGGTCAGGGAGTGATGAATGCGCACCTGAAGATGACCGCCACCATGCAGGATATCCTTCCTCCACCGGGGCACCTGTCCATTGTGTCCCAGAGTGGCAATATCTGCGGCACCATCTCCGGCTGGATGAAGATGCGTGGTTTCGGTGTCTCGAAGTTTATATCCAGTGGAAACGAAGCCATGCTCACCAAGGCGGAGTACTTTCACTATTACGCGCGCGACCCTTTAACCAAGGCGGTTGCATGTTATGTGGAAGGAGTGAGAGAGGGCCGGTCCTTTTTCGAGGCGCTCCAGTATTTAGCTTCGCGCAAACCGGTGGTTGTGCTTAAAGGTGGCAAAACCTCCGGAGGAATGAAGGCAGCGGCCTCTCACACAGGTTCACTCGCCAGTTCATACCGCGTGTTTGCTGCTGCTGTAAAACAGGCCGGTGCCGTGCTGGTGGAGACACTCGACGAGTTTTTTGACATGAGCATGGCTTTTCAGTACCTGCCCCTTCCGCGGGGGAAACGGGTGGCAATTCTCAGTGAGGGAGGCGGATGGGGTGTGCTCAGTGCCGATGCGGTGGAACGGGAGGGACTTGAGCTTATCAGGTTGCCGGATGACCTTATTCGTGAACTGGACGAGATCCTGCCTCCATACTGGAGCAGAAACAATCCCATTGATATGGTCGCCTCGCGGGGTGAAAATCTCGTGGGCAGAATTCTGGAACGCCTGGTGGCCAACCCGGAAGTTGATGCTGTGCTTTACCTGGGAGCAGGGTACATGTACGGGGCCGTACTTCACGCCAGAGAGTCCAGGTATATGACAGATATGGAAAAGCAGGTTGTGATTACATTCGCCTCTGCTGAAACAGAAAGACAGGTTGAGTCTGTGGCACGTCTTATTCGGGAGTATGGTAAACCCATTGTTATTGCATCAGACATGGCGCCTGCGGCTGTCCACTTGGGCAATGATGGAATCCTCGGGCTTTACCGCCGGGGTGTACCGGTTTATCCAACTGCTGAACGGGCTGTAAGGGCACTTGCGAAAATGGTCCAGTACGGTGAAAGGTACTTTTCGCTCACCGGGGCCTCTGTTTGAACGGTTTTCTGGATTTAACAGGGCAACTTAAACGACTTGCAGGGTTTCTCGGGCTTCGTCATCCCATCGTGTGCGTAAAAGGCCTGGATGATATCCCGAAAGAGAGGGAAAAGAGTCGGCTTTTTGCCTGTACAGGTATAAAACAGGCTTTTGCAGGTCGAACAGTATATTTGCACTCTCAAAACCTCTCGTGTTTTGGAGCACGTCACTGGTTGGGATTTGATGATTTTCAAAGTGGTCTCGAATACGTGCTGACACAGGTTGAGAGACTTTTTAAGGATCAACGTGTCATTCAAAAGTGGTTCCAGTCTATACCCGTACCACCACGTGGGCGCTATCGTTGTTTCGAGCTTTCTGCAGGGCTCAACCTGACGGTTCCACCGCTGTTGTATGTTTTCCGTGCGGATCCTCATCAGGTACACAGACTGCATTCTGCACTGGCTTATTCCCGTGGAGACCTGGTCATTCCTTTTTACTATGCGGCTCTGTGCCAGGGTTCAATCACCAACCCGCTGGTTACGGATTCGCCCTCAATCACCATTCCCGACAATGTGGCGCGGGAAATCTGCGGCTTTGCTAGGGAAGAGATGCTTTTTACCGTTCCTCATTCTTTTATAAACGATTTGTTAGAAGGGATGTTTGACTCGGACGGCGCTCGTGAAAAGACAATGCCTCACCTGAAAAAATTTTTCAAAAAGTTTTCTTAAAAAACTGATTAAAGTGCGTGGTGTGGTACACCCAGGGCCTTCAGGGCTGCTTCGCGCAGGACTTCCGAAAAGGTAGGATGTGAAAGGGGTGCATATGCCAGATCTTCCAAGAACAGGCCTTTTACGAAAGCAGGGTAAAGGGCCGATATGATCTCGGATGCCCCGTGAGAAATCAGGTATATTCCCCTGATGCGGTGCGAGGTTTCTTCGTAAAGGATTTTCACTTCTCCGCCCAGTTTGCCGCTTGCATGGGCTCGGCCGAGAACGCGCACCGGTACTTTTACATTCGCAAGTCCTGATAATTGAACCTCGGGAGTGATAAATCCTGCTGCTTCAGGTTCTGTGAAAACAGCGTATGGAAATATACCGGTATTGGTAGTTGCTGTACCACACGCGTTTTCCGCTGCGATAATTGCCTGATGGTATGCCCTGTGGGCGAGGAATGGTGGTCCCGTAATATCTCCTGCAGCATAGATGTGGGGATTGGAAGTTTGCATTGAGGAATTTATCACAATGAATCCATCTTCGCTGGTTTCCACCCCCGCCTTTTCCAGGTTGAGCTCGGCAGTACACGGTTGACGCCCGAGGGCCAGGATGGCACCTTTCGCGGTGAGAGTTTCACCGGAACCGGAGATGTGCATTTCTCCGTTTTTCCCTTCCACACGTTCAACCCGAAAGTTTTTGATGACACGAACTTTCTGCTTTTTCAGTTCTCTCTCCAGCGTGCCGGCAATATCTGCCGGAACAAAAGGAAGAATTTGGGGAGCCATCTCCACCAGCGTTACCTGAACCCCCAGGGCCTGGAGAACAAATGCAATTTCACACCCCGCCACACCCCCGCCTATTACGATACAGGACTCGGGCAGGCTTTCCATCTGGAGCCATGTTTCTTCTGTCCAGGCTTCCTCCGAATGTATTTTTTCGGGTGTCCAGGGAGAAGTACCAGTAGCTATTAAACAGTGCTGAAACGAGTATTCTCCAGAAGGCGCCCCTACTGCTTTTTCATTCACAAACTGGACCTTTTCCCTGCGTATTTCTACCTCATAGTTCTTTAACAGGCGCTCAATCCCTTTGAGGTCGGTCTCTACAGCATCTCTCACGCGTTTTTTTACTGTATTCCATAAATCTTTTTGCTGGGGTAGTACCGCCCCAGCATGCAGACTTTCCCTGACCACACGCGCCACCTCTACAGCTGCTTTTGTTGGAATACAACCCCGGTTAAGGCATACTCCTCCGAGGTCTGCTTTTTCGAAAAGAGTAACAGAGCGTCCCTGTTGCGCTGCTCGAACGGCGGCGGTGTATCCTGCCGGGCCCCCGCCGATGATAACGAAGTCGAGATTTTTCATTTTTTTCTCTTGCCTACAGCGAGAAGATACAGGGGGTATTCACCTTCCTGAAGGTCAAGGATACCGGAAATTTCATCGTCGTAGAAGGCACCAACCGGACACGCTCCCAGCCCGAGTGCCTCGCAGGCAAGGAAAGCATTTTCTGCGATGTGGCCTGCGTCCAAGAAGGCATATCTCCATCCTCTGGCACTGTAATGAGCGATGAAGCGTTGAACAACCACAGTCCACAAAATGTTGAAGGCTGCTTCTCCTACGAAGTCCTGATCCAGGCACGCTCGTTTCAAAGCCCTGGAGTGGTCACCTTCGAAAAGGGGTTTTAAGGCGTGTTCTTCAGGAAGATAGCGGTAAATGCCGGCCTTGATGTCTTCTACATTTTGAACGGATACGTAGTTTTCCACACAATAGAGAGCTCCGGCGGATGGTGCTGTGCGAAATGATACAAAACGCTTTTTCAGTGTAACTCCGTTGGCTGCCCAGAGCACCGAAGCCAGCTCCTGAACACTGACAGGACCTTTTAAAACCCTTCGGGACCGCCTTTCTGAAAGCAGGTAAAGTAAATCACCGTGAAAATCAGGTGGTGGCAGAGATGCCTTTGGCCTTTTGCTTTTTGTTCCACGTTCGACCTCGCGTCCCGAGCGGTATGAGGTGCGCCAGTGAAATTGAAAACCGGGACCCTTCATGGAGATTTTTTCCCTGTTTGCTGATAGAGTTTAAAAATGCCTTTTACCAGACGTGTTGCCAGTCGCTCCGGCTCTGCCACTTCTCCTTTGTAGAGATAAACAGCAGGTTTAACCAGAAGAAAGAAACGCCTCATCTCTTCTGTGAGCTGGGATACCGTAAAAAAGAGGATAGGCACCGGTGGTGAAATATGAAGCCCGCGTTCCATGGCTCTTATAGCCACAGATGCGGACAGACCCCCGAGCACAGGCATGTTGATGTCCACCACCATCAGATTAAACGGTTTTCGTTCTCGCAAAGCTTTAGCGTAACTTTCCACCATTTCACCACCGTGCGAACACACCACCACATCTTTGGCAATTTTGTGTTCGAGAATTGCATCACGTGATATTTCCTGCAGGAGCCTGGAGTCTTCTGCCACCAGGACCCGGTTGAGAATCGCAAAGTTTTTGGACGAGAAATCGGGGGCGGTGGTGGAGATGGTATTACCGCAGTAGGCGCAGTGATTGACCTCCTCGCCTTTGACGAAAATCGTAATCGCCTCTGTTTCTTTTTTACAGTTGGGACAGAACACGATCAGAAAGCCCTCCTGATAACGGTTGGCGCGGCGAAGTACCTGTCGTCTCGCAATGGATGGTCGATGTTGAAATGCGTGCCCCGGGATTCCCGTCTCCGGGAAGCAGACTCTACAATAAGATCCGCTATTGTAACAATGTTTCTTAACTCCAAAAAGTCAGGGGTGACCAGGAAGTTCCAGTAGTATTCTTCTGTTTCCTGTTTGATGA
Organism: bacterium; assembly: GCA_024275095.1. Lineage (GTDB taxonomy): Bacteria > JAJRZV01 > JAJRZV01 > JAJRZV01 > JAJRZV01 > JAJRZV01. Next base: position 31,850 of record JAJRZV010000054.1, on the reverse strand, counting down.
TGTCTATACGGCGGCGTGCGCGTTCAAGCCGACGATCCGAGCGGACGATACCGACGTAATTCCACATGAGCCTTCTGAGCTCGTCCCAGTTTTGCAGGATAATCACTGCTTCATCGCTCTCGCGTGCACCACGTGTCTCCCAGCGGGGCAGGGTGGAGGGCTTGATGTCAAAGGCTGGTGGAGCCTCCTTGAGCTTGTGGGCAGCGCGGTTGGCAAACACCAGTGCTTCTAAAAGCGAGTTGGACGCCAGGCGGTTGGCACCGTGCAGGCCGGTATGGGCACTCTCTCCCAGTACGAAGAGCCCGCGGATTTCTGTTTGTCCCCATGTGTCAACGTCAACGCCACCGCAAAGGTAATGCGCTCCGGGTACCACGGGGATGGGGTCACGCGACATGTCGATGCCCAGTTCTTCACACTTGCGGTAGATGTTTGGAAAACGGCGCATGAGAAAATCTTTGTCCAGATGTGTCATATCCAGATACACACATTCGTCTCCGGTGCGTTTAAGTTCCAGGTCGATTGCCCGCGCCACAACATCACGTGGTGCCAGATCCTTCATGTGATGATATTTCCCCATAAATGCTGTTCCATCTTTTAAGCGAAGTACTCCTCCCTCTCCCCTTAATGCTTCGGAAATAAGAAAATTTTTCGCGTGCGGGTGATAGAGTATGGTTGGATGGAACTGTATGAACTCCATGTTCAGTATTGGAAGGCCTGCGCGGTAAGCCATGGCTATTCCATCACCCGTTGCGGTCTCAGCGTTACTGGTGACCATATATACTTTACCTGCTCCACCCGTAGCAAGGATTACAGCATCGGCTTCGAGAGATTCGACCTTTTTGGTCGAGGAATTGAGCACGTACAGGCCATAACATTAATCCGGAGCTTCATTGTCAAAAAAACGGCGCCGGGTGATGAGATCTACTGCAAAGTGGCCTTCAAGTATGCGTACGCGGGATTTCTCCTGTGCGCGCTCCAGCAGCACCCTGTGAATTTCTCTTCCTGTGATGTCTCCCGCGTGAACGATACGCCTTTTGGAATGTCCACCTTCCTTCCCGAGATCAAAGTCGTTTTTTCGTTCCGTGAACGGGACACCCATTTCCTTGAGTTCAACAATGCGTTTTGGTGCGTCTTTTACCACAATTTCCACCACCTCCGGTCGGCACAACCCGTCGCCTACGCTGAGGGTATCGGTAATGTGACTTTCAAATGAATCGTCTTCGCTCATCACGGCGGCAATGCCGCCCTGTGCATAAAAAGTATTGGCATCTTCACTGCGTTTTTTTGTGATGATGGTTACATCTGCAAAATCACTGGCTTTTAGAGCAAAATATAAGCCTGCTATGCCTGTTCCTACCACGACGAAATGCTTGCTCATGGCATTTCAGGGCTTGGTGACAGCAGCAGGCATGGAGGGTGCTGTCACTGGCGCAGGAGTTGTTGTCACACTTTCGGGAGCACCCTGGCGATGTTTGGGAGAAAGTTTTTCTTCCAGCGAAGTTCGATCTTCAGGGGAAATTTCCTCTTTGCCTTTTTCTTTTGATTCCAGGCTGAATCGCCGGCGAAATTCTTCACCTGTACCTGTATAGAGCTGTCGAAACTTGAACCCTTCTTCAATTTTTTCCTGGCTCAGACGGATGAGATCTTCTTCACTTCGAATAATGTGAGGCGTGAGAAAGATGAGCAGATTTGTTTTTTCAACACGCTTTTGCGTGGAGCGGAAAAACCAGCCTATGATAGGAATATCGCCCAGGATAGGTACCTTTTGTTCGGTCTTTGTAACAGCATCTCTCATGAGTCCGCCGATAACCACCGTATGTGAATCTGCAACCTGCACAACTGTTTGAGACGTGCGTTTAAAAGTCGTCACTCCCAGGACATTAACATCCAGTCCCTGCGGTCCCTGAGACACATTTGATACTTCAGTGAATATTTTTAGATTAACCGAATTGGCTTCGTTAATGCGGGGCGTGATTTTCAGCGTAATTCCCACATCCTGACGCTGAATGGTCTGGGTTGTAACACCGCCTGCTCCGACTGATTTGCCCGTGGGAAAAGGTACATTTTGGGCCACCGTGATGGTTGCTTCCTCGTTGTCCATGGTGAGTATGTGAGGCGTGGAGAGCACGTTCACGTCGTTCTCTGATTCAAGGAGCCTTAAAAACAGCCCGAATGCGGGGACGCTGAGAGTCGCCCCTCCGACTGTAACCTCTATGGTTTTGCCAAATCCAGCAGCAAAAAGGCCGGAAAGTGCCAGCAATTGCTGGGGGTCGAGTACGATGGTTTTGGCTCCTCCCGGTGCCCAACCGAAGACAGCGCCGGCTGTTTCACCGAAGGCCTTTCCCCCGTGGTACTGGAGTCCCCACTCGCGTAATTTATTGAGCGAGACTTCTACTATTGCTGCTTCTACATACACCTGTTTACGGGGTATATCCAGCTTCTGAATGAGCGCGATGATCTCTTTCATGGTTTGAGGTGCTGCAAAGATGATGAGCGAGTTTGTTGCTTTATCAGCAGTAATGGCGAAATTGGATTCTTTCAGTTTGACCTGTGGACCAGCCTGCTTCCCACCGACTTTGCCTTTCGTTTTTTTCACCCCTGTAAGGACACTGTTGAGGGTTGAAGCGATGCTCTCGGCGTCGGCATACTGCAGGTAATACACCCGAATGGTTCCCTCGCCTTCCGGCACGGAAACGTCCAGGCGTTTGATGATTTCTTTCATGGCTTCTATACCTTCCGGAGAACCCACGACAATGAGCGAGTTGATCGGTACGTACGGTATAATTTTTGAAATGGCGCCCTGTGCTTTTTCCGGCATTCTACCTTTTCCCTTCACTCCTCGTCCGGGTGCGGCAGAGCGCCCTTTTTGGGTTCCAAAAATTTCTTTCAGCACGGAAGCGATTTTTTCAACATCGGCGTATTGCACCGGTATGATTTCGACTACTTCCCCGTATGTTTCTGTATCAAGTTTCGAGATAATCTGGAGAATTTTTTTGAGATTGGAACGCAGGTCAGTAATGATAAGCGTATTGGTGGGTTCGTAGGTTTGAATGTTACCGAATTTGGAAATAAGCGCCCTTACTATATTGGCGATGCTCTGTGCATTAATGTATTTCAACGGCACGAGCCGCGTCTCAAATTCATCAATGTCAGGAGGCAACCATGCACCGGTGCCTATCCGCGTGGAATAATTCTTTGCCTCGCGTGCGGGGATGATTTTGTAGATGTTACCCACCTTTACAAGTGTGAGATCGTTGGCCTCGAGAATGGACAGAAAAATGCGGTAGGCTTCCTCTCCTGTTACCTCGCGGGGGGCAATAATGGTGATTTTTCCCCGGACTTTTTGGTCAATAATGAAGCTTCGACCTGTAATATCGGATATAACTTTGACGATGTCTTTTATGTCCGCATCTTTGAAGTTCATCTTGAATTTTTTGGGAGCCGCGTAGCCCTGAACTGCTATTCCGAGGAGAATAGCAGCAACCATGACCCGGATGACCGAATGTTTCTTCGTGCTTTTCATTTTTTTTCCTGTCTCAAATTTTTTATTTTCCTTTCATATGCACTGTTTTGTCCATTGCTATCTCAGGGTGTAATAAAGCGTTTTCTCCTCGTTGCCCCGTTCAATTGTAATTTCAAATTCCGACTCATCCCTTAACTGGCGGAAAAGTTCAAGAGCTTCTTGAGGACTTTGAATTTTCATGCCGTTAACCATTTTTATCACATCGCCGTTTTTCAAACCAATCTTATCAAAAATACTTCCCGGACGAACGGCAAAAACTTTATATCCAACAGTTTCTCCATTTTTTACGTAAGGCACAATACGGGCCTGCGTGAGGAGCTGACCCATATCTTCGGTCGCTTTTTGTACCTCTTCTGCATCGAGGACAAAATGGTTTTCGTCTTCCTGCACCACTGTAATTTCTGGAGTTCTAAAACGACTGCGTGGGGGCCTTGGACGCGTGGAGGAAGCGCGTTCTCGAGGATAAAATTTTCGTTCTTCGGCTTTTGCACCTTTTTTTTGTTTTTCAAAGAGAGGGATAATTTCGCGTTTCCCCTTGCGGATTACAACCACCTTGTCGGTGTCTATTCGGGCAATGGTGACTCCCGAAGAGAATTCTTCTCCAAGGCGGTACACGCCTGTTTGACCTTTATTGTTTCTGATGATTGCATAGGACCATTCAGGGTCTGAACCGACGATCGTTCCTAAAAGTACCGCGTTGAGTGGAGAAATCACCTCTTCTTCGGGTTCGGCTGGTTTGGAAGCTTCCTTCTGGGGCATGACCTTAAAGGGGTCAATTTGAACAATGCGTTTCCACTGGGGTACTGATTTTTTCTTTTTTCCATGACGCCTGCTTTTTTTGGGCATGAACTCTTTTTTCTTTTCTTTTGCTGCGACGGTGTAATAGGTGCGCGCGAGCCGGGCCTCGATCGTGTAATTCACTGCTCGTGCCAGTCCATATGCCAGCAAAAGCACGCCTGCCACCAGGAGCAGAGGCTCAAAGAGGCGGGGATTTATGCGTAATATCAGTTCTCTTACTCGCATAGTTGGTGTAACTCCAGAACGTTCTCAAAAAATATTACTACGAAGATACCCCTTATAAAAGTTTACGCTTGAAGGAAAAGGTGATTTCATGGGAGGAGAAGCTCTGCGAGAAGGGCAAATATTGTTCTGGTGCCGTCTTCCATTTGCCGGATGGATATTTTTTCGTCTATACCGTGAATGGAGTCGATTTGTTCTTTGGTAAAAAGGGCCGGGATGAGGCCGAATGCCTGCACGCCGTGATGGCGGAAATAACGGGAGTCCGTAAATCCTGTGGCCAGCACGGGCATAAAAACAGCTTCAGGAAACAAATGTGAAAGAACGCGTTTGACCGCCTGCAGGAAAGGCCCTTCGAGAGTGGAACACGAGGGCTCATGTGCAGCTATAATCTCCACGTCAAAAGAACCAAAACGTGAGAGAAATGCCTTCAGTTCTTCGACGTATGCCTCTGCACTTTCTCCTGGCAAAAGCCTCACGTCCATCACAGCTTCCGCTCGTTCAGGAATAACGTTTTCTTTGTAACCTGACTTCAGCATGGTAAGAGCCGCAGTGTTGCAGTACATGGCTCTCAGGTAATGGCTGGAAGAAAATCGAGGGAGCAGTGATGCAAGAAATTTAGAGGTGCTGAGTATTCGCAGCAGTACACCTTTTAATCCCCCCATGCTTTCCGCGGCCTCTCTGAGTGCTTTGAGATGGCTGTCCAGCACAGTGAAGCGAGGGCGCCTTTTGTGAAAAGCAGTCAGTGCTTCCACCAGACGCACGTTCGCATTTTCAGGAGTGGGTACTGAACCGTGTCCTGGCGGTCCGTGAGAAGTGATACGCAACCACAAAGGTCCTTTCTCTCCGTAACAGAGATTAAACGCCTTGAGGTTTCCCAGTACCCCGTCGGTTCCCACTCCACCCTCATTGAGCAGGTATTTTGCTCCTCTCCCTTCTCCGAGTTCTTCGGTTACGTAATGTGCACCGTATCTGCCTCCTGCTTCTTCGTCTGCAACAACAATCAGCTGTGCTTTCCTGGATGGATTTATACCTGCACGCTTTAAAAGCACCAGGGCCAGCGCTTCCATAATTCCAAGCCCTTTACAGTCAAGGGTCCCTCTGCCCCAGATGTACCCATCAGCAACAGCACCTGAAAACGGGGGATGGCTCCAGTCCTTTTCCACCGCTGGAACCACGTCTGCATGACTGAGGAGTATGATTTCCGTTTCTTCACCACGTCCGTACTCTGCGATGAGATTGGCTCTCGCAGGTGCACTTTCTTCGACACGACACGCAATACCCTCGCCTGTAAGAAAGTCAGCCATAAATTCAACGGCTTCTTTCTCCCGGCCTGGAGGATTGGTGGTGTCGAATTTTACGTACCTGGATAAGAGCTGGGCACTCTCTTCCCGAACCGCCTGCCAGTCTATCTGCTCTAACAATGCGACGGTTGCATGCTTGAGCTCACTCAATCGAGACCCTTTTCCTGCATGATAATTCGTATTTTTTTGTTCAGATCGTCTTTATGAAGAGGTTTGACAACATAGGCATCACATCCAGAACGAAAGCATCTTTCAAGATAGTTAGGATCATCTTTTGATGTGACGATGATTACCGCCGTATCGTGAAGTTCGGGATGTTCTTTAATGTATTTACACACAGCGTCTCCGTTGATTTTTGGGAGAATGAGGTCAAGAAGCACGAGAAATGGTTTTTCCGTGGTAACCTTTTTGATAGCTTCGGTTCCATCAGCGGCGGTAATAATATCGAAGTTGAAATCCGACAACATCTGCTTTTCCTGGGTAACAACCGAAGGGTTATCGTCTACTATGAGTACCTTAGGTCTGCCCATTTTTAATTAAACCCTCCCCCTCAAACTCCTGAATTTGGACTTCATTATATCCAAGTTCCAGGAGTATTTCACGCGTGTGCTGACCTGGATGAGGTGCTGGAGCAAGTTTGCGGTATTCCTCGGGTGTGGCCGGGGGAATGACAGGAAACGTGCAGGTCACTCCCTCTTCTGCCGCGCATGCTTGGAACATACCGCGTTCTGAAAGATGAGGGCAGTTGAGCACTTCCTGAAGTGTGCGTGAAGGTGCCACGCAGGCATCGAATTTTTGGAAAAGTTCCTCCCACTCTTTAAGTGTGCGTGATGCAAACAGTGCTTTTACTTTTTCGTAAGCTTCTTCACCATCGCGTGCAGGTGCGAACTGTTCTCCTGCAAGTTCTCGGGCACCCGTGGCCTCGATGAATTCTTTCCAGAATTTCGGCTCCAAGGCTGCAAGGGTGATAAAGCGGTCGTCTTTTGTGCGGTATACGTTATAACACACAACTGATCCTGTAAGTTCCATGCCCCGGGGTTTCAGGTTGTCACCTGTGAGAGCTGATACTGCCAGATGGTGCGCCATGAATGCGAGAGCTGTTTCCATCATTGCCACGTCCAGATACCGACCTTTTCCTGTACGCTGCGCTTCAATGATTCCGCCCAGTACGCCGAGTGCTGCAAAAAGTCCTCCTGTGAGGTCAGCCATTTGAACAGGTGGTAATACCGGATGATCATTTCCATTTGCATTGACCTGCAGGATACCTGCGAGTGCAATGTAATTAAGGTCATGTCCTGCCTTCTCTGCCAGGGGACCTGATTGCCCGAATCCACTTATGGAGCAGTAGACCAGGGAGGGATTGATGCTGGAAAGGTGAGCATAACCCAGTCCCAGTCTGTCCATGACCCCTGGCCTGAATTGTTCCATGAGGGCGTGGGCAGAGTGCACAAGTTTTTCAATAATTTCTCGAGCTTTTGGGTGTTTCAGGTCCAGGCAGATGCTTTTTTTGCCCCTGTTGAGGAGATCAAATATGACACTGTAGCGTTTGGCCTGCGGAGGCATCCATCGCATATAATCGCCCGTGCGGGGGTCTTCAATTTTAATAACCTCCGCTCCCATGGCCCTGAGTATGAGTGTGGCATAGGGCCCCGGGAGAAGCCGGGTGAAGTCAAGAATGCGAATTCCTTTTAACACTGGACTTATAACCCTGTACTGAATTGTTACAGAAAGAGAGGATGAAGAGGGGCGGAATAACCACCGCCCCTTCAAATGGTAGCATTAACCTCTTTTCAGGATCTGTCCGAGTTTCATTGCCAGACTCATATCGCCTGCAATTTTCAGTTTGCCGGTCATGAAGGCCATCTGGCCATCCAGTTTGCCTTCCAGCATTGCGACGAAATCTTCAGCTGCAATGGTGATTGTGCAGTTAGCGTCAGTGTCTTCTTCTCTGACTTCTGGAGGCTCTTTTGTGAGATCCACCACCCAGGTACCTCCGCCTTCGCCAGTAACCACGAATTTGTAAGTGGCATTGATGGACTTGGCGAGGTCCGGGTTCTCCTTCATCCGCTCCGGGATGATCTCCTCAAAAACTTTCCTCGGCGTGAGGTCTGCCATGGCACCACCTCCTATTAAGGTTTTATTGATTGAACAGTCAGTCAATTTCACTTTTAGCAATCGAGCTGGTTCAAGTCAAGAAAAATTGGGGTATGTTTTACGGTTTTTATAGGACAGAAGTGCTGGTTTGAGAAGTTATGTAAAAAGCAAGCGTTTTTTGAGAACTTTTTTAAATACCGGCGGATGTTTGCGCGTGGATGCCTGGTTTCTCATGTCGTTTTTTGCAATGTCTGACCAGGACGCCACTTCTTTTTATGTGCACTCAGATGCTCTGGCATTAATTTCGCTATTTGTTGCATCTTGTCCTGTCATATGTATTACAATGACTCTGGCGGGGGAAGGTGAAAAAGTTCACGAGTCCATTGAAAGAGAAGGGGCAGGGGGAGTGGTTAGAAGTAGGGGTGAGGGATTATTCTGCTCATCCTGTGGAGATCGCGTTGCTGTTGTTGAGTGCAGGATCACAGGGAGTATACCTCGAAGAGAAGAAGGGATTGTGTTTTCATCCGGATTTTATTTCGCCTGAAGAAAAGCCCGTGATTTACGGGTATTTCCCCCTTACATCAAAGGAAACTGTAAAGTATTTGAGGGAAAAGATCCCGGCTGGCACCGTTTCTGTACGGGTAGTGAAAGAGAAAGATGTTACTCATCATCATGAAAATCACCCCGGGCGCAGAATAGGTGAGCGATTTTTACTCGTTCCTCCATGGGAATCCCCCGATGTCACAACAGGTAAAATCGCGTTGCTACCAGGCATTGCTTTTGGAAATGGCGCTCATGAGACAACACAACTGGTTATGAGCTGGATGGATGAAAACTCTGGTCTTTTCCACAATAGTCGTGTGTTGGATGCGGGTTGTGGTACAGGCATCCTCTCTGTAGCCGCAGTGTCCCTGGGAGCGAGGAAAGTTGTGGGTGTGGATGTAGAACCAAGGGCTGTGCACGTGGCCAGATTTAATGTTCACCTCAACGGTGTTGAAAACCAAGTGAAAATTGCATGTGCAGGAGTAGAGCACGTAAAAGGTTCTTTCGATATTGTGCTGGCCAATATGCTTACGCCTGTTTTGCTCCGTGTTTTTGATGCTCTGGCAGAGCTTACAAGACCAGGTGGTCGCCTCTTTATTACAGGAATAATGAAAGGTGAAGAGCCTCCCCTGGAAAAGTATTTTCAGGGTCAACTCCGGATAATTCAGCGGAGGATTTCTCCACAGGGATGGCTTGCGTATGAACTCATCCGCTGAAGGCCTTTCTGTTTCGTTATCGTGGGCATATCTCGTGGCTTTTCTCGTATGGGTGTTTTATCCGGTATTCGTTTATACGCCTGTGTATCTTGGGGCCCTGGGGTACACTGGCAGTCAGATCGGTGTCATAGCCAGCGTACTTTACATTGCAGGATTGCTTTTTTCAGGTCCCGCAGGAGTTGTTACTGACAAATTTTCCGTTCGAGCCATCACATCTGCAGGTTTTGTAGTTTTTTGTTTTTTCCCTGTGCTTTTGTTAGGAGCTGTTTCACCTTTATTACTTGTGACTGCTTATGTTCTTGGAGCTCTGGGAAGCACACTTGCGCGCATGGGTGCAGATGCTTTTTTTCTGAAGTCAGTACCTGAAGGGAATCGCTTCCGGGCGTTTGGTTACTTTACGGGTGTCGGCGGTTTGGGCATGGCCTTAGGGTATGTAACCATGGGTTATATCGTGGGGCGTGTGAGTTTTCATTCATTGTATGGAGGCCTTACGCTGTTCAGCATTCTCGCAGCAGGTTTGACCCTCTGGTGCATGCCTTCCGTCCACGTGCAGGTGGGTAAGCCTTCTTACAGGCAGCACATACGAAGCAGGGCTTTCCTGCTCCTGGCATGTGCAATGTTTCTTCACACCATGCATTTTGGAGCAGAAGTAAGCGCGCTCGGGCTTTTTCTCATGAAGGAGGTGGGTCTTTCCGGTGGACAGATGGGCCTTGCTATGGGATTGGCCATGCTTTCTCTGGGTGCAGGTGGGATTGCAGGCGGGAGGGTGGGAGAACAGTTGAAGAAAGGTCGTTCGCTTTACATTCTGGGGCTTATGCTTTCCGGGACAGGAAACATTTTCATGGCTCTTTCACAGGGGTTTTCCGGGATTCTCTGTTTCAGGCTTTTACATGAACTGGGAGATGCTTTTATTTTCGTGGCCATGCGGGTAATGGCTTCTCGCATATTTCCTTCCCAGGAAGTGGGTGGCGTATGGGGGGCTTTCAGAACAGTCATCACTGCCGCTTCATTTATCGGTGCTATTCTTTATGGAGCAGTAGCCCAGGCCGGTGGTTACAGACTACCCTTTCTCATCGCAGGCGGCATTTCGGTGATTGCGCCTTTTTTCTTGATAAGAATGGAAGAGTGAATGAGTGATTTTGCCCTGCTTTTTCTCTCTTTTCGCGCTGTTCAAAATCATTGCCCATTGTGAAGGCACTATTTACAATGAAAATCCCATTACTTGAAGGAGGTTAACAGCCATGGGCATGGAAGGTGCAAAGCGGTACATCGAGGTTAACGGCAGAAAATACGCCATTTACAGCCTGCCTTATCTCGAGGAGCAGGGCATTGCAAAAATCGGACGTTTGCCTTTCACCATTCGGGTGCTGGTGGAAAATGCCTTGCGCAACATGGACGGACGTATAGTGAAAGAAGAAGATGTGAAAGAAATCGCCAACTGGAAACAGAAGTATGATAAGCCGCGGGAGATTGCTTACTATCCTGCGCGTGTGGTTATGCAGGATTTCACCGGCGTGCCGGGCGTGGTGGACCTGGCAGCCATGCGCGATGCCATGGCAGCTCTGGGCGGGTCTCCACAGAAAATCAATCCGCTGATACCCGTAGATCTCATCATTGACCATTCGGTGCAGATAGACCATTACGGCGAACCGGATGCTCTACACAAGAATATGGAAAAAGAATACGAGCGCAACCGCGAGCGTTACGTGTTTCTCAAATGGGCACAAAAAGCCTTTCAGAACATGCGCATTTTTCCTCCGGGTTCGGGCATTATTCATCAGATCAATTTAGAGTATTTAGCACGTGTTGTTATGACACGGGAAGTTAAGGGGGAGACTGTTGCCTTTCCCGATACCCTTATCGGAACCGACTCCCATACCACCATGATCAATGGTATTGGTGTGCTTGGTTGGGGTGTTGGTGGTATTGAAGCGGAAGCGACGATGCTCGGCCAGCCCTATTACATGGCCATTCCCCAGGTGGTGGGTGTTCGCCTCTACGGGGAACTTCCGGAAGGAGTCACTCCAACCGACCTGGTACTTACCATTACCCAACTTCTGCGCAAGCACAAGGTGGTGGGCAAATTTGTTGAGTATTTTGGGCCTGGAGTGAAATCCATGAGTTTGCCTGATCGTGCAGTACTCGCCAATATGGCGCCCGAATACGGGGCAACCACAGGATTTTTTCCTGTTGATGAAGAGACAGTCCGCTTTTTGCGCCTGACAGGGCGTGAGGATGCAGCAGACTTGGTGGAGCGGTACGCCAAGGAACAGAGGCTGTACTACACAGGAGAGGAAGAGCCTGAATATTCGGAAGTTGTGGAACTGGATATGTCCACAGTCGAACCTTCTCTCGCAGGACCGTCCCGCCCACAGGACCGCATTCCCATGAAAGAAATGAAAAAAGCGTTTGTAGAGTTTCTTGGCACCCGTCAGGATGGAAGCGATAAACGTTCGGCAAGGATTTCCATCAATGGGAAAGAGGTGGAAATTGCTGACGGTGCGGTGGTGATTGCAGCCATTACCTCGTGCACCAATACTTCCAATCCTTACGTGGTTGTGGGTGCTGGTCTTGTTGCCAAAAAGGCTGTAGAGAAGGGTCTGGAGATCCCTGCGTATGTAAAAACCTCACTTGCACCAGGCTCGCGTGTGGTGGAGGCATATTTAAAGAAAGCAGGACTTCTGGAGTATCTGGAAAGACTTGGTTTCAATATAGCCGGCTATGGATGTACTACATGCATCGGAAACAGCGGACCCATTGCTCCCGAGATTGAAAAAGCCGTAAAAGAAAAAGGTCTTTATGTGACCTCTGTGCTCTCCGGCAATCGTAACTTTGAAGCCAGGATCCACCCGCTCATAAGGGGCAATTACCTTGCTTCTCCAATGCTTGTGGTTGCTTATGCGCTTGCTGGCCGAATAGATCTGGATCTCACCAGTGAACCCATAGGCAAGGATCAACACGGCAATGATGTGTATCTGAAAGATATATGGCCTTCGCGCGAGGAGATACAGAAAATTCTTGATGGACTTCTCTCGCCAGATATGTTCACTGAAAAGTACGGTAAGGTGCTTGAGGGTGATGAAAGATGGCAGGCACTGGAAGCACCCACGGGAGAGACCTATCACTGGGACCCTGCCTCCACCTATATCCAGAGGCCTCCGTTTTTTGAAGGGCTTTCCCTTGAGGTCCCATCGCCTCAGGACGTTGAAAATGCACGGTCTCTTTTGGTACTTGGTGATACTGTAACCACCGACCACATTTCACCCGCGGGACCTATTCCGTCAGACTATCCAGCAGGCCGGTACCTGATCGAAAAGGGGGTTAGACCTGAGGAGTTTAATACCTATGGTTCGCGTCGGGGCAATCACGAGGTGATGATGCGGGGGACCTTTGCTAACGTACGTATCAAAAACAGGCTCGTTGCTCCCAAGGAGGGTGGATTCACGATTAAGTTTCCTGAAAAGCAAGAAATGTTTGTGTACGAAGCAGCGATGAAATACTTGGAGGAAGGGGTGCCCCTCATTGTGCTGGCAGGTAAAGAGTATGGTACAGGTTCATCGCGTGACTGGGCAGCCAAAGGGACAAGACTGCTCGGTATCCGGGCTGTTCTTGCTCAATCATTTGAACGCATTCATCGCAGCAATCTTGTGGGACTGGGCGTGCTTCCCCTTCAGTTTCAGGAAGGAGAGGGATGGGAGAGTTTGGGGCTTGACGGAAGTGAAGAGTTTTACATCTACGGTATCAAGGACATAGCACCTCAGAAGACCCTGCAGGTGAAGGCTGTCAGAGAAAATGGTTCTGCTATAGAGTTTTCAGTGCTTACGCGCCTGGATACCGAGGTGGAAGTGGAATACTTTATTCACGGAGGCATCCTCCAATATGTGCTGAGAAGGCTGGCTGCTGAGAAGTAGGGAACGCTTTATTACTTTTTGTTACTTTTGGTATTTACCTTAATCCGGGTTGTATGGTGTGGAGTTCACCTGTCTTCCTTTTGCTGATTTAAAACTTGTGGGGCAGAAGTGATGAACGATCACGAAGCGTCAAATCGTTTGTTGTTTTCTAACCCGGATAATGGGAGAGATGCGCCGACGTACTTTTAGTAAAATATAGAAAAGTGTGTACCCCAGAGGTGACTCAGGTGCCTGACAAGAACAAGAAAAAAATTTATCTCGTTATTCTCAATTACAATGGACTTGAGTGGCTGGACAGGTTTTTCAAAACACTTAATGCCACACTCCCCAAAAGTGTATCCCTTATTTTCGTAGATAACGCTTCAACAGATGGAAGTCTTGAACGCGTGAAGGACCTTTACCCGGGTCTCAGGATTATTACTAACGAGAGAAACCTCGGTTATGCCGGAGGAATGAACAAAGGAATTCTTACTGCTCTGGCTGAAGGCGCTGAGTACATTGGTCTGCTGAACGTGGATTTGTGGTTTGAAGAAGGTTGGCTTGAGGGTTTGATCGGAGCATTGAAGAATCCCTGCGTGGGAATAGCCGGACCGTACCAGCTTGAATACGACAATAACCAACCCAATGAGTGGACCAAAGAGATGGTAGGTCTGGCTCCTGAAGAAAAAACTGTGGAAGTTTCCTGGGTTGAAGGTTCGTGCATACTTTTGAAAAAGGATGTGTTTTTGAAGACAGGTTTGTTTTACGAAGGATTTTTTATGTACTACGAAGAAATTCACCTGTGCAGGATGGCAAGCTTTTTGGGATACCGCTCAGTCATCGTACCCGGTAGCCGGGTACATCACAAACGGGGAGCTCCTTACCGTGAGAATATGCTCATACGTTCCCAATACATATACAATCTTTTAGATCCCAGCCGTTCTTTCAGCAGAAATCTTTATTTAACGGTCCGTACCTTTGCTCAGCATGTGAAAAGTGCGATGCTGGAAAAACGACTTTCAAAAGCATTATTCGCAGGTGCCGGCCTTTTGGAAGTGCTGACACGACTTCCAGAATATTACAGGCAATGGCAAAATGATCGAAATCGGATTCTGGGGGAAATCAAAGAAGATCACCTTAAATAATTACAGTTGAGGTTGACCACTTAAGGTCCTTCAGATAATCTGTGACATAAGGCCTGCGATAAAAACAACGGGAGGAGGTGGAACCATGCGCCGATATTTGGTGTGGACAGTGGTGGTTTTCGTAGCCTTTTATGCAGGATGTGTGAAGAAACCCCTCGTAGAAATTGAAAGGGCCAAACAGGCTGTTGAAGAGGCACGTAAAGCAGAAGCACCCAAATATGCACCCGATGAATTTCAGAGTGCAGAAAATTTTCTGGAAAAGGCTATAAAGGAAATGGAATCGGGAGAATATCCTGCTGCTCGTGCATCGGCTATTTCTGCAGAGAATCTGGCCAAGCAGGCCCTGGAGAAAGCGCTTAAGGCCAAAGAGGCAGAGTCCAAAGCAGGTGAGACAGGAGAGCCTTCATTACCCCCCGCGGGCACCATTACTGCTCCTGTTGTAACATTTTCGCAAGATGATGTGATTGGTAAGGGATCAGGAGGCGAGGGGATTGTACTGCGGCAACTCAAGAATGTGTATTTTGCATTTGATGATTATTCGCTTTCACCTGAAGCACGAGAGACAGTAAAGCAAAACGCCGAATGGTTAAAGCCGTTTCTGGAAAACAATTCTGACTACGATCTTGTCATAGAAGGTCACTGCGATGAGCGTGGTACAGAAGAGTACAACCTCGCCCTGGGACAACGCCGTGCTGACAGTGTGAAGAAATATCTTGTGATTCTGGGTATTCCTGAAGACCGCATTAAAACCATCAGTTACGGCGAATCCGTACCCGCTGATCCCCGGCACAATGAAGAGGCATGGGCCAAAAACAGACGGGCGGTATTTGTGCTCAAGAAACGCTGAACCGTTCTGCAAACACGATTTTTCTGGGCAGGGAATTCCCTGTTATTCCCCTTCCTCTCAGGTCTGTTTTTGGAAGTGAAGGGGATTTCTACGTAGAGGTGGGTTTTGGTAACGGCGAGTTTTTGTGCCATCTGGCTGCCCAGCATCCTGAATGCCTTTACCTGGGGATTGAGTGGTCTTTCAAGAGTGTAGAGAAAGCAAAACAGCGTATCATGCGTCTGGGGCTGAGCAACATCCGACTCGTGCTGGAGGATGCACGGATTGCAGTTCCTTTCCTCATTGAGGACGGGTGTGTAAAAGGGTTTTATTTCAATTTTCCTGATCCCTGGTTCAAACGCCGACATAAAAAGCACAGACTTTTTACTTTATCTGCTCTCCGGGCGTACCATTGCAAGCTTGTACCCGGAGGATTTATAGAAGTGGCCACCGACTGGGCTGAGTATGCGTACTGGATTGTGGAGCAGGTGCTCATGTCACGGCTTTTCCAGCCCTTATATCCAGAGCCGTTTTTTGTCAATTTTTTGCCCGGGCGATTTTATACGAAATATGAACGAATCCATCATCTTTTGCACGGAGACCCGGTATATTACATGAAATTTGTCAAATCATGAAGATTGTTCGAAGGAATTTTGGGTGTTTTTCGTCGTAATTAAATAAAAAGAAGGAACCCTTGCCTGTGAGATTGGTGGTATCCTGTGATATGATAATGACTGGATTGCCTCAGGAGGGTGAGTGATGAAATCCCAGACATTTTCTGAAATAGAAGCTGAGTACTGGGAATTGTGGTTTCGATATATTGAACTTCTCCAGGAAAAGCGCGATATTGAGGAATCGCGTGATGTAATGTTTCCACGCAGCGTGGGGGATGATTCCTTTGCGTCCCAGAGGGCAAAGGAGAAGCTTCAGAAGCTGGAAGCCGTTAGCGAAGAAATAAAAAAGATCAAGCAGGAAATTCGCAAGATGGAACGGCGGGTAAGCCGGAGGAAGCACACCTTTCGGTTGCTGGAGCTTAAAAAACGGTATTCTCTCAACAACGCGGAAATTACCATACTCGTTATGCTTCTCATGAACGAACTGGAGGACCGGGGGCTGACGGGCAAACGCGGGGCTTCCATACTGAGCCTTTTGTTTCCTGACAAGGTCGAGCGCATGAAGAAAATCCCACTTCTTTCCTCCGAAGGACGGCTTATCAGAAGCGGTCTTGTTGCGTACGAGTCCTACAGAACTTCACCTCTTCATGTGGATTATCACCTTACAGAAAAGGCGCTCTCTGAGCTTATCGGTTATGAATCGTCCATATTTGAAAACGATGTGATGTTTTCCCGTATGAGCGAGGAGGAAGGCATTCCGCCTGAGCGCCTTATACGCTTTATGAAACCTCGTTATCACATTGAAGACGTGGTGCTTCCTGAGGATCGCCTGGAAATGCTCAGGGATGTCCTCTCACAGGTGGGCAAGGAAGATATTATTTTCAAAAAGTGGGGCTTCGGGAGGGTTATCCATTACGGAAAGGGTGTTGCACTTCTTTTTTACGGCCCGCCAGGTACGGGAAAAACCATGATGGCTGAGGCTGTTGCAGCTTTTCTCAAGAAGGAACTGGGACTTGTACGCTATGATCAGGTGGAAAATTGTTTTGTAGGTGTAACGGAAAAAAACATTGTTAACCTGTTTGAAGAAGCGGCTTCGCGTGATTGTGTGCTCCTGTTTGACGAGGCTGACGCCCTTTTTGCTCAGCGCTCGCAGCGAGACATGAAGTACGATAACAGGGTGGTCAATATTCTTCTCACAGAGATCGAAAGATATGAGGGCGTGGTTATTCTCACCACCAATTATGAACCCGTGCTTGACCCCGCCCTTGACAGACGGGTGGCCTTGAAGTTGAAATTTGACCCCCCTGACAGGAAGCTCCGGAGAAAGATTTGGGAAAGGTTGCTTCCGCCTTCAGCCCCCCTTGCTCCGGATGTTGACTTAAACAAACTGGCTGAATTTGAGCTCACAGGAGCAGAAATTAAGAACGCGGTGCTCAATGCCGCTCGTAAGGCAGCTTCCAGGGTTAAAACACGTCGTGAAAAGGGTGAGATACGAATGGAGGATTTCCTGCGGGCTGTTGAGGCTGAACTCAAGGCTAAACGCCGGGCACGGAAAATTGGTTTTAATAAGCCGGTAACCCAATAATACCTGACAAATAATCTAAATATTTCGCTGTACATCAAGGATAAGCCCAAAACCCCCTGGGTACAATTGCACCCCTCTTTTTGAGGTGCGCGGGCACTTCTGTTGTGCCGAGTTTCCAATGTAAGTGCTTGAAAAACAAGCGCTTTGGTTGTTGGCACGCCATGTGCACCTCCTGATAGTGTACGCAAAAAAGGAGGTGGTAGTGATGAAGAAACTACACACAAGAAGGAAGAAAGGCGAGGGGATGGGGTTGAAACATTTTGTTGTTCTCCTTGCTGTAGTGTTTGCAGCTTCTTACTGCAGGTATGATGGCACCTCATCCCGAAACAGTGGAGGAAGCGGAGGAAGTGGAACGGTTGCTTCTTCGGAAGCCACATGGTACGTGGACCCTGCGGCACCGGCGGGCGGTAATGGTCTTTCCCCAGATTCAGCATTCCGCAGCATCACCGAGGCAATATATCCCAACAATCCTCAGTGGGATGCAGGAGATGACATTGTTTTACTGGCGGGTTCCTACTCGGAACGTGTAACGCTGGACCTTTCCCAGCTTCCCGTTGCTGCTGGTTATGCAGGTAACCCCATGGTGATCAGAGCAGAGGCTGGTGCGGTGTTTTACGCTCCAATGAAAATCATCGGTGGTAAGTACCTCAGGCTTGAGAATCTCGTTTTCTCAGATGTCACCGGTGAGGCTCTTGTTATTGAAGGGGCTGAGGGGGTGGTGATCACCGGATGTGATATTCGCCGCATCTACAATGATAATTCCAGTGCAGACCCATCACTCAACGTACCGGGTAATGGTATGCGCCTGGAGAATGTTTCCGGTGCCACAATTGAAAACTGCTACATAGACACAGTGGATGCCTCTGGAGTTGTCATCAGAAACTCTGGAAGCGTGGTGGTGAAAACAAGCGATTTTATCTCTGCCGGTGACTCGGCGGTGGTTGTGGACTCTTCCAACAAGGTGGAACTGAGAGATTCTTCATTTGTCTCTTCCTGGATCGGACTTCAAATAAGAGGAACATCAGATGATGTATACGTGTTTCATTGTGCAGCCAGGGGCAATAATTTTGCAGGCGTGGCCACCTCGTTTGACCCCGGTTTTCAACCCGCAACTCCTCTCAAGGTCGAGAGGACCATAGTGACGAAGAACGGAGTGGGTTTTTACTTCAGCAATGACCGGTACACAACGGTGCTCAATCCGACTGTGGCCTATAACACCAATGCTGGTGTGGTGATCTCTCGCACGGTTGGGTTCACGATGACGAATGCCATCGTGGTGTTTAACGATGATGGTATTGCGGATTACGCCGGTACCGCGATTGATTCCTATATTGATTACCTTGATCTGTACGGAAACACGGGTTCCGACCTTGTAAACGTAGTCACCTACAGTAACGTCATTCATGCTGATCCATATTTTACCGATTCGGACCTCAATGATTATTCGCTTACGGCCACAAGTCCCTGCATAGATGCGGGTGATCCGAATGTAACTCCACCTGCAGGTGGTGAACCGGTCGTTGACCTTGGTGCCATTGAATACATCAAGGATTCAGGAGAGGTCCCGCTGTTTTAAATTGTAAATAAAAAACATATCCCCCTCCTCGCATCCGGGGCGGAAAGCGGGCCGCCCCGGATATTTTTTTATCAAGTTTGGAAATTCTACGTACGCTGCATTGCGTCATCATCTTTTTCTTGTGTGTCGAGTTGGGTGCCTCGTATAATCACCTTAAAGCAACGCGTGGGGGTTTAAGATGAGAAAGTTGAAGGTCCTCTTCCTCGCTGTGGTGTTGCTGTCTACTGGTTGTGGGAGGGAGACTACCCCTGTATGTGCTCCCCGAAGCCTTATGGATATGGTGAATACCCTTCAGGCAGAAAACCAGGGTACGGTTACGTGGAAAAAAATTACTGAAAACGACACTTTAGAATCCATGCCTCCGGAGCTGGGGGGTTCATTTATGGGACGTGCCGGAGACGTTCTTCTATCCAACAATGAAATTCGTGTGATTATACAGCAGCCTTCACGCCAGATTTCTCCAGCTCCCTACGGGGGTAATCTCATAGATGCAGATGTGATTCGCGAAGATGGTGTCTGGCACGATGTGATGGGAGAAATCAGCACGTTTATAGGCCTCAGTTACACGATGGATGCTACCCGGTTTGAAATCGTAAGGGATGGTTCAGATGGCGTGCTCGTTCTTCGCGCGAGTGGCAAAAGTACCCTCCTGGATTATATCAATCTTTCCTCGGCACTTGATTCTATTGGAAGTTCATTTGGATTGAACATTGAACTTAAATTGCCCTGGGACCTCAATGCCGGCATCCCTGTGCATGTGTCCAATTATTATGTCCTTCGTGCAGGCGAACATCACCTCACGGTTTACACGGCCATATGCAATGATTCGCAGGATACACTTGTAACCACCACAGGCGACATCATCGATTCAGGCGGTAATGTTGCTTATTTCAACGGAGCCCTCCGTGTGGACGAAATGCCCGGCTTTGGCTATTCAGGAGATACTCTTACTGACATCACCAATACTCCTTACCTTGGATTCATGGGAGATGATTCAGGCTATGCTGTCGTGCCCACTGGCCCTGCCATTAATGTCATTCTTGCCGGTGTGGCCGTGATACAGTACGGGGCTGAAGATCCCTTTGATTTTATATTTTCCATAGCAACAGGTGATGTGAACAAGGACAATCCACCTGCCGGCTACAGTGTAATTCCGGGTGGAGGAGCCCTGGTATATTCAAGGGACGTGATTGTTTTTGACAACTATGACACCTTCGTATCCGAGCTTTACAAGATTCGAAACGTCTCTGATGTGGGAACAGTCTCGGGTAAAGTCACAGCAGGAGGTGAACCGGTAGAGGGCGCAAGAGTGGCTTTTGTTAATGCCGAGGGTGGGCTTGAAAATCTTCTCATTACCGATGCACAGGGTACGTTCACCGGGAAATTAAAAACAGGTGAATATACAGCCTATGTCGACGTGGTGGATTGGCCGGAAGGCCCGTCACAGACAGTCACCGTAACCAGAGACCAGAACGTGGAGGTTGATTTCACCCTTCCTCAACCCGCATACCTTGTATTTAAAGTTACGGGTGTTGACCCTGCACTCGGTCCCGATCCCGTGACATTGCCTGCCAAGGTTTCAGTGCTGTGCGAGGGTACATGCCCTCGCCAGGAAAAGCGTCTTTTTGCGGACACCCTTTACGACAAATTTGGCACCGGAGTTCAGGTACAGGCGTTCGTCGACCATAAAGGCAAGATCAGCATCATGGCCAAGCGTGGCTGGTACTTCAAGAACCGATTGCCTGTACCCCCAGGTACTTACAAGGTGATGGTTTCCAGGGGAATGGAATTTTCAACCTACACGGAAGTGATCACTCTTGCATCAGGCGAGGAAAAAACGATCAATGCCCGGATCGACCACGTCGTGAACACGTCGGGTTATATTTCTGCAGACTTACACGTCCATTCTGTCAACAGCCCGGATGCACCGGTTCCGCTCATTGACAGGGTCATTACATTCATGGGCGAGGGAGTGGAGGTGCTTGTGAGCACGGACCACGACTTCATCACCGATTATGACCCCGTCATTGAATCACTGGGAGCAACATCGTTCCTGGCTTCATTTCCAGGCGAAGAACTGACCACTTTTGATGTCGGGCATTTCAATGCCTATCCCTTAAAGGTGAATCCTGCAGAGTATCAAAACGGTGCAGTGGACTGGGCCGGGGGAGGCGGTCCCAATCTGACACCTGAAGAAATATTCACCGCTCTTCGTGAGAAGGGAGCCATTGAGCATCCGGTCGTGGCCGTGAACCACCCGCGCTCTCCGCTACAGGGTTACTTTACGGCAATTCAGCTTGATACGGACACGCTGAAAACACACGCTGATCCGACAATTTTTCGCATGGATCCTTCGCGTCTGAACCAGAAACCCGGTGATACAGGACTCTTCAGCGATAACTTCGACGCCTTTGAAATCTACAATGCTTACAGTGAAATAACACCGTGTCTCAATGACTACTTCACATTTCTCAATCTGGGCCTCAGGAAGACGGGCATTGCGGTGTCGGACACCCATCGCTGGTACGCCTCTGGTGCAGGTTTTCCCAGGAGTCTAATCTATGTGGGCGACGAATACGACACTCCCCTTTCCATAACTCCGGAAGTGTTCGCCCGTGCCATTCAGGCAGGGAGGGTTGTAGGTACAAACGGGCCTTTTGTGCATTTTTACATCAAGCCTGAGGGAAGCAGTGAAATTTACCTAATGGGGGACATGGTTCCGGGTGGAAGGCCACTGGAACTGCACGTTGAGATCCGCCTGCCCGAATGGATGTCAGTGGACACGCTGGAAATTTTCTCCAATACCCCCGGGACAGTAGCCCTGGGCGGTCAGCCCAACGATAATTGGCCTGAACCTCTTACAGTATACAGGCTCACCAGCGCTGATTTTCAGATTAATAATGGCCAGAAAATTTATCATCACGTGGAAGTGGTCAATCCAACTGCAGATGCCTGGTACGTGGTTGTGGTAAGAGATGATCCCGATTACCTGGATAATTATCCGATGGTGCCTGTGGTTAGCAGTGCGTCGGATTTGCCCTTCGCTTTTACCAATGCCATTTTTGTGGATGCAAATAACAATGGAGAATTCGATGCGCCCGGTGCCTCACTTCCGGAGAAAATGCCGGCTGTTGCTCGCGTGGGGAAAGTAAAGAGATTAATTACACGCGAAGAAATCAGAAAAATTATTGTTGAGGCAGGTAAGCTGAGTCATTAATGCGAATCCCTGTAAGGTGTATAAGCGTTGGCGTAATTGTATTCCTGGCTGTTCCCGGGTATGCACACAAAGCAAAGTATGATCGTGTGGAAGCTCTGGCACTCCAGGGTAATACGGTTGTGCTGGAAATTTTCGAGTACATACTGCCTTCCAGCAGCCAGTACGAGAACCTTCTTAAAGACATGGATGCGAATAGAGACGGAATTATTGACGCAGGTGAAGCCCGTGAAATGGCACGCATGCGCGGATTGAAAAATCTTCTCATGGTGGAGGTTGTGCTCGACGGGCGCCGTGTAAATTTGAAGCACGTTGCATCTGAAGCGGAAGAATTTCCCGAAGAGCTCAGGCGGGGAGGCCCACTTGCCTTCTGGCATCGGTATGAGGGCGGGGTTCAATCTTTGAAGTGCCAGAGCATTACCATAAGGGAGGGGAATATCTTCAGGAGGGCTTTGGTCCGCATCAGCGCAGAAGGGCATTGTCACCTGCTGGACAAAAGAGGGAATGTGGTAAAGGCAGGAGCACTTACAGAGGTGTTTGAACCACGAAAACGTAAGATAACAATGTTTCTGGTGGAGGAAAAACCATGAAAAAAATCACGGTATTGGTGTGTATCGTCGTCTTCATGTCAGCAGGATGCGGGTTTGAGTACGATCACCTGGAAAGGGGGAAACATTTTCTGCGCTCGGGGTGGTTTCAGGTTGCTTACGATGAGTTTAACAAAGTGGAGGGCTCCTCATGTGAGAAAAACTTCGGGCTGCTTATCGCCAATCTGGGCATGATTGTCCGGATGGTGGGTTCAATTGGTACGATGGTTTCAAGCGAGGGATTGCTCCCGCTGGCAGAAGGGGATATCTCGATAGACCCTCTTGTATACGAAATGCTCAAGGGAGTGCACGATTACATTCAGGACTTTGAAGCACAAGCCGATAGCATTATTGACAACAACTGTCCTCCATTTGACCCTGGTGGTCCCATACCCCTCGTTCTCGGGAACACCTCGTCACCCATACTTGACATGGCACTGGATGGCGTGTGGAAAACACCTCTTGTGTATGCGATCAGTGGAATTTTGAACTTTCTTGATGGTTTCGTTTCTGCACTTATGGGTATCAATTTTGACGTGGGTTTCAGCGCGCTCATGGAACTCTTGGAAGAGGCCTATACGCGTAGCATTTCGCAGCAAGTGCCTGAGTACTTTCCACCTCTTTCAGAGCCTATAAGATTTATACGGTCACTGGCACGCGTGGTTGGGCCGTCTTTTCTTCAGCTTTCTAACGATCCAACGCGTAGCAGCATTTACATTAAGTCCGCTTTGAGTTTTGCAAAGGCGATGGAGCGCTTTATAGACGTGGTAGACCCGGACACAGGCGTATTCTTCTCGCCTGCGGCAAAGGCGGAGTGCGATCCTGAAAAAGACGTTCTGTGTTATGGAGGACCCAACCAGTGCATGATAATCAACGCGTACGACATCACACGTTACGAGGAATCAGAAGAAAAGTGTGTTTTGACAATGGGGTCCGTATGTATAGACAGGGATTTTGTATGCTTTTTGCTCGGCGAGGGACTGTTCTCGTACGATTACCTTAAAGGGATGAGTCGTTTCTTCAGCCGGCTGAGAGGGGCATTTCTCGGCGGTGATTACCCTGTGGGGATTTCTGAACTGAACGCCCTCATACCTCCGAATATTGCCAGCCTGTTGAGTTCCATCAGCAACACGGGAGACATGTCGCTGCAAATAAGTTTTCCAGCCACTTTGAGCATCTATATTAACAAGCTTTTTCCTGCATCTCCTGAAGTTGCTGTCACTCCTTCGGCATTTTTGCCTGCGACAACTGTGGTCCAGTATGATGGAGTTAGCGTTCCGGAATTTCTTATCGAAGGCGAAATTGGAGCGGATGCCCCAAGCAGTGCCCTGTATGTAAAGAAGGGGGATGCAAGCCATTTTGATGGATATTCTGTAGCAATCCCCAGGGATTGCATTGCCGTGAAAGCTTCCTCTACTGACCTTTTGATATACACAGGATTTACCTTTACCTCTGATTCTGATGCAGCAAAGCTTTTTCTCGTGAATTTACAAAATGTGGATACAATTCCCGGGTGTGCCCTTCCGGCTCAGTGGGTTTCAGGAGGCTGGAAATATCCTGACAGTTTTGCCTTTAATGCTGTGATCAACGATTTATTGATTCGCGTTTACACCCTTATCGAGGCTATTCGGGCTATTATGCCCGTTCAATAAAGTTTAATTTTAAGGAGGTGGATATGAAACGGTTGTTTATTCAGGTTGTTGGAGCAACACTCGTTTTTTTGATGAGTCACCCAGATGTGTATGCAAGCGGTATAGAAGTGGTGGGATTTGGCGGTAGAGCCATTGCCATGGGAGGTGCATATGCAGCAATCGGAGAGGGCTACCCAGCGATTTATCACAACCCTGCAGGCCTGGGCTTCTCAAAGGACAGGACGCTTGGTCTGGGATACCACTACAGCGAGCCCCAGTTTAAAGACGTGGGTGGTAATATAGATATTCCCCTGATAAGAGGTATCTTTGCCGGTTTTAGCACTCCTCTTGGAGAGGGAAAGATCAGTCGAATTATCAGCGTGGGTCTCGGGATTTACGATCCCACCTCGTATGTAATTCGGGTGCGTTCTGTGAATCCTCAGCGGCCCAATTACATCATGTACGAAAATAAGGCAAACCGCCTCTCTGTGCTTGCAGGCGTATCGTTCCGCCCGCTGGATGTGCTCTCATTTGGTGTGGGTGCGGAAGTCATAGGCGGGTTGACGGTGCGTATTACCCTGGACCCCACGAATACCGTAGAGCCTTTACTCGTGGACTCTCCGCTTCCCACCGTTGCATCACCTATTATAGGTGTCATGTTCAGGCCGCTCCCTTTTATATCCCTTGCCGCAGTGTACCGGCACAACATAGACGTGCCCATCGAGCTCCCCACAGAAATAATGCTTTTTGGGAACCAGGTAGCCAGGGTGAAATCAAAATTTCAGGATTTCTATCGTCCAAAAGAGCTATCACTCGGCGCAGCCTATTTCTATAAAAAAATACTCACTGCGTCGGCAGAAGTGGTCTGGCATCGCTATTCCGAATATGTTCCCCCTGTGCCCCAGATTGTGGAAGTTGAACCAGAATCTCTGAAGGATGTGGCTCTTGCATCTTTAAATCTTCCAGAAAATGTTGACCCTGGATTCCACGACATATGGGAGTTCCGTCTCGGCGTGGAAGGCTGGCCCCTTCATTATCTTGGATTAAGGGTAGGGTATGTGCTCAGACCCACTCCTGTGCCGGAACAAACCGGGTCTTCCAACTATCTTGACAGTACCGTTCACAAGATATGTTTCGGTACTTCCGCTCGATTCAAAGACCCGTTTGGAATCCTGGAAAAACCCGTATCCATTGACACATTTTTCCGTGTAGATATCATGACTGAAAGAACCTATACCAAAACGAGCATGATGAACGGTCAGCAGATCACTTTTTCAGGAAGACTCTACACCGTGGGGCTTGACCTTACATACCGGTTTTAAGAGAATTCGTAACCAGGAAAAAGGGAGTTCGAAGTGTTTGAAACGCTGTCAATAAGGCAGAGGCGCTGGTATTATGATGTGCTCGAAGTTGCATCTTCGCATAGAGGGAGGAGGCCATGGCGAAAAACATAAGGTGGGTTACGTTTCTCGGCCAGGATGGTTCAGGAAAGACTTCACTTATAGAAGTGATGCTTTACCTGGGGAAAGGGATCAAAAAATTTCGTCGCATTGACGGCGGGTCTTCACCTCTGGACACGGAAGACGAAGAAAAAAAACGTAACTTCACGCTTCAGTCGAGACCTGCAACAGCAGAACACAACAAGACCAGACTTGTTTTTTGGGACACTCCAGGATTTACAAATTTCATGGCCGAGGTTAAAAACGTTACACGTGTGGGCGATGCTGCTGTGCTCGTGGTAAGCGCGGTGAGAGGGTTGAAGGATGTTTCAATTCTTTTTCTGGATGTTCTGCAGGAACTGAACAAACCATTTGCCGTATTTATCAACCACCTTGATGATCCGGAAGGGGATTTTTCATCGGCCCTTGCTTCAGTAGAAGAAGCACTGGGTAAAAAGCCGGCCGTGCTTACTTATCCAATCGGCCGGGGAGAGGAATTTAAAGGGTTTGTAAACGTACTTGCCGGTGAGGCTTTGTACTACGAAGAACCGTATACAGGAAAGGTAAAAAAGGGAGATGTGCCCGGGGAGATTAAAGGAGAAATAGAAACTTTAAAGGAAAACCTTGTTGAGACGGCCATTGAGGTCGATGATGCACTCACGGAGAAATACCTTGAAGGCGAAGAACTCACACCCGAAGAGATCAGCAATGCCATACGCAAAAGTTTTCAAGATGGCCATTTCGTTCCCGTGTTTGCTGGTTCTGCCTATCTGAATGTAGGGGTGAAACCGTTGATGGACTTTGTGGTCGATGCGTTCCCATCTCCCGAAGATGCTCCTTCATGGAAAGGGACTCTCAATAACGAAGAAGTGGAAGTTCCCCTCAGTGATGACGGAAAGGTTAGTGCGTATGTGCTTAAAACAACCGTTGATCATTATGCAGGGAAGATCAGCTACCTCCGTGTTGTATCCGGTCGCGTCAAACCGGAGATACCGCTGATAGTGAGCCGTACCGGTGAAAAAATAAAGGTGTCTCAACTTGTGACCATTAAGGGGGTTGAGCACGTAACAGCCCCGGAAGTGCCGGCAGGAGATATTCTTATTCTCAAGAAGGTGGATACACTCAACACCGGTGACACCGTAGCAGAAGAGGGATTCCCGGTTGTTTATCCACCTTTCGAGATACCGAAGAGGGTGCTTTCATATGTGGTGAGACCGAAGGGTAAAGCCAGTGAAGAAAAGGTGAGCGGTGCACTCCAGAAAATCATAGACGAGGATCCTCTTCTTGAAGCAACGCGTGATCCCGATACCAAGGATTTACTTCTCTGGGGGATGGGCCAGGTGCATCTGGAAGTCGTACAGGAGAGGCTTCAGAGAAAATTTGGAGTGGAGATTGAATTCGACCTGCCCAAGGTTCCGTATCGGGAAACCATCAAGAGCAAAGCCCAGGCCCAGGGCAAGTACAAAAAACAATCCGGTGGCCGGGGACAGTACGGTGATGCGTGGATCCAGATTGAACCACTGCCGAGGGGTAAGGGATTTGAATTTGTGGATATGATCAAAGGCGGTGTTATTCCCAAAAACTTCATTCCTGCCGTGGAAAAGGGTGTTAAGGAGGCAATGCAACACGGGCCGCTCGCAGGTTACCCGGTTATTGATGTAAAGGTGACCCTTTACGACGGGAGCTACCACGAAGTGGACTCTTCTGACATCGCCTTTCAGATTGCTGGATCACTGGCATTCAAAAATGCAGTACCCAAGGCGAACCCCACTTTGCTCGAGCCCATTATGAAAGTGGAAATAACCGTGCCTGAAGCATTTGTCGGTGCGGTGATGAACGACCTGAATTCCCGTAGAGCCAAAATCATGGGAATTGACGTGGAAAAGCACGGTAAGGTTATCAGGGCAGAGGTCCCCATGGCTGAGATGCTCACGTATGCTCCTCAATTGCGGGCACTGACGCAGGGAATGGGCACGTTTACGATGGATTTTGATCACTACGAAGAAGTGCCTCCACACCTGGTGAATAAAATCGTGGAGGAGAGCCCTTACAAGAAGAAAGAAGAAGAATAACAGACTTTGTCCTGTTTGAGAGGGGCGGGCGGTAAAATCAAAACCATCAACCTATTCACCTTTTCGGAGGTTGAAAGTACACTTTAAAGAAGAAGTCTTGTATGAAAGCTGAGTTGGAGATAACACAGAAATTCGCTTGCGCAGTTGTTTTCAAAGAAACGTGCCGGTGATTCTTGGTGTATGGTGAATGGTGTATCCCTTCGCCAGCGGGAAAGTAATTGTTGAAACATGCCTGACTATCGAAAGAAAGCAAAAAAGCCCTTTCCTTGACTACCGGAGCGGTGGATTTTAGAATAATTCAAAACAGGTTGGGGGAATTTATTATGAAAAAAGTCTTTTTTATTATACCTGTGTGTGCAATCATTCTGCTGTTTTCTTCTTTCTCTTCTGCAGCGCCTGTGGCTCCTTCGCTGGACGCCTCTACCGGATTGTTTCGCGTACATTCTGCATATGTGTTGCCCCGCATGGCTTTTGGGGTGGCTCTTCACGGAGATGTGTTTTACAGCCCATGGCTTGTTGATCCCGACCTGGGTGAAACGCGACCTACTTACGAGGCAGGTGCTGCACCCTCAAATCCAAAGTACTTGCAAATTGGCGGTCGCCTCTCTTTTTCCATTGCCCCCCTTGACTGGCTTGAGACAGGTTTTACAACGTGGGGTGCGTCGGCGAGCGTCCGCGAAGGTACACGCGAAGATTTTCTCCAGTCCATTGGTGATTTTTCCGTTTTTGCAAAGGCAGTATATGTCACCCAGGAAGGGATGAACATCGGTGGCGAAATAGAAATCATGATGCCGACCCGCATTGAGAATTTTATGTGGGATGCAGACTCTACAACAGTAACATTGCGAGGCTTATGGTCTCTGGATCTGGATTCCTATATTGCTGCACCGTTCAGGCTTCACCTGAATGTTGGGTATATCATTGACAACACGTCCAATCTTCCTGAAAACAGGGATGTTAGCAGGGCTGTGAAGTACTTTTACGGAGTCCACGATCACGGCATGATTCTCGGCGGTATTGCTCTCGAATTTCCGACTGATGATATTACGGCATTTATTGAATACACCACGTATCAAATGGTCAGCCGCTCGTGGAATGATAACTCCCAGTTGCTTACCCCGGGCATTCGAATTACTCCGCTTCAGGGTTTGAGTATTGACTTGGGAGCTGATATTTCCATGTCTGCCGCAAGTGCGGGAATTGAGGTGCAGAGCGTGAAAGTCGTGAATGAGCCATTGTGGAACGTGAACTTTGGAGTTTCGTATGTATTTCTCCCTCCAGCTCCTCTCAAAGTGGAAAAGGTTGAAGCTCCTCCACCACCAAAAACAGGACGCATCAAAGGAAAGGTTGTTGATGCAGCAACCGGTGATCCTATCGGTGATGCAATTATAGAGTTTCCAGGGACTGGACTTTCCAACATCGCATCTGACCCACTTAATGGAACGTTCCTTTCGTGGGAACTGGCAGCAGGAGAGAACGAGTTGATTGTGCGAAAGGAAGGTTATGCAGTAAAGAAGGTGACGGTGCTGGTGAAGGCGGGAACGACCGTAGAGGAGACCATAGAGCTGGAAAAGGAGGAGATGATCGGGCTCGTTGTGGGTAAGGTTACTGATCCCAACAACGTACCTATCCCCGCAATCATCGGAATAAAGAATCGTCCTGACCTTCCCGGTACTCCCGTGGAGCCTTCCACCGGCACGTTCGAGATGAGGCTGCCACCTGGACGGTACACGGTTGTGGCAACGGCCGAAGGCTTTATCGAATCAGAAAAAGTTATTGAAGTCCGCAACCGTGCCCGCACGATTGTAGAATTCGTTCTTCAGCCCATACCCAAACCGATCAAGAAGAAACCTGCTCCACCTCCACCGCCTCCGCCCAAGCGTCGTCCTCCAATTGTAGAACTGAAACGTGAGAAAGGTGTTATCGAGATTAAGAAGAAGATCCTTTTTGAACTGGGCAAATCACGGCTGCTCCCGGCGTCTTTTCCCATACTTGATGAGGTGGCGAAAATCCTCATTGATAATCCTGATTTGAAAGTGCGCATTGAAGGGCATACTGATAGTACAGGCAGTCGTGCCTATAACCTCAGGCTTTCGCAGAAACGAGCAGAGGCGGTGAGAGAATACCTTATCAAGAAAGGTATTTCTCCTGATCGGCTGGTGGCGGTGGGTTACGGTCCTGACAGGCCCATTGCACCCAACAACACGCCAGAGGGCCGTGCCCGGAACAGGCGGGTTGAATTCCATATTATCAAGTAATCAAATCCTGCACCGGCTTTCGGAAACGACTGACGTGAAAGCCCTTGTTTTCAGTGATACTCACGGAAACGTTCAGTTTGTAACTCGTATGGTAAAGAAAGTAACCCCTCATGTATGTCTCCATCTTGGAGACGGACTTGAAGATATACTGGAGGTGAAAAATTCTCTCAAAACGCCCATTGTATGTGTCCCGGGAAATTGTGACTTCTGGCAAGACCCTCAATGGTGGAAGGTTGTGGACCTTAACGGCCGCAGGGTGTTTCTCACCCATGGAGACCGCTTCCAGGTGGATGAAGGCCTTGATAATCTGCTTGCTTTCGCAATGAAACAGAAATGCGATCTCGTTCTCTACGGTCATACACACAGGCCTTACGTGGAATGGCACGGGGAAGTGCTGGTTGTTAACTCGGGCAGTGCAATGCTCGGAAGTAATATTCTTACGTGTGCTCTGGTGACAATAGGTGCTGAGTACGTTAATGTTGAAATCTTGCGTGAGCCCAATCCCTATCTGGTGGATGTTTCATGGGGCGAATAGCGGAATTTATTATTCTTGCACCAGTTATTCTTCTGGCACTTACCGTGCATGAATATTCTCATGGATACACTGCATATCGTCTGGGTGATCATACAGCATAAAGAGCAGGGCGTTTGACTCTCAACCCTCTTGCTCACCTGGATTTTCTGGGTACACTTTTTCTCTTTCTTTTTCACTTCGGATGGGCCAAACCAGTTCCTGTAAATCCGTATAATTTTAGAGATCCAAAAAGAGACATGATTTATGTGGCGCTGGCTGGTCCAGGTTCTAATCTCGTGCTGGCGCTGATTTTTGGCATTGTCCTGCGCGTACTCATACCTCACGTTGATCCCGCGACTTTCTCGTCTTTTCCTGCAAGGGCTTTTCTGGTGGCATTTTTAATTCTGTCACTTCAAATTAACCTCGCGCTGGCTTTTTTCAATCTTCTCCCCATTCCTCCTTTAGATGGGTCGCGAATAGTGGAAGGGCTGGCGAGGGGGCGAACGGCTCTGCAGTTGCAGCAATTTTTCAGATACGGTGCGATAGTTCTTGTACTTCTTGTTCTCGTGGATGTAATGGGTATTTTCCCTGTGTTCGGTCTGCTCCTGTGGAAACCTGTATCGCTGTTCTCTCATCTCTTTTCAGGTACTTCAACGAGAATACTGAATTATTACCTCTGGAAAGCTCTGGCACTCGCTGCCGGTACGTATTGATGAGCTTATATCCTTTAGATATACTGCTGGCCGGGGTGTTCTGATGCGGATACTCAGCGGCATGAGGCCCACGGGTTATCTTCACCTGGGCCATCTGTACAGCGTGCTTCAAAACTGGGTGCACTACCAGGAAGAAGGCCACGAGTGTTTTTACTTTGTGGCTGACTGGCATGCACTCACAACGGATTATGAACGCACAGAAGAGATACATGAATATTGCGTAGAAATGGTCAGGGACTGGATTGCCGGAGGACTTGATCCCGAAAAATCGGTTGTTTTCGTCCAGTCATCTGTAAAACAGCATGCGGAACTTCACCTGATTCTTTCCATGATTACTCCCCTGCCCTGGCTGGAACGCAACCCGACTTATAAAGAACAGTTGCGGGAGCAAACCACACGCGATCTTCATACATATGGTTTCCTGGGTTATCCAGTTCTTCAGGCCGCGGATATCCTGATTTACCGCGCTGAAGGGGTGCCGGTGGGTGCGGACCAGGTGCCCCA
This sequence comes from bacterium, assembly GCA_024275095.1. Classification (GTDB taxonomy): domain Bacteria; phylum JAJRZV01; class JAJRZV01; order JAJRZV01; family JAJRZV01; genus JAJRZV01. The sequence goes on along the minus strand of JAJRZV010000054.1, from coordinate 88 downwards.
TATTGAGCTCACACGGGAAATTGCACGTCGCTTTAACCATTTTTACGGAGAAACGTTTCCTGAGCCCAAACAGATACTCATGCCTGTT
>JAJRZV010000053.1 GCA_024275095.1 bacterium | reverse complement strand
TGAAAGAGCCTGGTAATCGTTCATATCCAAAGGTTCTTCCAACCACTGGATATTCATCTCACCACATGCTTTTGCAAATTCCACTGCACGGTTCAAGTCCCAGGTCGGACTTTTTTTAATAATTGAGACTGGCCACCCCTGATTGGCGTCGACACCGAAGTGGAAAGTACTCCCGTATCGTTGAACCATTTCGTTTACCATGGAAATATCTTCCCGAAGGCTGGGGAAATGGACGCGGAGTTTTACCGTATCAATACCCATATCCGCAACCTGCTGCAGATATGAATCTCGTTCTGATGCTGTTCGCAACTCTCCGGTTGACGCATATACGCGGGCACTCTCTATTACACCACATTAAGGATTGAGCACTCTGTAAAGAGGCAGTCCTTTTTCTTTTGCCAGGATGTCCCAGAAAGCCGGTTCTATCCATGGATTTCTCAGTCCGAGATACGATAATTCCCGCAGCCGCTGACGCACTGTTTCTAAGTCATTACTTCTTATCCCGAGAAGGTAGGGACCCAACACGCTTCCTATACCTTCTCGTTCCCTGCTGAATGCCGGCCCCGCGCTTATTCCTTCGATCCCATCCGAGGTCAAAAGCCTGATGAGGGTTAAACGATTTTCCCGTTGTGGATATCCCGGAATCCAGGATGGATAAAACGGTGCAGGTAAAGGGACGGATACGTGATAAAGTTCAATTCTTTCAATTCGGGACATGAAAATACATCATAACACAGTAGAGTTTTTTCTTAAATTAATAAGCACTTCCGAATTCCCTTGACGCTTTTTGCTCTGATAGTAAGATAGTGGTGTAAAAATTATAGAAAAACGTGATGATTGTCACAGATAAAGAGGAAGTTTTAATGGTATGGTGTCACCAATGATGAATGCTAAGAAAGAGCTTTTTATCCTGGTAGTAATAAGTGCGGTCGTCGGTGTCTCTGTTATTGCGGGAGCTGCTGTGACAACGGGAGAAATGGATTTTGCCGCGGCTGCTGCTAACAGGGGGTACTGCGATGAGTCTTTGAAATATGCTTCAGGTATTACCGAGCCGGAAGCTCGGTACGCGGCACTGGTGAAGGTGGGGATGTGTTTCAATCGGAAGGGAGATTATCCAAAGGCTGTTTCAGCGTTTATCAGCGCTTACAATACAGACCATTCAAAAGACCTCGCCCAGAGTTTAATGGCCCTCGCGTATTTTAAAGCAGGTGATTATTCAGAAGCGCGCACGTGGATTGAGAATGCACTGGAGAGAAAAGGGCCTAATTATCACCGCGCTCTTCTTATTGCCTCAATAATTTATGAGCGTTTGAACATGCTGGACGAGTTGAGAAGGGTTGCTGCCGAACTCTCACGTGCGCCCAATAAAAAGTTGCGGTCTTCGGGTTCCCGCATTTTGAAAATGGTGAAAAAAAGAGAACAAAAATGGTTTGGTTGGGTGGTTGCGGGACGTTCTGGAGTGATGTTTGACTTTAATCCCGGGCTTTCTCCAGGTGATTCCACAGGCTCTGAAAAACGAATAAAAGACGCGATGGGTTATCTCGCGGCTTCAGGGCGGGTGTACTCGGACAGATGGAGAGTGTTCATGCCCACCTTTACATATCGCCTTTATCAAAATGTTCACACAAAAGCTGATAAATATAACTTCCAGGTACACGATGTGTCTCTGCATGTAAAATCGGTAATAAAAGATACCCACGTGCATGTGTGGGGAGGTTATTTTTCTTCTTTTTATGAGATGTCTCTCAACCATTATTCAGAAGGCGGTTATATTCAGGGACGTGTACGGGTACTGTTTCCACACTGGGGTTATATTCTCGGCGCAGGGATGAAACGCACCGCATTTTATGAGGATGTACCCCTGCCGAGTCTCGACAGGGATGCGACACAATATTTTCTCGAGGTTGGTGGGGAACTGCGCTTCCTGAACGAACTCGTTAAGTTGAGTGTTTTGAATAGTTTGACTTCCAATGCGGCAGAGCAGGATCAATGGAGTTACACCGCAGACAGGCTTGCACTGGAATTTTCTGGTTCTTTTTTCAATAAGCGGCTTGACCTGGTTACGGGAGTGGTGGGAGAGGTCAGGTTTTTCTTGAAAGACAGCATTTTCCTGGGCGTAGGTGATAGTCGCCTGGACCTTGAGTACGGAATGGATTTCAAGGTTAAATACCATCTGAAACCGTGGCTACACGTTGCAGGTACTTTTACCCTTCGGCGTTCCGATTCCAACGTAAGTCTTTACGATTATATCCGCTATCTGGCGGGCGCAGAGGTTGGATTTGCATATTTTTAACGTAAAGTTCATTGTAGCCTTTTTTACGGCTGTTCTGGTGACGGCTCTGCCTCTCGGGTATGCAGCCGAGGAAAAAAGTACACCTCGTGAAGTGGGTGCGGTGGTTGTGCTTGAGGGTGATGTGTACGTGAAACGCCCGGGTACTCAGAAGTGGCTTCGTGTGACGCCACAAACGCCCTTTTATGAAGGTGATGAGATTAAATGCGAGAAGGGACGGGTGCGTATCGCACTTAAAGGTGGTGCTGTGATCAGTTTGAGCGAAGGAGCACGGTTTAGACTGGATACCCATACGGAAAAAAGAGCTGTGTTTAAACTGATCAAAGGTAAAGTTTTTTCATTTTTTGCGCGGGTTTCCAGGACGCTGCAGTCCCTTAAAATTTTCACGCCTTCTGCTGTGGTGGGCGTAAGAGGAACACGATTTATTGTTTCGGCGCAAGAGACAGATACGGGGGTATGGGTGATCGAGGGTGAAGTGGAGGTAAGGTCTCTCGCCCGGGAAGCAGAGTCAGAGGCGCTCAAAATAGTGGCAGGCATGAAAACTTATGTAAAACAGGGGCAGCCACCCTCACCTCCTGAGGAGATTCCAGCTGATGAATTGCGGCAGCTTTTACAGCAGTTTGTGAAAGTAGATCCAGAAGTCATACTGAAAAATGTTATTCGTGAAGCTCGAATTGAAAGTGAGGTGGAAAACGCGCTTGATGAAAGCGATAAAGCGCTTTCGAACACACGAACCGAGGGAATGCTTCCAGAAGAGGACATTCCACCTGTGGAACAGGAACCTGTACCTTCAGAAAAAGCTCTTGAAGGTGTGAAGGTTAAAATGAGGTACCGGTGATACCCATGAACAGAAGGCACTGGATTGAAATAATCTGGATTGCTGTGCTTGCCGGAGTGCTTGCAGGATGTGAGCTTATTAAGGATCGTGATGTGCACAGAGTTCAGTGGAACATCAGGATGACCCAGGCGCCTCAAAAAATCACCGATATTGCCTCCCTTACGTTAAATGTAGACCGTGAAGGTATTGATGTCACTACCGTCACGTTTTCCAGCCCTGTCTCTAAGGAATTTACTTTGTATCTTCCTTCGGGTGATGGCTTCAGATTTCGTGCTGATGCATACAGCTCGTCCGGTACCCGGGTTTATTCAGGTGTGGCGTTTTCTGCTGTGCCTCCACCAGATGGGGAAATTGTACTGGACATGCTTGAGCCTGGTTCAGGTGTGTTTTTCGATACCGTCGGTGAAGTATCGGAATCATCAGATATAGAAAGGCTGGAAATTTACGATGCTCCTGAAGCATTAACTTTCCGTTTTGTATTTGAGCATAGAGTGCGATGGTTGAGTGAAGATGTTATTGGTGTCTGTATTATTCTTCTGGATCTGGACAGCAACCCCGCAACCGGAGTTACTGCTGGTGAGGTGAAAATAAATAATACATTTCTCAGTGATACTGAAATCAGTGATTTCGACGGTGCAGATGTAGCCATTGGGGTATTTGTCAGCGGTGTTTCTTCGTACGGGGTTGTTTATGATCTGGTTGGAGGTAAAGAGATAGGAGAATTTATACCTGAGAGCCTGGAGCACGATATTAGATTCAGGGTATGGCGCTCTGACCTGGGTTACAACGAAGGGAATTTTCGGTTTGCAGGTACATGTGCTGCCTATGAGCTTTCGGGTCATAAGATTGCTGAAGACCGGATACCTGACTCCGGTGATTTTCAGAGAGGAAACGTGGTTGCTCCTTTACCCGGTGCTGGTTGGGCGATTGCCGCTTTTGTTCCCCGGCGCATTGCCGGGGCTTTTGGACCTGGTCCAGAGCATGCAAGAAGGGTGCCCCTTCCTAATATGAAGGGATTGTACGTTGACCCTTCTACGGGTTTTGTGTATATCGCTGGTGGTGAAACTACGGGTTACGTCAAGGGTATAGATGTTCAAGCAGGTACCGCGTGGAACGTGGTTAATGTTCCTCTATCATATAACCCGGTATTTGATGGCAACAGCTTTGTACCCGGGGACGGCCCCGGCTTCTTAAATTTTCCTCTTGCAGGGGTAAATGATGTTATTCGCTTTTCCGGGGGGCGCGTGTTTGTTTCAACTGTGAGCGGTGTTGTGATGATGTACGATCCTGTTGTAGGCAAATGGGGAAAGGTTTACGGGGCCTTTCCAAAGGAGTTGAGTCCCTATGCTCCCGGACCTGCGCCAATGGTTCTCTACTACGACGAAGTTTCAAGGACACTGTTTATTTCTGACTTCGGGCTGTACGATATTGTTGCCGTAGAGTTTTCTCCGGATTTTTCGTCTAGCACTTCAACTGTGGTGGCTGGGGGGGCTGATACCTCGAGCAATCCTCTCTATTCCGGTCCAGCTACCGCTGTGCAGTTATTATGGCTTGGAGAAATTATACCACTGCGTGATGCTTCAGGTTCTCTCACGGGAATAATTGTGAGTGATACCTGGAATTCCATCATTCGCAAGATAGAGTTTGCAGACCCCGTCACTCAAATCATGCCGCTTGCCGGTAGTGGTGCTTATGGTGCCCCAACGAGCGGTGCCTGTGGGACAGACCTGACGTTTATGAGTCCTGAAGGGCTTGTTGCAGAATATGATACAGCAGGAAAACTTGTACGGCTCTACGTGGCTGATTCGGGGGCCAATCAAATAGTTGTTCTGGACGGAGCAACAATGTGTGCTGTGGATATTTTTGGTACGGGCAACAGCAGTATATTTGCAGGTACCGAAGGTGTTGACGTTCACGATATAAGTTGGGCACCTGAGGCATTAGCTTTTGATCCCACCACACGGATCCTGTTTGTCGCAGATAATACCAACGGAAAGCTGTTTGGTGTGGACCTGAGCACCTATCCGCCTTCAGCCACTGTCTTTATCGTAGCCGGTTCTGCTGTTTCCGATTTACGCTCTGGCGGAGACGGTTACAGTGCACTTGAGGCTTACATAGATACACCTTCGAGTGCCCTGGAGTTGAACGATGTTTATTACGTACTGGAGGGACGGTCCTGGGGCACCATGCGTGTTGTGTACCCTGAAGAAGGAACGGTTAATTCCCTGATGGGCGATTATTCCAGGTATTATCTGGTAGCTGTTACAGATGTTTATTACTTTGATGAGATTACAGGTGTTGGTGCGGTGGGTTCCAACCCGTTCAACGATGTTATCACGGGTGGCATTTTCGCCGATATTTTGTTTGCTGACCCGGACAATGGTGTTATAAGAGGTGTGGACCTTTCGTCCCGCAAAGTTTATTCCGTGGTTGGTTCGGTATCGGGTGCAGCATCGCCAGCTCCCGGGGTTGATGCCTCTACCGTTTACTTTCCAAATTTAGGGCCTGTAGAAATAGACCCGGGTGGTAAAAGAATCTTTTTCCTGGCCGGGATACCCAGTTATGAAAATCCACTTACCGGTTTAATATTTGAAACAGACTCTTCCGGAACGCTTAATCACATAGGGGGAGCTATCGGGGCTCCTGTTTTCCCCGATACAGTCACGTACAGCGGTCCAGCGACAGGTGCTTCCCTGGTGTTGGATTTGTATGATTACCTGCCTGTTACTGCCCTTAAATACGATGAACGATACAATGTATTGTATTTTGGTGAATTTATCAGTTACAGCCCCCTTGGAATTACGTACACGGCGATTAAAGCCATAGACCTTTCCACCGGTGAGTTGTTTACCATTGCTGGAAACGGGGTGATGAGTGTGAAAGCTCAGGGAAATGGAAATTCAACAATTACTGCTGGTATTAAGATGGCGCAGAGTCCACTGGTGAAGAACACTCCGCTCGAAGGCGAGGATGCGCTGGCGTCTCCTCTGGGACTGATTACTGATATTGAGATCGGTCCTGATGGATTGCTGTATTTTGTTAACGTGGAATTTCACCTTTCTCCCTGTGGGACTTATTACCTCACAGGCGGTTCTTCAATCTGGCTCATTGATAATCAGGGACGGTTGAAAAGGGTGGCTGGCACAGGAGAAAACGCTTTAAGATTTACCGGGGTTAAGGCTTATAATGCGGCCTTTCCTTTAGTCACGGATATATATTTTACCGGTCCAGAGAACCTGATGATACTTGAGAGCTTGTCAGGGCTTATACTTCAACTGGGACCGTAATCTGTCGGCACGGTATTAAAGGGGACTGAACTTGTTCTCCTTTTTGAGGAAAACATTTCCAGGTAAAAGATGTTAGATACGCTGAGGAACAGTATCTCCAGATTGCTCAAAGGGCAAAGAGGCGGTGCCCTGTTTTTGAATGGTAAATGGATAATACTTTCACCTCCTGAGCTGGAACTTCTGGAAATCCTTTCTTCAGGTCGTGAACCTGACTCCGTTTCGTTTTTTCAGCGATGGAGAATGTTTCCATCCTCCGTCTGGAAAAGCTGTGAGCGCAAGCTCTCTGAAGGCGGGATTAAATCATCGCTTCTCATGAAACTGTCTGTACCTTTACCTGTGACACCGATTCATCCTTTACACCTGTACATATCAATACCCGTGTTTCTGGCAGGTATCCTTTCCTTCGGCTGGGAAATTTTCTCTTCAGGATTTGTTCCTGAGATTCTTTTCTCCAGTACAAAAGGTCTGATTATGGCTGTTGCATGTTTTCTGGTATTGCGGTCGTTAAAAAATTTCTTATGGGCTTCGCATCTGGAATATTTACTTGCTTCCAGTGTACCCCTGAAAGGGGTGGGTTTTTTGGGAGTGGTCCGCGAGCACAAACCCGGAGATGTACTTTCGCATCGGCAGAAAGTTGAAATGGCTCTCTGCGGCTACATGTATGACATTCTGCCTGCAGTTATAATTCTTTTTTTATCATCCGGTTCCGTTATTTATGCTGCTATCAGTGTGGCTGTGTTGTTCAATTTACTTGTTGATGCATTTCCCTTTCTTACCCCTGAAGGCCTGTGGCTCTGGGAAGGACTCCTCAAAGAAGAGGGTATGGGCAGTAAGGTAGAAAGCAGTTTGATTTACAAGATACTGCCTTCGGATTCACGGTGGTTTCGTGTCAATCCTGGAGAGGCGCCTTACGTATTTCTTGCCGTGTTTTCTTTGCTGTTACTGGGTCTGACCGTGTGGATATTTGGCCAGTGGGGTCAAAAATTGTATGAAGTTACGGTGAAATCGGTGTCCAGTGGAGTTGCATCTCCCCACTCTGTAATTCTCTGGTGGGGTCTTTATCTATTGTGTTTTGCAGGATATTTATTAGGTCTTACCGGGGGCGTAATAAAGCTTGTACGCAGGTGGTATTCAGGCCGTAAGAAAGGCAAAAGAATAGAAAAACCATCTGGAGAGTTGACCTCCAGGGTAAAAGTTCATCCGCTGTTTGAAAATTTCAAACTCGAGGGAGGAGAGTGGTTGAGATTTCCTCCAGGTACCATACTTATGAGGGAAGGGGAAAGGGGTACGTACTTTGACGTGCTGGTTAAGGGAAGGGTTGGGATATACCGCGAACATCCTTCTGGGGATGAGACATTGATAACAGAGATACGGCCTGTTGCAGGCATTGGAGAGCTTGCGCTTATAGAAAAGGGTTCCCGCACGGCGACGGTGAAAGCTCTTGATGAAAGTATTGTTCTGAGGGTGGCCAAAGAGGATTTCTGGGAAATGCTTCGTGCGTCCGTAATGGATGCTGAAACCTTTAAATGGCGTGTACGACTTTCCCAGGTGCTTTCCAGCAATCCTATTTTCCGGAATGCAGAACCTGAGCTTCTAAGAGAAATTATGAAGCACGGTGCTCTCAAGAATCTTAATCCTGGGGAAGTGATTATTGAAGAAGGAGAAGAGAGCCAGGATCTGTATGTTATCTTGGAGGGTGAGGTTGAAGTTTTGAAAAATGAGGCGCGATTGTCTGTGCTGGGTGAAGGGGAAATATTTGGAGAGATGGCTTTTCTCACTTCGACCCCCCGGACAGCCACAGTGAGAGCACTTTCCCATGCGTATTTGTTTG
>JAJRZV010000052.1 GCA_024275095.1 bacterium | reverse complement strand
GGCAGGGGTGTTTGATATGGTAGGAGCATGTTTTGTGTTTCTGGGGCCTGTGGAGGAGCGCGCATGGAAGCGTATAGCGGTTTTCAGGTGTTCACGACGCAATAACGGAGGTGTGGGTGGAGATGTTATTCACGGGTGTATGCGGAGCTTCCATTGCCGTGAGGCATTTTTATCAAATTTAACCAAAGGAGGATTTACATGAAACTCATCATTGCCATGATTCAGCCGCACAAGTTGCCTGATGTAAAAAAGGCACTTTACGACGCTCAGATTTACAAAATGACGGTTACCAATGCCTTGGGAGCAGGGCAGCAAAGAGGATACAAGGAAACCTACAGGGGTGTTGTAGAAGAGGTGAATCTTCTCAAAAAGGTGCGTCTTGAAATCGCTGTTAATGAAGATTTCGTAGAACCCACCATTGAGGCCATTATCAAAGGAGCACGCACTGGAAACATTGGTGACGGAAAAATTTTTGTTCTTGATTTGAATGACTGTATCCGAATTCGTACCGGAGAAAGGGGTCCTTCAGCTATTGGTTGATATTCATTTTTCAGGAGGTTGGTGCCCATGAATTTTCGGGAACTTAAAAGGCTCGTATCTGACAGGAATGTGCAGTTTATCGACCTTAAATTTACTGACCTTCCAGGAACGCTCCAGCATTTCACAATGCCGATCAGGGAGCTTTCTGAAGAATTGTTCACTGAAGGGGTGGGATTTGATGGCTCATCCATTCGTGGATTTCAGGCCATTCACGAGAGTGATATGGTGCTGAAGCCCGATATGAACACAGCGTTTCTGGATCCTTTTCCCAAAGATGTTACGTTGAGCTTCATCTGTAATGTGAAGGACCCTATCACCAAAGAGTTGTATTCCCGGGATCCGCGACATGTAGCACAAAAGGCAGAACGTTTTCTCCTTCGCTCGGGAATCGCCGATACTGCCTATTTTGGTCCAGAAGCAGAGTTTTTTATTTTTGACGATGTTCGGTATTCCCAGAGCTATAACCACGGGTTTTATTTCCTGGATTCTGAAGAGGGCTTCTGGAACTCAGGAAAGGAAGAAAATCCCAATCTCGGTTACAAACCGCGATTCAAAGAGGGGTATTTTCCGGACCAGCCTGTTGATCACCTGCACGACGTGCGTTCAGAAATGGTCAAGGTGTTGTTAAGTGTGGGCGTGGAAGCAGAGGTGCACCATCACGAGGTTGCAACAGGCGGCCAGGCGGAAATTGATATTAAATTCGGGCCTCTGGTGAAGACAGCTGATAACCTGGTCAAGTACAAGTACGTCGTCAAAAATGTCGCCCGACGGTATGGAAAAACCGTTACTTTTATGCCCAAGCCTGTATTTGCTGATAATGGTTCTGGAATGCATGTGCATCAGAGTCTCTGGAAAGGGGGGAGAAACCTGTTCTTTGACCGAGGAGGATATGCAGGACTCAGCCAGATCGCCATTTACTACATAGGTGGTATTCTGTACCATGCCGCCAGTGTGCTTGCCTTCTGTGCTCCCACCACGAATTCTTACAAAAGGCTGGTGCCGGGGTATGAAGCGCCGGTAAACCTTATCTACTCTCAGCGCAATCGTAGCGCCTGTATTCGCATTCCAATGTATTCTGAAAGTGAAAAGGCCAAGAGAATTGAATTTCGCTCTCCTGACCCTTCCAGCAATCCCTATCTTGCATTTGCAGCCATGCTTATGGCCGGAATTGACGGGATTATTAACAAGATCGAGCCTCCACCGCCCATAGACAAAAATCTTTATGAACTTCCTCCTGAAGAACAGATGCGCATCAAATCCACACCCACCTCCCTGGAAGAGGCGATTAATGCGCTGGAGAAAGATCACGAATATCTCATGCGAGGAGATGTTTTTACTGAAGACCTTATTGAAACCTGGATTAATTACAAGAGAAGTTCGGAGATCGATTACGTGAGGCTCAGGCCCCATCCAGCGGAGTTTGTTCTGTACTTTGATATTTAAATTAAAGACGGGAGGTTAAGCGATGGTTGCTGTAATAATAGTTCTGGGTGTTGCAGCATTACTGGTGGGTTTTGCATTTATAAAGAGCAACCTCAAGGTTTGCCCGCCCAATGAAGTGCTGATTTTTTCGGGACGAAAGAGGAAGCTACCTGATGGGACGGCGGTGGGATATCGCGTGATCAAGGGAGGACGGGGCTTCCGCATTCCCATTGTTGAAACCGTTAAAAGCATGTCCCTGGAGACCATCCCTGTAAAGGTGGAACTTTCCGATGCACTTTCGCGGGGCCTTATTCCACTGGACGTGGAAGCCATTGCTAACGTGAAAATTGCCGGTACGGAAGAAGAGGGGCTCAGCAACGCCATAGAGCGTTTTCTCGGTCGCTCCCAGGAAGAAATTGCTCGCGTGGCCCGCCAGACCCTGGAAGGAGCCCTTCGGGGAGTTCTCGCCACCATGACGCCAGAGGAGGCGAATACTGACCGGCTTAATTTTGCCAGACGTGTCAGGGAAGAGGTGGCCTCTGATTTTCGCAGGCTTGGGCTTGTTATTGATACCTTCAGGATTCAGAAAATTTCGGACAAGCACCATTACCTGGAAGCCATCGCCCGCAAGAAGAATGCCCAGGTACAGAGGGATGCCAGAATCGCCGAAGCCCAGGCTGAGGCTGAGGCCAGGGAAGTGTCTGCTGAAGCCAGAAGAAGGGGAGAAGTGGCTGAGATCGAGGCGAAAAAAGCTGTGGTAGAAGCTGAGAACGAATTTCGTGTGAAGAAAGCGGGTCTGGAGGCAAAGAGCAGTGAAGCGGAATCCAGAGCTCAGGTGGCAGGAGAAATTGCACGGGTGAGGGAAGAGAAAATTCTTGAGGAAGAGCGCGTGGAACTCAATCGGCGCAGGTATCAAGCAGATGTTGTTGTTCCTGCAGAAGCGGAAATGGAGGCTCAGGAAATGAAGGCAAGAGGAGAGGCTGCCAGGGTGGTGGAGACAGGCAAGGCCACTGCAGAAGCGGTCAAGCTCATGCGTCAGGAATGGGAAAAAGGAGAGACCAAAGACCTTTTCCTCATTCAGTTGTTGCCGGAGATTATCGAGAAAATCACCAGTGTGGTCTCCAGCAATCTGTCTATTGAGCGTTTGACCGTGGTTGATGGGGGAGACGGTCAGGGTGTTCCTGCCCTTGTGAAAAGTCTTACAGGATCGGTGGTTGCTGTTATGGAACAACTCAAGAGTGCAGCGGGAATTGATATCGCAGAAATTTTAAAATCCAGAGGTGCAGGAGCCTCTGAACACCAGCGATGATATTTCTTGAACAAAAGGAAAAAAGTTGTAAAGTGAAAGAATCTCCGGCTGGGTCGCCGCCGGGTTTCATATAAAAAAGTGGAAAGAATTACAAAAGAATTACAAAAGGAGGTGCAATCATGGATGCAAAGGACGTGTTGAAACTTGTTGAAGATGAAAAGGTTGAATGGGTTGATTTGAAGTTCGCAGACCTGTTCAGCCAGTGGCATCATTTTACCATCCCGGTGTCCGAACTCACGGAAGAATCTTTTGAAGAGGGTATCGGGTTTGACGGTTCATCCATCAGAGCGTGGCAGGCAATCAACATGTCAGACATGAGCGTGCTCCCTGATCCTGCAACAGCTTTCATTGACCCATTCTTTGAGAGGAAGACACTGACGCTTATCTGCGATGTCGTGGACCCTGTTACGCGCGAAAATTACAGCAAGGACCCCCGTTTTGTTGCCCACAAGGCAGAGAACTATCTCAAATCCACAGGTATTGCTGACACTGCTTACTTTGGTCCTGAGGCGGAATTTTTCATATTTGACGATGTGCGCTTTGATTACCAGAACCACGAGGCTTTTTTCAGGGTGGACAGCCATGAGGCCTGGTGGCGTACCGGTGCTGAAGAGAATCCCAATCTCGCGTACAAGATTCCATATAAAAGAGGGTATTTCCCGGTGCCTCCCCATGACACTTACACCGACCTGCGAAATGAAATGGGTCATGTGCTCATGAGCATTGGCATTCAGGTGGAATATCATCACCACGAAGTGGCCACAGCCGGTCAGGGTGAAATTGATATCCGATATGCTCCCCTTCTCAAGCAGGCCGATAATTTGATGACCTTCAAGTATGTGCTCCGCAATGTAGCACGCAAGTACGGCAAGACCGTCACCTTCATGCCCAAGCCTGTATTCGCAGACAATGGCTCCGGTATGCATACGCACACGTCATTGTGGAAGGATGGGCAACCTCTGTTTGCCGGTGACAAGTACGCAGGACTTTCTGACCTTGCACTGCATTTCATTGCTGGTGTTCTCAAGCACGCAAAGGCTATTTGCGCTTTTACCAATCCCACAACCAATTCTTATCGCCGTCTTGTTCCTGGTTACGAGGCACCGGTAAAACTCGCTTATTCTTCCCGCAACCGTTCGGCAGCCGTGCGCGTGCCCATGTACTCTCCCTCGCCCAAGGCCAAACGAGTGGAGGTGAGGTTCCCTGATCCCACTGCCAACCCGTACCTTGCATTTTCAGCCATTCTCATGGCGGGTCTGGACGGTATCGAGAACAAACTGGATCCGGGAGAACCGCTTGACAAAGATATATACGCCCTGCCGCCTGAAGAAGTGGCAGCCGTGCCTTCCACCCCTGCATCACTGGAAGAGGCGCTCGAGGCATTGAGTGAGGACAGAGAGTTTTTGCTCAAAGGCGGCGTGTTTACCGATGAGCTCATTGATACCTGGATTGAATGGAAGAAGGAGAACGAAATTGATCAGGTGAAGCTGAGAACTCACCCCTACGAATTTGTTCTTTATTTTGATGTATGAGGAGTACCCCCCGGGGTGATACTGTTTTTAAAAAATATTTCCATTGAAGGTCCTGGTCTCTTACAGGAGCTTGCAGAAGAGCAGGGGGTTCAAACAGCCATCATAGATGCGGGGGAGGGAATGACCCTCCCCCGTTCTCTTGATGGGATTGATGCACTGGTGGTTCTTGGCGGCCCTATGAATGCAGACGATGAGGAGAAGTATCCTTTTCTCTGTGAGGAAAAAAATATTCTTCGGGAAGCAGTGAAGAGGGACGTTCCTGTTCTGGGCATTTGCCTGGGTGCTCAACTTCTTGCTCGAAGTTTGGGTGCTGAAGTAAGAAAAAATGCCTGCAGAGAAATTGGTTGGTCGGAAGTGTTGATTGAGTCTGGTGGACAGGATGACTTCCTTTTTAAAGGTTTGCCTGAGGTTATTCCTGTGTTCCAGTGGCATGAAGATGCTTTTGAGGTTCCCGAGGGAGGGATTCTGCTTGCAAGGTCGAGAAAATGTCCACATCAGGCATTTCGTTACGGGCGTGCCTGGGGTTTACAGTTTCACATTGAGGTGACGGCTTCTATGGTAAGGGAATGGGCCCGGGCATATGTGCCTGACAAGCTTGACAACCCTGATATTTCCGAGATGCTGATGAGAGCATCCGAGATGGAGGCGGAGCTTCGCACTGTGGCAGAGTCACTGTTTTCCAATTTTCTTCGATTGTTGAAGCTTTAAAGAAGGTAGACCCTGATTTTTATCTTTTCACTTGCCACAAGGAGTTAAAGCGGTCTCAAATTAACAGGTAAAAAGGTATAAGTTGTGACAGAAAGGAATTGTAATGGTTAAAAAACATTTGAGGATAGCACTGGCACAGGTCAACACCACGGTGGGAGATTTTTCTGCTAATGTGACCAAGATAAAAGACTTCATGTTTCGTGCTGAGAAACTTGGATGTGATGTGGTTGCATTCCCTGAGCTCTCGCTCTGTGGGTATCCACCTGAAGACCTCATGTTTGAGCCAGCATTTGTCAGGGCCACAGCAGAAGCTCTAAAGGATGTGGCAGACAGTGCAGGTGACACCGCTGCCGTGGTGGGATTTGTTGAAGGTGTTGAAGGCGGGAGACGTTTTAATTCTGCTGCGGTGGTGCGAAATAAAGAAGTGAAAGCAATATACCGCAAGGTGGAACTGCCCAATTACGGTGTGTTTGATGAAAAGCGTTACTTCACCCCGGGAGATGAACCCGTGGTTCTCTGCCTGGGGGATGTGCTTTTTGCAGTGAATATTTGTGAGGATATATGGGTAAAGGGAGGTGTCGTCAACGAACAGGCCCGGCGCGGTGCTAAAGTGCTTATCAACATATCGGCTTCCCCCTACCACATGGGCAAGCTCCACACCCGTGTGGAAATTATACGGCAAAAGATAGAAGAAACAGGTGCCTGGATTCTTTACTGCAATCTGGTGGGTGGCCAGGATGAGCTGGTATTTGATGGCGGTTCTCTTGTTGTGGACCCATCTGGAACTGTGGTAGCAGAAGCCAGGCGTTTTCAGGAGGATCTTCTGGTGGTGGATGTGCCTGTAGAATCAACGAAGGACACAGGAACAGCTGTGAATTTGGGTCCGTTTCATTCGCAGGAGAAGCCCCTTGTAGAACCTCGTCCGCCGGAGGAAATGGAGCGTGTTGAGGAGGTGTACCGGGCCCTGGTGCTGGGTACACGTGATTATTTGCGCAAAAATCGGTTTAAAAAAGCAGTGATTGGCCTCAGCGGGGGCATTGATTCATCCGT
>JAJRZV010000002.1 GCA_024275095.1 bacterium | reverse complement strand
CTTCCGTTTGAGAAAACACAATGAATGCAGAGAGTCCCTCTTTCCTCCTGGCAGGGTCCGTGCGTGCAAACACCACAGCAACGTCGAAAATTGGTGCGTGCGAAATCCAGATCTTTGTCCCGTTGAGCACGTATCCTCCTTCCACTTTCTCTGCCCTGAGAGAAATGGATGCCACGTCCGACCCGGCACCCGGCTCGGTAAGTGCGAACGCTCCTATCCACTCGCCCTTCACGAGCTTTTTTACACAATCGTACCAGCGAGAGCCCCCGTGCCTGTAAATGGTCATGGCACCGGTCAGTCCGTTGGTGTTGAACAAGGCCCTCAACGACGACCATACAGCCGCGATCTCTTCCACAATGAGAGCATGTGCCCTGTAACCAGCTCCCGTACCTCCCACATCTTCAGGAAAGGCCGCTCCAAAGAATCCGTACTCTCCCATTTCCAAAACCATCTCCAGCGGAAATGTCCCCAGCGACTCGTATTGTTCAACGACGGGAGCAATTCTTTCACGTGCGTACCGTCGCGCAACTTCTTGAATTTGAATCTCTTCTGCCGTCAATTTCATCTACTTCTTGAACCTCTCCAGATGTTTTTCAAAAGCGCTCCTCCGTGCTAATTTCCTCACCTCTGACGTTTCCTTTTTCAATGCCTCTTCAAGAGAAAGGTCAATGGAAGAATAAAAGCACTCTTTTATGGCAATCAGCGATTCCAGTTCATTGGCCGCTATTTCATCTGCAATAGCCAGTGCTTTATCCAGGGCCTTCCCCTCGTCCGTGATAAAATCTATTATTCCCGCATCGTATGCTTCCTGTGCTGTAACGGGCTTTCCTGTGAGCAGTAAATAAAGCGCGTAACCCGGATGGGCAACCCGGGCCAGCCGTACAACTCCACCGCCTCCCGGCATAAAGCCCAGGGTTACCTCCCTGAGCGCAAAGGTGGCATTTTTTGAAGCCACGCGTATGTCACATGCCAGGGCCAGCTCAAACCCGCCTCCGTATGCCAGACCGTTAACAGCAGCAATGACAGGCTTTTTCACCTTCACACCCTTGTGAATGCCAGAGGGTCTCTTTTTTCTTTTGCCTTTTGTACGGGCAATCTCTTTCAGGTCTGCACCGGCAGAAAATGCCTCTGAGCCAGCACCCGTGAGTATCGCCACCTTGAGGCGAGACTCCCTGTTAAATTCCTCCCACGCATGCTTCAATCTTTGCAATACATCTATGTTCAAGGCGTTCTTGTGCTCCGGGCGGTTAATGGTGAGCACCAGAACACCGCCCTTTTCTTCAAGAATGAGACTATCGGAAGGCACCGGTTCCCAGCACCTCCTTTCCAATAATCAATTTTTGAATCTGGGTGGTTCCGTCCGGAATGGTATAGCACCGTGCATCCCTGAAATACCTTTCGATCCGAAACTCTTCCGAAAGTCCATACGCTCCGTGAACCTGGAGAGCGGCTGAAGCCACCTGCACTGCTGCTTCGGTGGCATAAGCCTTGGCAATGGATGCCTCTCGAGCACATGGAATTCCTTCGTCCAGCATCCACAGCACGCGATACGTGAGCAGCCTTGCCGCATCAACCTTGATTTCCATATCCGCAATCATCTCCTGAACAAGCTGATAATTCGCAATTTCCTTTCCAAATTGTTTTCGCTCTCTCGCATACCTTTTTGCGAGGTCAAGAGCACCCTGAGCGAGGCCCACGCATCCCGCTGCCACGTTGGCCCGGGCGACGTTAAATCCGTGCATTACACCCTTCAGGGCCTCCCCAAATCCTCCGAGTACGTTCTCCCGGGGCACCTCGCATTCGTCAAAATGCAATTCCGCAGTGGGAAAGGATCTCAAACCCATCTTGTGGAGTTCTCGCGCTTCGAACGGTGACTCTTCCTTTTCCACTACGATCCGGGTAAACCCAAGTTCACTGCCATTCTCATCGTATGCTCTGAACAGCACCACGCAAATGTCAGCGATCGTTCCGTTGGAAATCCACATTTTTGTCCCGTTAAGAACCACCCTGTCTTTTTTCACCACCCCTTTTGTCCTGATAGACCTTACATCAGAGCCAGCATCCGGCTCTGTAATGCCCATGCAACCGATTTTTTCTGCGCTGAGCAGAGGTGGAAGAAACCGCTGTTTCTGTTCCTTGTTGCCGTGTTCTGATATCACCCGCGCACAGGAGGCAGTAATTGATGCAATTCCTCCAAGAGAAGGATAGACCTTCTTCAATTCTTCAAGCAAAAGCCCGTAGGTGAGGTGTGACAAACCGTCACCACCATCAGAAACCGGAACCTGGCCGCCGACATATCCAAAGGGCTTGAGTTTGTGAAGAAACTCCAGAGCCGTATCCTTGTCCATGGGCCCCTTTCTGTCCAGCTCGTCCACAAAAGGATCAACTTCTTTTTCGAGAAATTTCTGCACTGTATCAATTAAAGCTCTTTGTTCTTCACTGAGATGAAAGTTCACCTTCTCACCTCACCAGGATGTGTACGGCACACGCTCCAGATTCCAGACCGCTCACACCCCCGCCCATGGTGTGAGTTAATCCCACCCTCGCATTTTCCACCTGTCTCTCACCGCAGTTGCCCCTCAGCTGCTGGACGACCTCGTATACCTGCCCCAGGCCTGTAGCGCCCAGGGGGTGGCCTTTTGAAAGCAGTCCTCCTGAGGGATTGACAGCCACATCCCCGTTGATGTAAGACCTTTTTTCCTCTATGAAGCGTGCACCTTCACCTTTTGGACACAATCCCAGGTTCTCGTAGTGCACAAGTTCCGCCACGCTGAAGCAGTCGTGCAGCTCGATCACATCCAGGTCTTCCGGACCTATACCTGCCTCTTCGTATGCCCGACGTGATGCATTGACAGTCGAGAGCGATACCGTGTAATCCCAGTCCTCCACGCGGGCCCCACCCGCACACAGGACAGACGCCGCAATCCGTACGGGCAGCTTGCCCAGTTGCTTAATTTTTCTTTCCGAGACCACCACGGCTGCTGCCGCCCCGTCAGCATTGGCTGTACACTGGTAAAGCGTGATTGGTTCACATATAACGGGTGAGTTGAGAATCTCCTCCACGCTGAGTTCTTTGCGATACATGGCACGTGGGTTCTTTACCGCGTTAAGGTGATTTTTGTAAGACACGAGGGCAAAGTGCTCCACCTTTGTGCCGTACTGGTACATGTGTCTCTTGGCAATCATGGCGAATACAGAGGGCATAATTCTTCCAAACAGTCCCTCAAGGTCATCTTTACGGGGTGGTATCACGCCCTTGATTTTGTCACTTAACTTTTCCACTCCAATGGCCAGCACAACGTCTGCCATACCGTTGGCAACAGCCAGATACGCGTAACGAAAAGCCGCGGAACCCGAAGCACATGCATCTTCCATGTTGACCATTTCAATACCTGAAATCCCTATCTCATTGAGGATGCGCTGGCACACTGTGGAGCCGCCACGGGTGTGTCCGCAGTAAGCCACTTCTATTTCTGCAGGATTGACTCCTGCATCCCTGATGGCCTCAAGTACTGCTTCTGCACCTATATCCTTGATAAAGCGTTCCGGAAATCTTCCGAAACGTGTCATACCCACTCCTGCCACAAACGCGCAACTCATCACTTCACCTCAAAACGATAACTGATCAGTTCATCCCCCTCTTCCGTAACGCCCTCTTTCCACGGTATCAACTCAACCTCTTTGCCGATATCAAGTCTCTCCTGCCAGTTCACAAACTTTCCGAAAACACGAACCCCGTCAAAATCCACATATCCGATGGCATAGGGAACCTCGGCATCGGGGGGAGCCACGTGACACACGGTGTAAGTGTAAACAATGCCAGTGCCCCCAATTTCAAATTCGTTCACTTTCTCTGCTCCACATGCAGGACAGTAAACCCGCCGGGGAAAAAACCTTTTGCCGCACCTGCTGCACCTGCCTCCTATGAGAGCAACCTTCCCTCCATCCTTTACCTTAATCACTCCCTTCATGAAAGGCCTGTATTTTTTCATTTTGCATATTCCCTGATGAAGAATTCTTTTTTGTGTTCTGTACGGGGAAATGTACCTGCAGAAACTATCTTCACCATCGGTCGTATCCCTGTTTTTTCCTTGAATTTTTCCTCCACCTCCCTTGCTATAAGTTCCCACTTTTCGGCGGGCACATCAGGTGCTGCTTCCACCTGGAGGTTCAGCGTTCCATCAACACGGGGGGGCGGGCTCTTCAAAACAATCCTGAACTCCCCGGTGAGACGAGTACCCAGGGACGCAACGATTCCCTGCACGGTAGAGGGGTAAATAATGACCCCTTTCACCTTGAGCATGTCATCTGTCCGACCGACGATCATGGTCCTGAAACCGCTGAAACCACACGAGCACGGAGAAATAAACACCCTGTGAATATCACCCGGAGCATACCGTACAAAAGGAGCAGATGCCCTGAACAGGTGCGTAACAAGCACTTCTCCCTCAGCCCCATCCTCAAGCGGAATAGGCTCTTTCGTCACCGGGTCCACCAGTTCATGAAGGTAGTAATCGTCACCAACGCGGTGCATACCTGCGTAGTCCGGAAGGTGACAGGACACGTTGGGTCCCTGCAGGTCATAAATTTCCGCATCAAACTCTCTCGAGAGAAATCCCCTTACCTCTTTCACTCCAGCACCTGGTTCACCCCCGAGTATGAGCTTCTTTATGCCCAGCTCTCCTACTTTCTTTCCCACAACTTCCGGAGCACGTTCCACCAGAATTTTTGCCAGTGAAGGGGTGCCCATGAGCGCCTTAGGTCTGGTTAAACGTGCAAACGAGAGCACCTTTGTACTTCCTCCCTCTGCACCCACCGGCACGGTAACCAGTCCAAAATGTTGTGCAGCTATCACATTGGGTACACCCCCTACAAACATGCCCAGACCGAAGGCTATCATAAGAGTATCCCCGGGGCGCAGCCCCACCCTCCACAGAGCACGGGCCCTCACTTCACACCATACTTTAATGTCCTCTTTGCCAAACACGTAGAACGTGGGTTCACCTGTAGTTCCTGACGTGGCGGATAGAAGTGCGATTTCGCGGGGTTTTATCGTGAGATGTATACCGTAGGGATGTCCGTATCTTTCCATGGACTCCGCCTGTGACATTCTGATGTCATCTTTGGTAAACGGCGGGAGATATTTGATATCTTCCAGGGACTTTATCCTTTCAGGATCAAAACCCGCCTCTTTAAACCTTCTGCGATAAAAGGGACTATTCTCTTTAAAGTAGATGAGGGCTTTCTTTAGCCTTCTGAGTCTGAGAGCATCGAGTTCAGGAGTGCCCAGTTTTTTCTCTATTTTCTCATTCCAGTATCGGCGGCGCATCATGACCTCAAGCTCAGAATCATCACGGTGGAGACGGTTCCCGGACCTCCAATATTATGTGCCAGACCTGTATGCGCATTTTTCACCTGCCTTTCTCCGCAGCGTCCTGTCAACTGGCTGTAAACTTCAAAAATCATCCTCGCGCCCGTGGCCCCTATGGGATGTCCAAACGACTTGAGTCCACCCGACGGGTTAACAGGAAATTTCCCCTCAAGCTCTGTAACCCCCTCTTCGATAAGTTTCCACCCCTCGCCTTTCTCCGCAAAGCCCAGGTCTTCGTAGTTCAGTATTTCTGTCATGGTGAAGCAATCGTGTACTTCGGCAAAGCTGATCTCTTCGAGTGGGCGCGATATATCTGCCATCTTGTACGCCTGTCCTGCCGCCTCTGTTGTCACGGGAAAACCCGTGTATTTAAAAGAAGGGTCATACATGGGTTCAGTATGCATTACTGCAAGTCCAAACCCCCGGATGAAGACCTGAGCTTTACCCAATCCTTCTGCCACATCTCTGCTGGCGATCACCACTGCAGAGGCACCGTCCGTGACGGGACTGCAATCAAATACGCCAAAGGGATAGGCGACAATGGGTGCTTTCAATACGGTCTCTACCGTGATTTCCTTCCTGAAATGGGCAAGGGGATTTTTGGCTCCATTGCGGTGATTTTTCACGGCGACCTTTGCCAGGGTTTCTCGACCAATTCCGTAAGTGTGCATGTACCGGTTAGCTGCCAGTGCGAAAAGCCCCGGGGGTGTAGCACCAAACACAAACACAGGGTGAAACGACCTGAACCCCAACCCTCTTCGCGTGGCATCGCGGAGCTTTTCCACGCCCACGGCCAATGCAATCCTCGCCTGTCCGCTCATCACGGCAATGGCTGCCTGTCTCACCGCATCCATTCCGCTGGCACAGAAGTTCTCCACCCTGGTCACGGGTTTATTGCGCACGCCAAGCGCGTTGCCCAGGAATGACCCTGATGTGACAGACCTCACGCTCCCCACGTAAAAAATATCAATATCCGAAATATCCACACCGGCATCTTCCAAGGCCTGGAAAGATGCTTCCCGGGCCATAGCCACAGCATCTCTGGTGTGCAAATCTCCAAACGGTGTGCATCCTGCGCCAATGACATACACTTCCTTCATTTCACCATCCTCGCCTTCCAGCCGTAATTCTCAATGCCACCGCCAGAGTGAATTCTTCTGATCACTAACTTTACGGGAGCTCCTATTTCCACCATCTCTTCCAGGGAATCTGTCATCTGAACAAAAATCCGCCCTCCACCCTCAAGTTCCACCACAGCATGAGTAACCTTTCCAATCGGTGACGGAGTGATGTGGTCTGTGGTATAGGTAAAAACCCTGCCTTCCCGCGAAAGCGGCACGGTTTCCCGAACGGGGGTAAAACCACAGGACGGACATAAATCCGAATAAGGATAAAAGACCTTCCCGCAATTTCCGCATTTTCCTCCGCGAAGCTGAAAAATCCGCTGCGCGTCTCTCCAGTACGCAATGGGTGATGTATCGGCCTCTTCAAAGGAGTATGTCACTATTTTTCTGTAGAGTCCGTAGAGGTCAAACACTACAGGATTTTCGGCGTTGATCCGAACAATCTTTACATTATCAGGATCACTTGATTTCGCAGTAATAGCGAGGGCACCGTCTCCGGGTGCAAGCATAACAATGGACTCACCCGGCTCACACTTTTCAACAGCGTCTGCCATAGCAAACGGAAGGCTTGCTGACCCGAGGACGCCTGTGGTAGTGGAATCGTGGTGAAAAAGGGTAATATTCCTGTCACCGAGTTTTCTTTTAAGTTGCGAAGGCAATCGATTTGAAGATGTCCCTATTACAACCTTAGAAGCACCGGACTTTTCGATGGCTCTGTTGAGTATAGCTGCAGCAGTGGGAAGAAGCTCAAACGGAACTGTAAATCCATCGGGAAGGAAATATGTATCTTCACCTCTTTCCCATTTGACAAACACGTTCGCTCGAGCAACCCAAAATTCCTCAAGGACAATACCTCCTCCTTCTCCAACCACCATTGCCCATCCTGCATCACCTCCATGAATATCCTCATCACTTCCTGGTTCACCGTGCTCACAAAAGCCTCCTGTCACCAGAACCTCCTGACCTGTCGCCTCGCATATCCTCTTCGCCACCAAAAGTCCTTCCGCTGAAACCCTTTCCGAGCCGGTTATATCCACGGTGAGGGTGTCAGTAGAAAGGCCCAGCACATCCGCAATCACAGAAGCTGTGGACTTCCTGCGGTAAGGCCCTTTTTCAGCGGCATATATAACGCAACCGATAGTGTCAACGCCTGTACCTTCAACCACACCCATAGAAGCCTCGATAGCCATGGTGCACTCATCTTCGTCAAACCATCGAAAAGTCCTGGTGCCTCTGGCTCGCTGCATGTACTGAGAAGCGATAAGACCTTTCTCAATCCTGAATGCCGGAAGATAAAGGCAGATACCCTTCAGGGCAGGCACTCTCATTTCACTCTCTCAAACCCTTCAATATCCGTAATCGAACCCCTACGCTGCTCGCACAATTTCGCTCTCACACGCATTCCAACCTTCACATCCTCCGGAGGCTCAAGAATCACATGCAGCCACGGAGTATCAGCGCCATCCATCTGAATCACACCTATTACCCGACCGTCACGGGTTACTGTAAATTCCTTTACTTCCCCCTCTCTGCCTGCATTTACATACTCGTCAATATGCCTGAAACACGCCGGACAGAACGAAAGTGGTGGCAGGTAGCGTTTCCCGCAGCTGCTGCATCGAGCCGCCAGTATCACACCATCATCTTTAAGTGCTGTAAGAAATGCTGAGCCAGCCCGTCCAGTGGTCCACTGATACGGTATGGAAATGGTATCTTTAATGTATTTCTTCATCACTCCTTCTCCAGAGCGAAAGCAATGCAGGTCTGGTAACCCAGTCCCGAGCCGCTGACTGTAAGTACACGTTCGGCATCGAGGTTATACTTTCCCGTAAGAATTCCGGCGGCTTCAACAATTCTCACGAGTCCTGTTGCAGGTTCAGGGTCTGCTGCGAGAGCGCCACCGGACAGGTTAAACTTTTTCATTCCCCCATCCAGATAATCCCGAACTTTCATCCCAATCGCTTCAGCAAGCATGGCTTCGTGATAAGGCGTTCTCTCCACAACTTCAAAATAATCCACATCATCAACACTCCACCCTGTTCTTTCAAAGGCGACACGTGACGCCTGAACAGCAGCATTGAGAACAGAGAGGTCTCTCCAGAAGGGGTAATAAGTTTCTGTACCCAATCCCACACCTGCAATTCGTACGCCTTTTTTATCCCGTGCATTCTCCGCCCTTTCCAGCACCACTGCACATGCACCGTCGGTAACAGGGGAAATATCTCCTTCTCTCAAAGGTTCGGCTATCACCTCACCCCTCACATCCTCCTGCTTTCCTTCCACGTTCTCACAACGTTACCATTGGCTGCTGCATTGCGGAGGTTCTTCTCAAGCACTTTCGCTGCATCGGATTCGCTGAAACCTGTCTTTCTTGAAAACGCCTTTGCCTGGAGTGCCAGTACCTCTGCCTGTGAAAGTTTCAGCGGTCGTGTAAAAAACGGCTCCCATTGCGTCCACCAGTAGTGAAACCGTGAGAAGTTAGAGCCTTTTCCCCATGCTACAACAAGTGCTGAATCGAAAATTCCAGAAAGCAACCTGAGCATCGCATAGTAAAGGGCGAATCCCCCGTCAGCCTCGATTTTTGACTCGTCCTTGAGAAAAGCACCGGAAGGTCCCACGGAGTAAACATTGGATATGCTCACACCATCAACCACATCACAGGAGGCCACAATCACTGTGCCAATTTCGTCTCTGCTCATTCCTGCTTTTTCAAGTGCACCTCTGGCGGCCTGGAAAATCATCTCCTGGAGACTCTCTTCCGCGTTTTCAGCCTTCATGGAGGTTTCGTGCCATCCGGTTATGACGAGTTCGTTTTTCATTTTTGCTCCACCGGCGTGAAATACTTGATATCGAAGAATTCTCCTTAACGTTCCTCTCTCCATACTGGCTCCACTTCCATGCCGATGTGCAAAGTCTCCAGGTTCGGACACCAGATCAGGTGGTGGAACCGCGTGTGCGCTCCTGCGGGCTTGAGAATGGCTACAGCATAGGGCGGCTTCATCAACTGACCGGGATAGGTAAACTTTACAATAGTATAGGTTTCCACAGTGCACCGGGGTTCCAAGGAAATGAGTTCATCTTCCACAGGGACAAAACACATACTGCACACCGGGACGGGAGGAAACGACACCTTCATGCAGCGTGGACACCGGGATGCGAGAAATTCCATGTTCTTCAAGCCTTCAAAAAAGCGGGACAATACTTTTCCATAATGCCATGTATACGGCAGCTCAAGCTTGCCCGGATAGTGTTCTACACGTTCACTCACTCTGGCTCCTCCCGTGAAAAAATGGCCACCACATGAAACTGGAAAGCACCGCCCCATCCATGCGCGAGGGCTGTTCGAGCGCCCTGGACCTGGCGCTCCCCGGCCTTTCCGGTCACCTGAAGAACAGCTTCCACTGCCCGTGCCATAGCCGCGCACCCAATGGTATTGGCAGAGAGAACCCCACCTGATGGGTTAACCGGGATGGAACCTTCTATGCGTGTTGCACCCGAGTGAACAAGTTCGCGCGCCTCCTCGGGCGAGGACGCAAGACCAAAATACTCCAAGTAAAGGTACTCCATGAAAGAGAAAGGGTCGTAAAACTCGAACACGTCAATCTCTTCCGCTGGGTTCTTTATACCGGCAAGTTCATAAGCTCTTCTTATCGCATGTATCAATGCTTCCGGCCTCGTTACGTGGTCCCTGCCGGGCCACTGGGAATCCTCTGCGCATCCCGCAACGGCCAGCACCCACGCTACATCCTTTTTTAACTTCTCGGCCACGTTCTCGCTCACAAGCACCATGGCTGCTGCACCGTCTGACGTTGGACAGGAATCAAGAAGTCTCAGTGGTTCGGAAATCACCTTCGAAGAATTCACCTTTTCCTCACTGATGTCCTCTATGTGCAGATGAGCATGAGGATTCTTCAGGGCGTTTTTTCTTTGTTTCACCGCCACCACCGTGGCATCCTGAAGAGTAAGTCCTTTCTTGTGCATCACCTCGCGAAAACCCAGTCCTGCTCCCCCCACCGCACCGGCTGAAAAACGGCGGTTATACAGGGGGTTAGCAACAGCAGCAAGCCCTGCCTGAACAGAACCTTCCGTAAGCTTGTCACCGGTAACCGCCAGCACCACATCATATTCTCCCGATGCCACGGCATAATACGCAGCAGCAAAGGTACTCATTCCCACGGTACCGCCCGTGTGCACACGCATGAAGGGCCGTCCAGGACCAAGTGATGCATCAGCACACCACATTTCCGGATAATTTACTCCGGTGAACAGTTCCGGCCCGCTTCCAAAAAACACACACTCCACCTGTCCCGGCGTAACACCTGCATCATCCAGGGCCAGGCGACAGGCCTCAAAAATCATTTCGGGAAATGACAGATCAGTAATGCGGCGGTAACCCACCTGCGATACGCCGGCAACCGCAACCTTTGTATGGGCTTCTTTTGATACCATAGTTGCGCATATTTTTACTATAGTAACAACACCATTGCAAGACTAAAATACTCTGAACCTGTAAAAATAAAACGACGTTCAGTTTCACCGTGGCGTGCTCATGACACGAAACATGGGGGACAAAAACCTGTCGAAAAAATCAAAAAAACTTCAAAAAGCTGGTGAATGCCATTCACCCGGTACCTTTTTTCTTTCTCAAACTGCCAGCACACGTGTTTCAGGGTCGAGTATAAAGTCGGTTATCGAAGCAATGACCTCGACACCATCAACAAGCTCGTTTTCATTCATGCCGTGCAGTTCCATAGAAGCTCTGCATGCAAGAATTTTGATCCCTGCATTTTTAAGCGCTTCCAGCTTGAGGCGATACTCAAAAAATGTCTCGCTGCGTGATGCCAGGTCCTTCTTCAAGCACAAAATCCCTTCCGAATAGTAAAATACCGCCACTTCCACTCCTCTCTTCCGCGCTGAAAGGGCCATTTTTACCGCTGCATAGGGTGATGTTCCTGAAAAGGGACCTTCTTTAATTGTGAAAACTACTTTTTTGATCATCTTTTACTTCGATAAATTCATAACCACCATTAAAATCCGGGAAGGGGTGGGCGGAACAGGTTTCGAACCTGTGACCTCCTGCGTGTAAGGCAGGCGCTCTCCCGCTGAGCTATCCGCCCACCTCAGGGGTGCACAGTATCCTCGGGGCGGTCCTCACGAGAAGTATACACGGACCGCTCTTCAGTTTCATCATCCTCTGTCTTCTTCCACAACTCTTCAGGAGAGGAAATTTTCAAGGCCTCCTCAAGAACCCTGTCCATGTGGTCAGCGTAAATTATATTGAGATGCTTCAGTATCCGCCGCGGCACTTCCTTCAGATCCTTCGCATTCTCTTCGGGTACAATCACATTTGGAATTTCCGCCCGTACAGCAGCAAGCAGTTTTTCCTTGAGTCCCCCGACAGGAAGAACGCGACCACGAAGGGTTATCTCACCTGTCATCGCCACATCGTGTCTCACGGGAATGCGCGTGAGCGCTGAAACAACAGCCACTACCATCGTGATACCGGCAGAAGGACCATCCTTGGGTATTGCACCTTCAGGCACGTGAATGTGGATATCCACCTTTTTATAAAACTCAGGGTCAAGGCCCAATTCCTTTGCCTTCGAGCGCACGTAGCTGATTGCAGCGTGAGCGGACTCCTGCATCACTTCTCCAAGTTTTCCTGTAAGCTTCACGTTGCCCTTGCCCGGCATAATGCTCACTTCAACACTCAAAATTTCCCCGCCTGTCTCCGTCCAGGCAAGTCCGTTGGCAATACCCACGAGGTCTTGCTTTTCAGATTTGCTGTGCCTGTATTTGGGCACACCCAGGTACTTTTCAAGTTTTGCAGGGGTAATATTAATCCGCAAATCTTTGCCTTTGGAAACCACCTCTTTGGCCACTTTACGCATTACGGATGCAATCTGCCTTTCCAGATTTCTCACACCGGCCTCGCGTGTGTATTTCCTGATTATTTCGAGAATTGCCTGTCGAGTAAACCGGATGTTCTCTTCCTTGAGTCCATGTACCTCCAGTTGCTTGGGAATAAGGTGCCGTACTGCTATTTCATATTTTTCATCCTCGGTATATCCGGGAATGCGTATGACTTCCATGCGGTCCAGTAGTGGCTTGGGAATGGTGTGCATCATATTGGCTGTGGTAATGAACAACACATCCGAAAGATCGTATTCCACATCCAGGTAGTGGTCCTGAAAAGAATTGTTCTGTTCAGGGTCAAGAACCTCGAGTAAAGCCGCTGCC
This sequence comes from bacterium, assembly GCA_024275095.1. Lineage (GTDB taxonomy): Bacteria > JAJRZV01 > JAJRZV01 > JAJRZV01 > JAJRZV01 > JAJRZV01. Next base: position 36,733 of record JAJRZV010000002.1, on the reverse strand, counting down.
GGGTCACCCCTGAAATCCACTCCCAGCTTGTCTATTTCATCCAGCAAAAACACGGGATTGCTCGAGCCCGCTTTTCTTATACCCTGAATGATTTTTCCTGGAAGTGCACCGATGTAGGTCCGGCGATGTCCCCTGATTTCAGCTTCGTCCCTCACTCCACCGAGACTGATCCTGACAAACTTTCTTCCCATTGCTCTTGCAATGGATTTTCCGAGAGAGGTTTTACCCACGCCCGGTGGCCCCACAAAACAGAGTATAGGACTCTTCATTTTTGGCCCTGCGAGCGATCTCACTGCCAGGAATTCAAGAATTCGCTCCTTGGGTTCTTCAAGACCGTAATGGTCCTCGTCAAGAATTTTTTTGGCCTCGTCAAGATCAAATTTATCTTCCGTCTTTTCATTCCAGGGCAGTGAAAGCATCCAGTCTATGTACGTTCGTGCTACGGTTGCCTCCGCTGACATGGGTGCCATCATCTTCAACCGGTTGATCTCTTTCTTTACCTTTTCACGAGCCTCTTCAGGCATGTCTTTGTTTTTGAGCTTCTCCTCAAGTTCAGCGATTTCATTTTTCATATCATCCTTTTCACCCAGCTCTCTCTGGATAGCCTTCATCTGTTCATTGAGGAAATATTCTTTTTGAGCCCTTTCCATCTGCTTCTTCACCCGTTCTCTGATACGCTTTTCAAGTTCGATGAGTTCAATCTCCCCGTGTATAAGCCCCAGGACCAGTTCGAGGCGTCTCTTCACGTCGTTCTCTTCAAGGATTTTTTGCTTGTCCTCAGTCCGGGCTGTAATAAACCCGGCCACAGTATCCGCAAGCCTGGAAGGCTCCTTGATCTCCAGAATGTTTTGCAGCAGGTCCCTCGAAATCTTCGGGTTTATCTTCGAGTAAGTCTCGAAAGCATTTTTTATCCCCCGCATCATCGCAACGGTTTCCTTGTCCAGTGTCACCACGTCCTCAACAGGTTCCACTTCTACCAGAAAATAATCTTCTGTCTCAGCGTATCTTTTTATGCGAGCACGACGACGCCCCTCAACCACAAGGCGTATGGTACCGTCATGCTGACGAAGTACCTCCAGAATGTAAGCGACAGTACCCACGGAGAAAATATCCTCGGGTACAGGTTCCTGTTCCTCCGCATCCACCTGCGCAGCCATAAAAATGAGTTTATCGCTGTTCTAAGCTCGGTTGAGAGCAGTAATGGACTTTTTCCTTCCCACAACCAGAGGCTGCACCATATACGGAAACAATACCATATCCCTGAGAGGGATCATGGGGAGTTTCATGGATTGACCAGACCCTCTCCTGCCTGCTCCGCCGTCTCTGATAACCATTTCAACCTCACTTAGTTGGCCGTTGTGGCCCCGTTTTCAAATACGAGAATGGGCTTTTCTCCCTTGGTGATCACCTCTTCCTGAATCACACATTCTTTCACGCTCTTGAGCGAAGGTAACTCAAACATCACATCCATCATGATATTTTCGATAATACTTCTCAATCCCCTTGCGCCCATTTTCGTTTCCAGCGCCCTGCGCGCAATGGCCCGCAATGCCTCATCAGTAAATGTCAGCCGGATGTTATCCAGCTCGAGCAGCTTCTGGTACTGCTTGGTCACCGCATTCTTGGGATTTTTCAGGATCTCCACCAGATCAGATTCCGTGAGTTCATGGAAGGTTGCAATGATGGGAAATCTGCCCACGAACTCCGGAATGAGACCGTACTTGAGAAGGTCTTCGCTCCTGATATGCTCGAGAATTTCACCGATACTCATGTCACTGCTTTTCCTCAGTTCTTTGTTAAACCCGATACCCCCCTGGTTGAGGCGTTTCATAATAATGTCCTCAACCCCGGAAAAAGAGCCGCCTGCAATGAAAAGAATGTTGGTGGTATCAATCTGTATAAAATCCTGCTGAGGATGCTTGCGCCCACCCTTGGGAGGAACATTCGCCACAGTACCCTCCACGATCTTCAACAACGCCTGCTGAACCCCTTCGCCTGAAACATCACGGGTTATGGAAGGACTATCAGATTTACGCGAAAGTTTGTCTATCTCATCTATGTAAATAATGCCCTTTTGAGCTCTTTCAACATCGAAATCCGCATTTTGCAGAAGAGCAAGCAAGATGTTTTCCACGTCTTCACCCACATAACCTGCTTCAGTAAGGGGTGTTGCATCGACAATAGCAAATGGCACATCAAGAAACTTGGCCAGCGTCTGTGCAATCAGAGTTTTGCCGGTGCCCGTCGGTCCCACAAAAAGAATGTTAGACTTCTGAATTTCAACATCTTTCACCGAAGAACCGTAGTATATGCGTTTGTAATGATTGTACACGGCTACTGAAATAACCTTTTTGGCGTGATCCTGTTTCACCACATAGCGGTCCAGATGGTTTTTGATTTCCTGCGGAGTGGGAAGTTTTTTCTTCAGCTCCGCGCGCCTTTCGCGTTCGAACTCATCCTCGATAATTTCATTACACAAACTCACACACTCATCACAAATGTACACCGTCGGCCCCGCGATAATCTTGCGTACCTCCCGCTGGCTCTTACCACAAAAGGAACAGTGAATGGTACCAATGTTATCCTTTCTTCTTTGACTCACCATCTCCCCCTTCTTGCTTCTCTCTACGTTTCACTATCACTTCATCAATTATACCATACTCTCTTGCTTCCTCACCTGACATGAAAAAATCCCGGTCAATATCTTTTTCAATCTTTTCCGAGGGCTGACCTGTATGACGTGCCAGAATGTTTACGATCTCTTCTTTGAGCTTGAGTATCTCCTTCGCGTGAATCTCAACATCCTTGGCAGGCCCCTGAAATCCTCCGTAAGGCTGGTGAATCATAATCCTCGAATGAGGAAGAGCAAAGCGCTTTCCTTTGGCACCCGCGGCAAGAAGAAGTGCTCCCATACTGGCAGCCTGCCCCATGCATATGGTCGAGACATCCGGCTTGATATACTGCATGGTATCGTAAATAGCAAGACCAGAAGTAACATATCCACCCGGCGTGTTAATATAGAGATAAATGTCACTTTCCGGATCTTCTGCCTCTAAAAACAACAGCTGGGCAATAACGAGATTCGCAATGTCATCGTTGATAGGAGTACCGATGAACACCACCCTATCTCTAAGAAGCCTGGAGTAAATATCGTATGCCCGTTCACCTCTGTGCGTTTGTTCTATTACAATGGGAATCAACATTTCAGCCCTCCTCTTTAATCTGTGCCTTGTCCAGTACAAAATCAAGAGCTCTCTGACGTTTCAAAAGCTCCTCAATTTCTGGAAACAGGTCCCGCTCCCAGAGAAAATTTTCGAGGTCCTCATCACTCAATCCACTCAAATCCGGAAATCGCGTCCTGGTATAATTGAGCACATCCTTTGTTGTGACATTTAAACCTTCCTGTTCAGCAATTCGCTCTAAGATGAGATCTCTCTTTACGTGTTCTTTTGCAACGTCGAGCAGTTTCCTGGCGGTTTCCTCGGTTATGCGACTGAGATAAAAACCTCGCATGGCCTCATCCAGGAGGGCATTGAACCTGCGTCTCAGCAGTGTCGGAGGAATGGGAACATCCTTATGCTCACTGGAAAGCCTTTCTAATACCTGCTGAATCAAACTTTCCCTGGTCATTTTTTCTATCCGCTTCTCGAGTTGTTCCCTTATCTGCTTCTTCCACTCATCCAGTGTTTCAACCTTGGCTATCTTTTGAGCCAGCTCGTCGTTCAGTTCAGGCAATTTTTTTTCAAACACCCTCATAATACGAATATGGTATCGAAATGTCTTTCCGGCAAGTTGGGGTTTGGGATGATCGGACGGGAATGTGATGTCTACCTCTTTCTCTTCGCCGGGTTTCATACCAATAATGTGCTTTTCAAAATCCTCGAGAAACTGGCCTTTACCCAGTTCAATCACCGTTCGTTCCACCTTATCTTTCTCTTCTTCCCCCTCGTACCCCGTGTAGCCCAGCTCCACCACGTCGTTTTCTCTGGCCGGACGTTCCTGCGGCACAAGCTCAGCCAGTTGATTGCGCACATCTTCTATCACTTTCTCTACATCTTCATCTTTTACTTCACGTTTCGTTTTCTTGAGCTTTAACCCTGTATAGCCTCTAACCTCAAATTCTGGTTTTACTTCCACAATGGCGGTATATCGAAAGCGTCCGTCCTTCTCTTCCACCGCTTCAATCACAGGAGCTTCCACAGCAGGTAAATCATACTCTTCCAGAATTTCAAAAATGGTGCGGGATATGATCTCATCAGCGGCTTTCTCCCTGATTTCACTTTCATATTTGCGTCTGACCAGAGGAACAGGAGCCTTTCCCGGTCTGAAACCGTCTACTTTTGCAGAACGAGCAAAAACCTGTAAAACCTCTTCGAATACCTGATTGAAATCTTCCATAGGAACTTCCACGATAATACGTTTGTTAACCGGATCTACTGTTTCCAGTGCTTTTTTTACCACTTCCATAAGGCACTCCTTTCTTTTTAGTTCTAACAAACGGTGTTGTTGAGTATACCAGAGACATTCTGAAATGTGCCAGTGATTGAGGTCAACCCCTTTTTCTACAAAACAACTTCACGATAACTCCTTTTTGTAAATTAAAACACCGAAATGGGCTCCTTCCCTGAGAAAAGAAACCGTGTAGGGATTAATTTTCCATTTGCTCCTTCGTAGATCCCATGCCCAGCATTGCAAACCGCCGGCTGAACAATTTCCGTCAACAACCGGAGGTTTTTTTGCCAGCTTTCACACAAAAAGTCGAAAATTAAAAATTCCACACCCCAAAAATCCATCGCAAACATCAAGGGGGAATGTCCTCCTGATCAATTCCTGGTATTTTTATAATATGAAAAACATATTTCTGGGTATAGATTTCAGTTCTGACCTCCGGATGTGGAGAAAAAACGTCCTGCGGCCCAGAGTATGGATTGCTGCAGCAGAGCTGAACTCAAACAAGCCGGTACTCCTCTCAATAATGCCCGTGCAGAAACTTCCAGGTAGTGACCCTCCTTTTCAGCGTCTGGTAAAAATGCTTAAAAAAGGAGATTATGTTGCTGCTGCGATAGATGCTCCATTTTCTATTCCCGAAAATTATGTACCTGCCAGGAAGTTTCATTTTATGCTTGAACTGCTCAGTAAAATAATTCCCAGAGATCGACCCTTTCCAAAGGGCCCTGATTTTGTCAATCTCGTTGCTCCCGAACTTGGATTCCATGGCAAAAAGCTGTTTCGCAACACGGAAAAAGTGTGGATGAAATACGGGGTCATTCCACGCTCTCCCCTGTGGGCAGGACCGCGTGGAGGTGCAGGTCTCACAGCCGCTGTTACAACACTCATACACCGGAGTAAAATTCCGGTCTGGCCTATCTCAACAAACAAGCCTCTTATCAAGCCCTTTTTAGCCGAGGCTTTCCCTGCAGCACAACTTGCCCGGTGGGGTCTTCCGTTTAAAAAATACAATGGCTCCTCCCAGCAGGCTTTTAAAAATCGACAAAAAATTCTTAATGGCACAGAAGAAACACCAGGTTTGAAAAAACGCCTGAACATCAACAAGTTTGAAGCAGTCCTGCTTGCATCAGCCGATGCACTGGACGCGGTAATATGCACGTTCGCTGGTATGGCAGTGTTTACAAATTCTCTTGCGCTCCCACCTTCCGGCGCCTTCCATGCAGAAGGATGGATCGCTGTACACCGTTAAATGTTGTGCGTCAATCTTCAAATATCTTCAAATATAGTTGTAAAGCTTGAGTGTCTCCCTCGCAATCACCAGACGTTGTATTTCCGATGTTCCTTCATATATTTCAGTAATCTTGGCATCACGAAAATGCCGTTCCACATTGTAATCCTTCACATATCCGTACCCCCCGTGAAGCTGAAGTGCTTTTGTAGTGAGCCACATGGCTGTCTCTGATGCATGGAGTTTCGCCATCGCTGCCTCAAGGGTATAGCGACGGCCTTGGTCTTTGTACCATGCCGCTTTGAGAGTGAGAAGGCGCGAAGCCTCCAGCCTCAGTGACATATCAGCAATGGTCCATTGTATTCCTTGAAAATCCACCACCCGCTGACCAAAGGCACGTCTCTCGTTGACAAACTCCAGTGCTTCTTCAAAAGCGGCGCGGGCAATACCCAGAGCCTGGGACGCAATTCCGATACGACCTCCGTCAAGCGTGTTCATGGCCACTTTGAACCCTTCGCCCGGGTTGCCCAGAACGTTCTCTTCGGGTACAAAAAGATCCTCAATGGCGATTTGTGCTGTTGAGGAGCCCCTTATCCCCAATTTTTCCTCTTCCTTCACGATGGTAAATCCTTTCCAGTCAGTTTCCACAATAAATGCCGTGATGCCGCGGTGACGCTTTTCCGGTTCTGTCATGGCGAATACAATTGCCACGTCCGCTTCAATGCCGTTGGTAATAAAGTTTTTAACCCCGTTAAGAATATATCCTCCGTCCTTTTTCACAGCCCGTGTTTTCTGAGACGCTGCGTCACTTCCTGCCTCGGGTTCTGAAAGGCAGAAACACCCGAGCTTTTCTCCTCTGGCCAGGGGAGTGAGATATTTTTTCTTTTGTTCTTCGGTACCGAACTTTTCAATAGGACCACATACAAGAGAGTTGTTAACCGACATAATCACACCGGTGGATGCACAAGCTGCAGAAATATTTTCTAAGGCAAGCACATAGGAAACCGTATCCATTCCTGCGCCTCCATACTCCACCGGCACCATCATGCCCATAAAACCCAGCTCCGCCAGTTTTTTTATAAGGTCCACGGGAAATTCTTTTTTTTCATCAATTTCTTTCGCACGAGGAGCAACCTCATTTTTTGCAAAGTCTCTTGCCGTCTCTTCCACCATTTTCTGCTGGTCTGTCAGTTCAAAACGCATGATTTACCCTCCTTGGTATTTTTCTGAAAGTTCCAAAAAATTTTTGAAAATTAATATGCCGTCTTCTGTAAGTATGGATTCAGGATGAAACTGCACCCCTTCAAGCAGCCATTCCCTGTGCCTGATGCCCATGATTTCATTGTCCACTGTCCATGCAGAAACCGAGAACATTTCCGGAAGTGAATTACTATCAACAACAAGCGAATGATAACGCGTGGCCTGAAAGGGGTTTCTCATGCGATAAAAAACTCCTTTGCCGTCATGAAAAATATCTGATGTCTTACCGTGCATTACCCGTTTCGCTCTCACAATCCGGGCACCAAAAGCATAAGCAATTGCCTGATGACCCAGGCAGACTCCCAGAATAGGAACTCTTCCGGCGTATTGGCGAATAAACTCTACCGTCAGTCCTGCATTCTCCGGCCTGCTGGGACCAGGAGAAATTATTACCGCTGAAACACCCCACTTTTCCATTTCTTCTATATCAAACTCGTCATTTCGCCTCACAATAACATCAGCACCAAGCGTACCCAGGTACTGGTAGATGTTGTAAGTGAAAGAATCGTAATTATCGAGCAAAAACACCTTCACGGTGCCATCTCCACAGCTTTTAAAAGCGCCAGCGCTTTATTTCTTGTTTCCTCATATTCTCTTTCGGGAACGGAGTCTGCCACGATACCAGCACCTGCCTGTACATACGCAGCATTTCCCTTGAACACCAGAGTCCGAATCGTGATGGCCATATCCATGTTTCCCTTCAGGTCAAAATAACCCACGGCTCCGGCGTATGGACCTCTTTTCACCGTTTCCATTTCTTCAATGATTTCCATTGCTCTCACCTTTGGAGCGCCGGACACAGTGCCTGCAGGGAATGTGGCTTTAAAAACATCAAAGGCGTCCTTTCCTTCTTCAAGAATCCCTTTTACATGACTTACCAGATGCATCACGTGGGAATATCTTTCAACCACCATGAATTCCGTTACCTCCACGGAGCCTTTACGTGCTACCCTTCCCACATCATTGCGTCCCAGATCCACCAGCATCACGTGTTCAGCAGCTTCTTTGCGGTCCGCACAGAGTTCAGCCTCAAAAGCCCTGTCTTCGGACTCTGTCTGTCCTCTTGGACGCGTTCCGGCAATAGGCCTTACCTCCACAACCCCACCGTTTACCCGTGCCATAACCTCGGGTGACGAACCCACGATAGCCAAGTCATCCATTTTGATAAAGTACATATAAGGAGAAGGGTTAATAATTCTTAAAGCCCTGTATGTGTTGAAAGGATCCACTCCTGCTTCCAATTCAAACCGCTGGGAAAGAACCACCTGAATGGCTTCTCCCTGAAGGATATAGTCCCTCACCGCAGCTACTCTTCGTTCAAATTCTGACTTTTCAAAATTGGAATGGAAATTCAGCTTCCGCCTGTTTTCCATTAATGTGAACGGTTCGAATACATGAGTCGAAGCCCTCAAACACTTCACCATGTCCTGCATTTTTTCCTCTGCAATCTTTCGCGCCGTGGTGACATCACCACCATTTACCTCTTCAAAAGCAAGAAGTGTTACTGTATGCTTGAGATTGTCATGAACCACCAATCGTGACGGAATAATCAATTGAAATTCGGGGATTTCAAGTTCGGGTTTTTGCATATCAGGCAGGTTCTCAAAGAACCGAACCAGGTCATATCCAAGAAACCCCACAGCGCCACCGGCGAGACGGGGCAAATGAAGTTCATCCAGCATTTCAATGCCTGCCATCTGTGTTCGCAGGAGCGATAAAGGGTCAGTTGTTTCTCCGGAAAACAGTTCTTTCCCTTCGCCATTCGTAACCTTGAACCTTCCCTTGCTGAAGGTGAAAATTCTCATCGGTGCCCATCCTGCGAAACTGTACCTCGCCCACTTTTCACCCCCTTCCACACTTTCGAGCAGAAAAGAATAAATTTCCCCTTCAGACAAAGTTTTATAAAGGCTGACCGGGGTATGACCGTCGACAACGAGTTCGCGCCGGGAAGCAACTATATGGTTTCTCTTCGTCCCCATCCTCCTAATCCTGTCAGGTTAATACGGAATGAAAAAGCGTCTCCTGAAAATTCCATTTTCCGATACGAGACCGAAATTGACCAGCATCGCTGAGGAGAAGTGTATGTCAAACTGTAAATAGAATTATTCACGTTCCAGTCCCCCCCCGATGTTTTTATATAATTCAACGACGATCCTAAAACAAGCCAGCCCGGCAGGCGGACACGGACGTTAAAAGAAAGCTGTTCCATCGGATTTCTCTTCGCGTACTTTAACCCCACTGAGAACCATCTCTGCATTCTGAGAGTAAAACCCGTGCTCAAAAACTCCCATGTACCACCGGTGGAATTATACAGACCGCAAAGGGAAATGGAAATCCAGCGTTTCAGAGATACGCCTCCTTTCAATTATTCATACTGCACATATTCCTTCTTTTCCGGAGAATACGCATTCCACAGCCAGTAATGCCTGTATCGGGCGGAAATGCTTAATATCTTCCATACGCCAAGTGTATGTTCTGTTGCGAGAAACAAGTCTCTCGAGCGTACAGTATTAAAGAAATAATAAGCTCCTGTATTAATTCCATAAGGAACCTCTCTCCAGTGTTCGAAGTATTCTCCCCCGCCTTCGAATATCATTCTGTGAGCAGAGTTTTCCGAAAACAGCGCAAGCAATGGAATCCCGATTTTAAAAGACCCATTCCATCCTGTCTTTCCTTTAAAATCTTCCATGTTGTTTGTATTGAAATATGTACCAATACCATTTACGGTGGCGTTCACATAGAACCATTTGCGTGTGCTGAACGAAAGTACGGGCCGGGCATAAATACCATATTTTTCCATGACTTCCCCGTAAACATATGCTCCTGTATCCATATAGAAATCAAAATATTTTAAAAAGTTCAAAGGCTGCGTGCGCATGCGTGCAAAAAGGGTGTTGAGTTCCTTGGCGTATAGCATAACCGGCTGATAACGCTCATAGGAAAGATAAAAAGGGACTTTATCCAGGTGTTCCTCTACAAAAAAGCCCAGTTTTGTATGAGAAGAGTAAACGGTCTGAACGTACTGACTGTATTCCTTGAGGTGTTCTGTATCAGAATAATATCTTCCATAACCCATCAGGCGCAATTTGTACTGAGGTACGCGCTGTCGGTGATTAATTCTGAAAAACCAGAATCTCGAGTTCAGCGGTCCCACAAACTCATTTATGTAGTAAAAATAATGATTGCCTCCTCCATAAGGTAGTGCATATCTGAGGTTAACACCTCCTCCTATTCCTCTTTTCTCGTAATAATCTACATCAAATGTCAAATCACTCCACTCAGACAAAACCTGGTAGTATCCAAGAGACGCATAAAAGCCCTTTTTGGTATAGTATTCGAATTGGGGGGTCAAAAAACCTGACTGACGATTGACTTTTGAAGGAAGCACAAGATAGGGGAAAAATAGCACGGGAATATCCAGTATTTGAAAAGATGCATTTTTTACTTTCAGGTATCCATCTCTCTCCAGATTCGCGGAACTGAATTTAACTCTCCATGCAGGTATTTCGTCGACAGCACACTGGCATGTTGTATACATAGCATTTTTTAAAAAGTACTCTCTGTTCTTTTTTGCAGTAATCTCTTCTCCTGTGACCTTACCCTTATAACCAGGCTTGCGTAAAATCACCTCACCGTTTTTGATGGTGATCACACCGTTTTTCAAATCCAGCACACACTCATCACCGGAAAGAACTTCTCCCCTTGTTTTTAACCATACGCCCCCCTGAAGGTGCACCTTCCTTTCACGAATAAAATACACACCTTCCCATGCCTGCCCTGTAATTCCGGGGCCATAAAAACTTACAGGGCTGCCGAGAATAACAGAATCTTCCATATACTTTGCTTCAGGTGCTTTTACTGTGAGCCTGTAAAGTGCTCCGCCTGAAATAATCCGTGATATTCCTCCACCGTTAATCAACGATAATGCAAAAATAATAATTCCGAGTTTCATTTTTTAGATTCTGGCAGCATATCATGAAGCATGTAAACGCAATCTAGAATATAATCAGCTATGCGCTCGTAATTGCCCAGGATATCAATATGAACCGATGAAGTCACAATCGATTCTTTCAGGCCTTCCTGGAGACGCTGCAGGTGTTGAATGTGACACGATGCCACATCGTTTTTAAACCCGTTAATTTCCTGTTGCAACTCTTCCACAAGCCTCCTGTCATTTTTCTCGACAGCTGTTCGTAAAAGCTTGAGAAGGTGTAACAGATTTCTGTGAAGACGATGCAGCTCTTCCTTTCCCTCCTGCGAAAAATCCAGTGCTTTGCGCATTTTCTTCTCCGCAAGGTAAACGAGGTTTCGGGCCATCACGTCTGCGATATTCTCAAGATGGTTAGCTGTCAGCACAATGGCCATTTGAATTTTAGCATCACCTGAACTCAAGTTTTCTTTGATCATATGGGTTAAAAGCATTCTTATGTTTTTCTCCACATAATCAACAACATCATCGCGCTTCCTGATTTCTTCAATAGCACCCCTGTCTCCGGAAAATGCGTATGGAATTAAATTTGCCATTTCAATAACCAGAGAAGCAAGCCTTGCAATTTCTTTTCTTGCCTGTCTCAGGGCAATAGATGGAGTCTTTGTCAAATCAGGTTTCAAGTGTTCCAGACGAAACTCTTCTCTGAGAGATGGTTTCACGGACCATACTTTATCCGCGAGTGTTGTCACCACTGTCTTGAACGGCACCATCAATATCAAAACAATAAGATTGTAAAAAAAGTGAAAGTTGGCAATTATTCTCGCTGCGTTTTTCCCTGGTAATGCCAGAACGGGTATATGAGGTAGTAGCACACAAAAAAGCATTGCAGGAATACACTTCAACACGACATTGAATACGGCAATGCGCCTTCCTTCTCCGTAAAGCATCGGTACGGCAAGCACACCTGTCACAGCAGTTCCCGCGTTCGCTCCAAGAACGATGGCCATGGCGGGTAATATCTGCATCTGCCCCTTGAGGGTCAAAATCATCACGACACCGATAACAAATGCGCTGGCCTGAAATATGGCTGTAACAGCAAATCCTGCAGCAAAGAAACCCCAAAGTCCGGGAATATGATAAAGCACAGAATTAATGAAATCGGCCGCATTAAGTGAAGACTTTACGCCGCTTTCCATCAATTCCATGCCTGTAAAAACCAGACCCAGCACAATGAGAAGCATGGATGCATACCGGACGAAATCCCTTCTTACAAGCACCCATCCCAAAATACCTGCAAGGAGCATAAGGGGTGCCGCATCAAATAATCGCAGAGATATAATTTGAACCACAACTGTAGAACCTACTGCTGCACCAAAAAGCATGGGATATGCTTCAGAAAAAGCCAGCAGTCCTGCTCCGGCAAGGCTGATAATGACAACCGTGGCCGCAGAAGAACTCTGAAGTACAAGAGCCAAGAGAAAGCCGGAAAATATTTGAAGTATTACGTTCTTGGATACAACATCTACTGCTCTGTTAATAAGCTGGCTTCCTGCCTGACGCAAATATTGTTGAGCAAGCAAAAGGCCCAGGAAAAAAAGTGAAATACCCGTGAGAAACAGCATTACACCCGATCACGTATGCGTTTTATAAAACACGGGTTGTCCGTAAATATCCCGCTTGCACCTGATGCGAGGCAGGTTCTGAGCGTATCTTCATCATTGACCACGTAATAAAACACTTTGACGTCATTTCTCGAAAGAGCTGTCCCGGTTTCTATACCTCTGGCACTGGCGGGCAGGTGAATGGAATGGAGTCCGAGTCTTTTCACCACTCCAAGCATGTACTTTACATCAAAAATACGGGGGAGGTACGCAGCATTCATAAAGGGATGTTTTTCACGAATCTTTTGGATTGTAAAGAGATCAAAAGAAGTAACTATGCATTTGTCCAGCATCTCTTTTCTTTGCAGGGTATTCACTACTTTATCTCCAATACCCGGATACGATGCTTCACCTTTTTTAATTTCAACCACAAGCCGGGTTTCACCGCTATCCTTTACCCTATCTATCACTTCTTCTAAAACAGGAGCATAGCAATTTTCCGTGCATTGTCGCTCGTATATTCGACGTGTCTCATTCTTTATTTCTTCATAGGCCATCTGCTTGATAGGTGTAAATTTTCCTGTCAATCGCACCAGGCTATCATCGTGAAAAACCACAAGCTCACCGTCTTCTGTAAGGTGAACGTCCACCTCCACGGCATCAGCTCCGCATTTTATAGCGGAAAGAATGGAAGGTATGGTATTGTCCGGATACTCTGCTGGATTGCCCCTGTGCCCGATGATCAGTAAGGACATGTTTTCGGTAACAGTAAAGTGTCTACTCCGGGAATCTTTAACCAAACCTCACGCGGTTGTAAGGTCTGTATCCCAGAACTTTCTGGGCTTTGCTCCAGTCTGGAAGAGCTGTAAATCGAAGCAGGTCCTTTTCTACAGGATAGTAGTAACTCGTTAAACCAATTTTGTTAATGAACCCGTATACTGGACCAAGCAAAGGATGTGGTAAGGGCACAGGGGTATTTTTATTGTAATAAAGGAATGTCCGCAGGGGAGCTGTCTCTCTGCCACCGATGTTAAACACGCCTCTTACTTTCTTGTGTACCGCAAGCTGAATTGCATTGACCACATCTTTGGCATGTATAAGATTCACCATGGGATTGTACCCCATGGGCACCAGGCACGGTTTCATATCGAAAAATTCATTGAGCTCAGAGGTGATATTTCGCCCTATTATATTGGAAAATCTGAGCACGACGATGTCCATTTTGGGATTATCCATCATGGAGCGACATATCATATCTGCGTCCACCCGATTCTTAATCCAGGGGTCTGCGTTGGGATCGAGATTTAACTCTGCCTCTTCATCCAACAAAACCGGAGTGTGAGGCCGAATTTTATACACAATCATACTGCTCTTGAAAACAAACTTTTTAATGGTCCCTGTTTCAATACATCTGAGCAAAAGGTTGCGGGTACCCTCAACATTGATGTTATATGCTTCTTCAGGAGTGAAGCGAGTTGATGTCACAAATGCAAGATGAACCACGGTGTTGATTTTTGAGTTCTTGAAAACTTCCGAAAGAAAAAGATTGTTTAATTCGCGATACTTGAGAATGTTTGCACGGATATAAACAAAACGTTCAGGGCTGTAATCCTCAAAATAGTAAGGCTTAGGGTCAATTGCCACACCTATAATCTTGCCCACCCGTTCATCAAAGTAAAACTGCTCGGCCAGCATGCGTCCTATCGTACTTGTCACACCTGTGATAAGAACGTTTTTTACCTGAGAGGCGCGTACTCCCCGGATTTTTTTCTTCGGGCGGACCTGGTTTTTCTTCTTTTCAGCCATGGTTTACCCTCTCAGAAAAACACACTTTTTCTGCGTTTAAGTCCTTTGTTTATCATGTCCTGAACAATGCCCTGGACTTCATCAGCGAGCTGCCTTACGAGAACAGGATCCTTTATAGCTGATGGTTTATAGGCTTTGTAATAATGAAGTGGTGTCCCATAGTAAATGTAATATCTGGATGGAAGAGGGATCAAACCCAGAACGCCAAAAAGAGGAAAAGTCGGGGTTATAGGTAGGTAAGGAAGTCCCAGAAGTTTACCCACGGTTGTGAGTTTTGCAATTTGTGGAGCCTGTTCCTCTGCTCCGATTACAGCCGTTGGCACAATAGGTGTGCGATACTTCAATGCCATTTCTATAAACCCCACATTAAAACGTGTAAGTTTGTAGCGATTAGCCCAGCCTTTACCAATACCTCTGGTGCCCTCCGGGAACACCACCACCGTTTCCCCGTGCCTCTGCAAAAGCACCTCAAAATTCTTACGCGCACCGATCACAGAGCCGGTGCGATAAATGATCAGTCCTATATACGGAAGCGCTCCTGCAAAATGATCAACAATCCCCCGAGCCACCCTGGGAGGATTTACATGAAGAAAAAGGTCTATCGCAATCATAATAAAATCTACAGGTATGGTACCGCTGTGATTTGGCACAATGAGCACCTTGCCCTTTCGTGGTACATTCTCATAACCATATCCTCTCACCCGGAACCAGTATTTGTAGAAAAAACGTAAAAACAAATACGCAAGTGCGAAGCTCTCCTTCTCAAAACCAAATACATCGTACCCAAAACCCTCGTCGACAAAATTCATATTTTTAAGGCGTTTAGCTTCTTCCTTGGGAAGAAGCCGATCAACCAGCCTCCATACGGCCTCACGCTGTTGCGGTGTCATGCTTTTCCCTCTCCCGATGAAAGTTAGACGTATTTAATCTTTACCATTTATTGCGGTCCTTTTCAAGAGAATATCCTCCTCGAACGCCGATACAGTTCTCAAAATATAAAAAATCGGGGCGAGCCGATTCGAACGGCCGACCACCCGCTCCCAAGGCGGGTGCGCTACCACTGCGCTACGCCCCGGTGTCCGCCTGTTATTTTAGCAAATGTCGTCAGTCCCTTAACGCTCCTTCAACCATTCAACGCCCACGCGCAGCTCCTGGTTGATCCGTCGCTCCGCTCCCCACTGCTCCGCAAGGAGACTGTGCCTGTGAAACCACAGGTGCTTCTCCCGCGCCTAACATCATCAACACGCCCACTGCCTCAACCGCGTCTCCTGCGCTACGCCCCGGTGTCCGCCTGTTATTTTAGCAAATGTCGTCAGTCCCTTAACGCCTTCTACCAGGTTCGGCCTTAATAACATTTGGTGCACATGAACATGAAATAAATTATTTTACAACAGATACCCTCAGGCAATGGTTCCCCCTACATCTCGACCTCACATGTTCCAAAAATTTACTTTTTTAATCTTTTCAGCCAGCGCCTCAATGGCTTTTCTGCGGTGACTAACTGCATTCTTCTCAGGTGCTTCCATTTCAGCAAAAGTCTTCCCCGCTAACGGATAGTAGAAAATGGGATCATAACCGAATCCTTTTTCTCCCTTTTTTTCTTTAGCAATGACTCCTTCCACTGTTCCATATCCCCGGACATACCTGCCTCTGTGATCCATGAGCACTGCAGTACATATATATCGAGCCTGTCTGTCTTCTGCACTTTTCATCTTTTCCAGGATCAAGCGAATCTTATCTTCATCCGTGGCACTGCTGCCTCCCAAACGACTGGAGTGAGGCCCCGGCGCATCTCCCAAGCAAGGAATTTCCAGGCCTGAATCTTCGGCCAGAACAGGAATGTCCGAATGAACAGCCAGAACAGACGCCTTCAAAAGTGCGTTTGTAAAATAATCATCTCCTTCATTCACTCCCCGGTAGTCATGAAACAGATCAGTAGCCATTATGCTTTCCGCATTGAGAACTTCGCGAACGATTTCTTTTATTTCTTCAAATTTTCCCCTGTTGCCTGTAGAGACTACAACTTTTCTCATTTTAAACTAATCGCTTGCAACAAAATGTTCATAATTTGCCTTATGCCCTTCTTTGAAAGCTCCAGCAGTTCTTTAAGTTTTACGTCATCAAATGGTTCTTTCTCCGAAGTACCCTGGATTTCAATGTATTCACCTCTGGCATTCATTACCACGTTCATGTCAACTTCCGCGTTTAAATCCTCGACGTAAGACAAATCGAGAAGACTCACTCCTTCTACCACACCCACGCTCACTGCTGCTACTGGACTCTTAACAGGATTCTCATCAATCATACCTGCCTCCATCATCTTTTCCAGAGCTTTCGAAAGAGCTATGAATCCTCCATTAATTGCAGCGGTACGTGTCCCTCCATCTGCCTGAATAACATCGCAATCCACCCATATCGTACGCTCTCCCAATACTTCAAGGTTAACTGCTGCGCGAAGTGATCGTCCGATAAGGCGTTGAATTTCATACGTTCGTCCCTGGTAACGTCCCCCCTGGCCCTCTCTCAGCTTTCTGGAGTGAGTGGATCCGGGAAGCATGGAGTATTCTGCAGTAATCCAGCCCTGACCTGTACCCTTGAGAAATTGAGGAACACCCTCTTCCACCGATGCAGCACAGAGAACCTTGGTATCTCCCATTGATATAAGACAGGAACCTGGGGGATACTTGAGCACACCAATTTCCACCTTCAAAGGCCTGATTTCATCAGGCTTTCTCCCGTCAACTATCTCCACATGAAACTCCTAAGGACTACTGTCCGGATGTACCGGGTCAACCGTTACCTGAGAAATCCATTTTTCCATGTTTCTTTCAATTGAAGGGAGTTTACTATAGCCATCATTATTACATCAACGAGTTCTTCCTTGTATTCTTTGCTCCGAAGCAATTTCTCTTCTTTCCTGTTGCTGAGAAAACCTACCTCAAGCAAAATAGAAGGCGCACCAGCACTCAGTAATATCCAGAAAGGCCCTTTTCTTGCTCCCCGGCTCGGTGTTTTGCTGTACCTGGAAAAAAAATAGTGAAAAATTTTCGCGTACCTGAGGCTCAGCTCAAGCTGTCTCCAGAGAATAAGATCAGCAACAATGCGCATTACCTGAGGATTAATTTTTTTCCCGGTATTTTCAATTTCTGCAACTCTTTCTGCCTGAACATCAGAAGCAAAAAAACCTGCATAGTAAATCTCCACTCCCCGGGCTTCAGAATTGGACGCATAATTTGCGTGAATGCTGAGAAAAAGATCAGGAGTCGCCTGCATGGAAATGCGAGAACGTTCTTCAAGGGGCACGTAAATATCCTTTGTGCGTGTGAGCAATGTTTTAAAACCTTTGGATTGCAATTTTCGCTGCAATCGCAGGGCTATGTCGAGAACAAGGTCTTTCTCTTTCAAGCCGCTTGGGCTTATCGCCCCGGAATCTTCACCCCCGTGCCCAGGGTCAATTAAAATGATACCTGAGTGTGCAGCAACTTTTCTGATGAATTCCTCGCGTGGGTAAAAATTGAAAAATGGTGAAACTTCGTATTTCAATAGTGTTGTTTTTTTCTGGTTCTTGAGTATTGTAATTTTTTTTCCCTGAAGAAGAGCTCTCAGATTTTCTGCCACATGATAAGGAATAAAGCAATCTTCTTTTGTGCAGTACACTGGTGCAGATGTATATATTACCTGATTATCTATCCCTATAAAATTTGCACTATTGATAAAAGAAATGCTATGACCCGCACATACAAATCTTTTCAAGTACACGCTGTTTGTCACTTCTCCACATTTATCTAATTGTAAAAACTCCTTTACAGATACAAGTCCTGAGTTTCCCTGTAAAGGAATAAGAAATGCACCAGTAAGAATAAAGAAGACATAAACCCTTCCCCATTTAATCAATCTTCAACTCCAGCAGGACATGCGATCTTTTTTAAAATCTACAAAAATCCAGGTTTCGAAAAAAATCAAAACTCACCAGAAAGAACTTTCTCAACCACCTCGAAAAATTGGGTGTTTTTAAAAGGTTTTCTGAGAAGTGCTCGTGCACCACTTTGAAGAGATTTCTGGACGGTCTCTTCATCTGCTTCGCTGCAAACCACGATAGGGATTTTTTTTGTAAGGCCGCGCTCACCCGCAATTTTGAGAAAGGTGAGACCATCCAGTACAGGCATATTAAGATCGAGAACTATGAGGTCAAAATCCTCTTCCTTTTCGAGTATCTTAAGCGCTTCATCCCCGTTGAATGCATCTATGACGTGGCAACCATTGTACCGTTTGAAAAGCATTCCCAGTATTGCGTGTACAACTTTGGAATCGTCGACTATAAGAACTTTCCGCGGGCTCATCACAGAAAATAAATTTAAAATATCAATCTTGAATTGACAACAAAAATAGCATCAAAGCTCAACAAAACAAAAAATAAATTAACATGGTTATTCAGATGGGTTATACATATGTATTGGGAGTGGACACTTTAAACAATACAATTTTTATAGGTACTGCCGGTTGGAGTTACCCGGGAGGAAAGAACTCTTGGAATAATATCTTCTATCCACCCGGCACAGCAGATGAACTGGGTTTTTATTCACGTGTTTTTAATTGTGTGGAAGTCAACAGCACCTTTTATCGACTCATGTCACCTTCAACAGCAAGATCGTGGGTTCAACGAGTTCCACATGGTTTCTATTTCACGGTAAAACTGTGGAATCGCTTGACACATGGAGATTTAAAAGGAAAAGATGCCGCCTTTGAGAATGATGTTACATCGGTAAGCAACTTTTTAAGGGTTCTTCAAACAGCAAACACGCTGGGATGTCTTATCATGCAATTCCCTCCTCGATTTCACTACAGTAGAGGAAACGCATTTTATCTGGAAAAGCTTTTGGAGCTCTTCTCCTTCTGTCCAGTTGCTGTTGAGCTGCGACACCACTCATGGTCTGACAATATGGATGTACTGAAAAGAATGCGTAATAAATACAATTTCACCATTGTCATCACTGATGAACCTCGCTCCCGTTCATCCTTCAGGCCGCCTTTGTATTTATATGTACAACAGGACTTTTTGTACCTGCGTTTTCACGGAAGAAACCGTAACGCATGGTGGGAGGATGACCCATCAGGAGAAGGGAAGCGTTACGACTACTTTTACACCCGCGTTGAATTGCAGCCTTTTGTAAGAATGGTAAAACGTGCGCTGAGTAGAAACGTCGGCAAAGTCTTTGTGATCTTCAACAACCATCCTCGAGGACAGGCTCCAGCAAACGCTATTATGTTCATGCAGATGTCAGGTGTATCACCGCCTTTCGTCCCTCCTGGTCTGATAACGCACTACCCGGAAATATGTCAGTCCCCTCAGTCCCCGGGTTGATAGCTTCCTCTTCTTATTTTTGAGGTGCTGGGGCCTCTTTGCCTTTTCTTGGAGACGGAAGGGGGCGGCCAGGTCCTGGAGGAGATGGCGGAGTGCCTGGTATTACCTTTTTCGGGGTTTTTTCTACTCCTGGCGTCCGAGCAGCAGGGGGTTTCTTCTTGCCGAGTCCCGGAAGAGTAAAAGGTGCTTTTTCCCTTGCCTTGGCAATGTTTTTGATAAACTCCTGGAGGATGGTATCGTATATTTTCGGCTTATAATTCTTTCTCAATTCTTCCCTGAATTTCGTTGAAGCTGCTGAACGCCGTTGAGCCATAAGACGCATTTTTATATTATTCTTGACCTGCTCGAAGGAACGCTCTGGAATGTCGCGTCTGCTCACAACCTGCACTACATGCCAGCGTCCATCTCTGCCTCGAATAATCTTTGAAACATCACCATTGTGAAGCTTCTCCAGTTCTTTTGAAAATTCCGCTCCGTACTTTCTTGAGGGCACTTCCACGTATTCCCTTTCCGTGATGTTTATCTTACCTGGAGACTCCTGCATTAGCTTCTTCGCTATCTGTCTCAGATCAGCTTTTTTGGCCTTCTTCCATTGTTTTATTATTTTTTTGGCCAGTTTTTCACTTGCAGCCGTAATGTGATTGATCACAAACGTCTTGCGAGCCCTGTAGAAGTTTTTATTCTTTTCGTAATACTCCCTCAGCTCTTTTTCACTGATTGTTTTACGTGCTTCACTTTTCATAATCTCCTGATTGAGCAATTTCATGAGCAGTCGCTTCTTATAATTCTCAACCTCTCTGACAAACTCAGGACGCCTGTCTATTCCGCGCTTTTTGGCCTCTGCCACAAAAGCCGCGTCCGTAATTAATTTATTGAGTACTCTTTTCACATCCCGCTCTGTGGGGGGACGCCTCATTCTATTCAGCTCAGCTTTCAAATCCGCGGTGGTAATGGTCTCACTCCCCACACGGGCAACAACCTTACCCTCTTTACGGGCACACCCAGCTGTCAGTGCAATACAACATGCTACGTATAACCACGTCACCCTCTTCATTTGGTACCTCCCTCTATTAGATTTAAATCTTCTGGTATTCTATTAAACCCACTCAACCGTCTGAATTTCAATCCAAGGTCCTTAACCATCTGAAGATCCTCTTCTATGGAACGACCCCTGGTCGTCAGATAATCTCCCCCTATGAAACCGTTAGCCCCGGCTGCGAAGATATACGATTGCAAATCCCTGAGGTTCCGCTCCCTTCCACCTGCCACAATGATGGTTTTAGTAGGGTTGACGTACCTGAAGAGCGCTATTGAAGCGAGCGACTCCAAGGGCTCCGGAGGAGCTGCATCAGCGAGGGGGGTCCCTGGAATCGGAATGAGTATGTTAACGGGGATATGCTCCACATCCAGCTCTCTCAAACTAAATGCAAGGTCCACTCGATCATCCCAGCTCTCCCCCATGCCTATAATCCCTCCACTGCACACCTCAAGCCCTGCTTCTTTGAGAACCTCTACGGTTCTCACATGATCCCGCCATGGATGGGTAGAACAGATTTTCGGGAAAAACTGCTCCGATGTCTCCAGATTATGATTGTACCTGACAGCACCCGCATCCTTGAGCTCCCTTGCAAACGAAGCATCTATATGACCCAGTGACACTGCCACTTCAACCTCGGCTTCCTCTTTTATGCGTTCTATTGTCTTCAAAATACGTTCACTGTTTCGGCCAGGTTTTTTCCATGCAGCCACCAGACAGAATTCAGAGGCACCTTTTTCGGCTGTTATCCTTGCCTTCTCCACCAGGTTTTCGATGTCCTCAATAAGGTCATAACGTGGAATATTTGCTTTGCTTCGCGAGGACTGGGCGCAGAAAGCACAATCTTCTGAACATCCTCCAGATTTCACATTGGCAATAGCACACATAAAAACTTCCTGTCCTGCATAATGTTCACGAATAATTCCACCACCGAATATGAACTCCCACATCTCCAGCCGGGGCATACTCTTCAATTCATAAAAAGCCCTGCGTGCAGGACACTCTCCGCTCAGCACCTTTTCTCTTAATTCAAGGATTTTACTTCTCATCAGCCCCACCTTTTTGTTAAAAATTATTGAGACATTACTTTATTGGAGAGGGCTGTGAAAATCAAGGTCTGTATCATTCCTGCTTGCATCCTGTAAAATACAGGCACTCTGGAAATGGGGGTACCATGACCACAGACACACAAAATAATTCAAAAAATTTCATAAAGAGTCACGATGGCACAGAACTCTTTTTTAGGCTGTGGCCTGCCACAACGGATAAACGAATCGGCTTTTTTGTTGTTGTTCATGGCCTGGGAGAGCATTCGGGCCGGTATGAGCATTTTGCTTCCTACTTTAATAGCTTAGGGTACGACGTGGCCGCCTTTGACCTTCGGGGACACGGGCGTTCCGGAGGAAAAAGGGGCGATGTGGCTGACTTTCAGCAGTACATAGATGATGTGGATATATTCTGGCAATTTATAGCAGAGGAAAGAAAGGATGTACCGGGATTTCTCATCGGTCACAGCATGGGCGGCCTGATCGTGTTGAGATATGGACTTATATATTCCACGCCCAACATGAAGGCGATCATCGCATCGGGCCCTCTATTGCGGATTAAAGCCCCTGTACCCCGCTGGAAGGTGCTCCTGGGAAGGTTGCTTTTGCGTTTGTTTCCAACGTTCTCCATGCCCAACGGGATAGACCCTTCAAATCTTTCACGTGATAAGGAAGTGGTCAAAAAGTATGTAGAAGATCCTCTTGTCCATCGAAAAGTGAGTGTAAGGTGGTTTTTCAACACCCTAAGAGCAATGGAAGACACAATGAACAGGGCACACACGATGTATTACCCTCTTCTTGTTATGCATGGAGGAAGTGACATGCTTACCGATCCCGATGCCAGCGAGGAATTTGTAAAAAGAAGCAGTTCACGCAAAAAGAAGTTTATACGTTATCCTCAACTTTACCACGAGATTTTTAACGAACCAGAAAAGGAAATTGTATATTCCGATCTTGAAGGATGGATCAAAGAGTTGAAAAAGTAATATATACAAGAGAATTCGTGAAAGGAGAAAAAGCACATTCATTTTTCAAGGAGGGGAACAATGGATGAAATCAAAAAATGGTCCAGCTTCGAAACAGCAAAGGCAAAACTCGAAAAAAGTATTCTTGAGAGCACAACAGTTTACGGTATTTTATCTGCAGCTGCTCGTTTGTGGAGAGACAATGTGTATCTCCAATTTGCACCTACAGGACAATCGTTTACCTACGGAGCTTTTAAAGAACTGGTAGACAGAATCGCCTCCGTGTTTCTTTCCAAAGGTATCCAAAAAGGTGACAGAATCGCCCTTTACATGAAAAACTCTCCGTGGTATCTCGGCTGTATTTATGCCTGTGGTAAGATTGGCGCCATCGAAGTCCCGGTCAACTGGTTCTACCGAGAACGTGAAGTGGAATACATTGTCGGCAATTCTCAATCCTCCCTTGTGGTTGCAGACGAAGACCTTTACCCCATAGTAGAAAAGGTCCTGCCCAAATTACCCGGGGTAAAAACCGTGATAAAAACAGAGGGTGACGGTGAAACGCTCTCATCCCTTGCCAATTCTGTCACCCTTGCTGATGTTGCCGTGAACCTCACAGAAGAAGACCTGTTCGCAATTATTTATACATCCGGTACAACAGGTCTTCCAAAGGGCGCCATGCTCACGCAGCGTTCATACGCGCTCGCCGCCAAAGCCATCAGCCTCTGGCCAATAGAAAAGATTGAAAGTGATTACACATGCCTGCCCCTGTTCCACATCAACGCACAGATATATTCTTCACTCGGGATGATGGTTGCCGGTAGGCGTCTCATCCTTTCTGACCGTTTTTCACCTCAGAAATTCTGGAAGGAAATTCGAGACTACGAAGCAAAAGCATTTAATGCACTGGGTTCTCTTATGCAGATCATTTATTCACTTCCTGAAAGCCCGGAAGACAAAACCACACCAGCAGACTTTGTCATCGTGGGAGGAACCCCTCGAGAACTCTGGGAAAAATTTGAAGAACGATACAATCTGACTATCCTCGAGGGATACAGTCAGACCGAAGATCCACTGCCCTTTCTCAATCACGGAGATAAATCTCTGCGCATGCTTGGTTCTTTTGGTGTTCCCGCTTTCTGGGACCTCGGGCATGAAGTACGCGTGGTCGACGAGAACGGCAACGACGTGCCTGTTGGTTCCACAGGTGAACTCATCAGGCGCAGCCCGTGTACCATGAAGGGATACTTCATGGACGAAGAAAGGACACAGGAAACCCTCAAGGACGGCTGGCTCCGTTCAGGTGATATAGTAAAACGCGATGAAAAAGGATTTACATACTTTGTTGAAAGGAAAAAATTCATCATTCGTCGCTCTGGTGAAAACATCGCTGCATGGGAAGTGGAAGCGGTTATTAAGGATCACCCCGCTGTTCAGGACTGTGCTGTGATTCCCGTACACGATCCCATGCGAGGCGAAGAAATAAAAGCCATTATACTCCTGCGCGGTGGTGAACAGGTATCACCGGAAGATATTGTGCTTCACGTTGGTAAACAACTTGCATATTTTAAGGTTCCGCGTTTCATCGAGTTTGTAGAAAGGCTACCGTACACTCCCACGGGACGCGTGGTCAAACATCAGTTGATTGCTGAAGAAAAGGAAAAGACAGACCACGGATGGGATAGAGACAAGGAAATGCCCGACTGGCGCAAGCGGATCTGAAATCCTTGTAAACGTAATTTTATATAAACTCGCATACTGCTATACGGAGCGTTGACAGTAAAAAAATGCCTCCCTTATAATCATTTCACAACGGCGCGGGGTAGAGCAGCCTGGTAGCTCGTCGGGCTCATAACCCGAAGGTCGCTGGTTCAAATCCAGCCCCCGCTACCATTTTATTGCTTATGAGCAAGATTATTGACATCTTTTTTAACCTCTCGATACCCGACAAACCAGATAAAAAAATTCCCCCATGGATAATTTTGATGTCATCCACGGGGGATCCGGAAACCTCTCCTTGAAAAGGTTAATCAACCAGCCAGCACTTCACTGAGGATGGCCATATCCGACTCGTTACCTTCAATCTGAATGAGTCCACTGTTAATGGCAGTCATGCCGTCCAGCTCTTTAGCAATAAGTTTCTGAAGTACCAGGTCGTATGTCTTTACCACGCAGGTGGGATTATCCACCTTCCCCTTTCCGGATTTCATTTCACCATTTTTTACCTCAATGTACCATTCACCTCCGTTCTTACCGTGCACTTCATACTGTATCAGGGCTTCCCAGTTACCGGCTTTTTCCTTATTGAAACGATAGGGCATCATCTGGAAAAGCATATCCAGATTGAGTTCACCGACCTCTTCCAGTTCTTTAAACGTGATAAAACCCTTTCCTTTGCGCAGGTCTTTTTTCAATACTTTACCTACAGGGCTGACCGGGAGTGCGAGCACAATTTCTACATACCTGGGCACCTTGAAATCTGCCAATCGCTCTTTGCAATATTCAATGATTTCTTCAGGCTCTACTTTTTCACCAATTCGTGGAACAACAAATGCTTTCACTTCTTCTCCTGAGAGTTCATCAGGAACACCGATCACTGCCACATCGTGAACCTTGGGGTGCTGAGAAATCACATCTTCGATTTCCTTGGGATAGATGTTCTCTCCACCCTTGATAATCATATCTTTCGCCCGATCCACAATGTAAAAGAAACCTTCCTCATCCATGTATCCAATGTCTCCTGTGCGCAGCCATCCATCAACCAAAGTTTTCTTTGTTTCTTCTTCTTTACCCCAGTAACCCACCATTACGTTATCACCCCTGATCCAGATCTCTCCTATCTCTCCGGGTGGCAGGGGGTTGCCATTCTCATCCATGATTTTTACTTCCTGGCCAGGCAGTGCCGGACCAATGGAACCAATTTTCTTTTTACCCCCTCGACGGTGCAATGTGCTGGCAACGGTTCCTTCTGTAAGACCGTATCCTTCAAGAATTTCTATGCCGTATTCTCTTTCAAACTCTTTGATCGTTTCCGGAGGCATGGGTGCTGCACCACAGATACCGTACTTCAATGAACTGAGATCGTACTGCAGTACCTGATCCTTGGCTTCAAGCAGGATTTTGTAAACCTTGGGTACAGCACTGAAAAACGTGCACTTCTCCTTTTCAACCGTGGGCCCGAATTCCCTCACGGAGAACTTTCTCAGCAACGCAATCTTGAATCCCCGGTAAATACCGCTCAAAAGTGACATCATCGCGTTGACATGGAACATGGGCAGAAAGATCAATGCACATTGCGATTCCTCATCAATCTCTTCTCCAGGCTGTGGCCCCAGTGCCTCCCGAATGCCCGCGAGACAAAAAACCACGTTCCAGTGAGTAAGCATGGCCCCTTTGGGTTTGCCTGTTGTGCCTGAAGTATAAAAAATGAAAGCGAGGTCATTTTTATCTATTGGAATATCCTGCAATTCCGGGCTGTTCTCATCCAGCAGAGCCTGATAAGAGACATTTCCTTCTTTCGGGCTGTCGGAAAGTTCCACTATGTGTTGAATGGAAGGTGTGTTGGGCCTTATGGCTTCCACGATGGGCATAAACATGGGTTCAGTGACAACCAGCTTGCCGCCTGAATCATTGAACTCGTACTCGATTTCTTCCTGCTTTAACAAAATATTGATTGGACAGGCAATTGCACCAATTTTGACAGCAGCAAGCGATGCCACAAGATGTTCAGGTGAGTTCTGAAGGTATACGTAAATGACGTCACCCTTCTTTATACCCAGGTTCAAAAGCCCGTTGGCAAAGCGGTTTACCAGCTCGTTGAATTCTCCAAAGGTGATGTAACGGTCGTAAAAGGCTAAAAAGACATTATCTGCTGACTCTTCAGCCCGTTTTTCAATCATTTCGCGAATATTAGAGTATTCAACCTTAAAGGGTGTTTCTGACATACTCCACCTCCTTTTTCTGACTGATTTGTCAATCAGGCATTTTAGCAGCGCATCAAGAATGTGACCAGAAAAAAATGAAATGAGTTCAGTTATCGATCAAATCAAACCGAGGGATCGCAAAAAATCAAGGGTACGCCTTGCATGAGCTTTCCATGTGTACAGGTTGAAAGCTTCCTTTCGTGCATTTCCGCCGAGTTTGGTTCTCTCGTTTATGTCATTGGCAAGTTCGAGGATTACATCTGCAAGAACTTTCTCGTTTCCTGAAGGTACAAGGCGCCCGTTTTCTCCGTCCCGGATAATTTCTTTTATCTGGCCAATGGCTGAAGCAATAACGGCGCGACCGCTGGCCATATATTCAAACAGCTTTGTTGGTGAGCCAAAAAATTCATCACCTTCGCGAAACACGTGAGAAGCAACGAGAATATCCGAAGCCTTCATTAGTCTTGCTGCCTCCTCGGGGGGCACCAGGCCTGTAAAAAGTGTACGCTTCACAAGTCCTTCACTCCGGATAATGTCCTCCACTTCTGCACGCATTTTGCCTTCACCTACAAAAAGAAAAAAAAGATTGCTGTTGCCCCGGCGCACCGCTGTGCCAGCGGCTTTGGCCAAAATCTCAACGCCGTGAAAAGGTGCGAAACTTCCCACATAAGTCACCACAACGGCATCCAGTGGAATTTCATACTTTTCTCTTACAGCTCTACAGTCGTTCTCTTGGGTAAACAATTCGTCATCAAAGCCATTGGGATTTACAAGGATCCTCCCTGCATCAGCACCAATCTTTTTCAATTCGTCTGCAAGAGGCTTTGAAACAGTAACAAGCGCATCAGTGTGTTTCAAAATCTGTTTTTCAATTATTGAAGATACGAAAAGCAAAGGAGAGCGGGAACCACTCCACTTTCTGGCAATCCAGACCTCGGAACCGTTGTATTCTGTCACGCACGGTATGCCCAGTGAACGAGCCAGTCGCAGAGGAAGACAATCATTGAGACTGTAGCGGTGATATAAAAATGACCAGGAGTACGAGGGTAAAAGTCTCCGCACCCGGTGTGCGGGTTGAAAACCAGCCATCATCCTTCGGACAGAAGTAGAGGGTATCATCGGAGGAGCCTGCAATCGTATGCATTTCAGGTGCTGGTGAGTAAGTGGAAGATTCATATATCCAGCAAATACAACCCTTGCATTGTGAGCCATAAAGCCCTTGATAACACCGGTGGTATGGGCGTAAGCCCCCCCTGCAAGGTGCGTTTCCACAGGGTCGTTGCGGAGGTAAAGAATGTCCATGTTCTTCTATGTACAGTCCACGTTGCTTAACGGGTTAGTTTAACATAAACAGGAATTTTCCCGTATTGCATCACTTATTACCATCATCGGTGCAGTTACTTTTCCTACCGCCATCGGATTGTGAAGCACTTTTTCTTTGCATTTCCTCAGTCCCACACTTTTTTATGCTTTCATTTTGATCCTCTGAAATCCTGAAGGTTGAGATGTGATCCCTGTGCCTATTTGCTTTTTATTCGCCTCTTGACTTTTAGTGTGCGCAGGCGGGAGATGGCTGCAAAAAGCTCATAAGGCCTGGTGAGGGCAAGGTGACCCATCGGCCTGGAGTCAAGAATATCGAATCCTTCTTTTTCAATTTCACGAAACACTTCTGCAACTGCATGCCTCAGGGTTCGGTTTCCTTCTGCAGCAACAGCAGCCACACGTCCCAGCATCCTGCCCAGAGCATTAAGTTGATTGACTTCAACCACACCACCAACTGCATCGAGGTTGAGTTTTTCTCCGTTGATGATGCACTCACGCAGAGATGTTGGCTTAATCTTCAGACGGCCACCTTTTTCCAAAAAACTAAAAGTATGGGGATCTATTACTCTTTCATCCGGCAGGCGAAACGGAATTGAAGGAGTCTCGGATTTTCTGCGACGCCTGTGCCTTCGGTAAATTTCTTTTGCCTCTCCTGTAACATCAAAAGGCACATATTCCTTCATGAGGATTACGGTATCCGCGCACCCAATAAAATCACCAATGCCCCCTGTAACAAGCACGCACGAAATCCTGTGAAACTCGTACATTTCACGCACCCTCTCCACGAACGGGGTAATGGGTTCGAAGTCCCTTTTCACGACCTCCTGCATAATTGCGTCCCTGACCATGAAGTTGGTGGCCGAGGTATCCTCGTCTATAAAGAAAAGCCTGGAGCCAGCCTCTATGTATTCCATGATGTTAGCAGCCTGGGATGTGCTCCCGCTGGCACTGCGTGTTGAAAACTCAGATGTAGATATTCCAAAAGGAAGGTTGTTGATAAAATTGCTGATGTCCACACGCTCAATGCTGCGACCATCTTCAGCTCTTATAAGTACCCCGTCTTCACGGGTGACCACGTACTCTCTTCCGTCACCGGGAACATGCGGATATACACACCGAATAAGAGCATTGAGCAGGGTGGACTTGCCGTGGAATCCCCCACCGGTAATGACTGTTACGCCTTCTGGAATACCCATGCCCGTAAGCCTGCCCGCATTGGGAGCAACAATTTCAACACGTAGGGTTTCAGGTGACTTAAAAGGAATGATACGACCGCTTCCCGTCTCCAGAGGTTCGACCAATGGAACCTCGGGCAATTCAATCGGAGGCCTTTCGTCTATTCCACTTCTTCGGGGCAGCACACTTCCATCTGCCACAAAAGCCACAAGCCCTCTTTCCGGTAAAACTTTACGAATATGCTCTTGGTCTTCTACCACGCGTATATGTTTCTCCATTTCGTGCAAATTCACGGAAGAGGCAAAAAGAGCTGTCTGAATTATGCTCTTCAGCTCGTGGAAAATCATTTTAACAGCGGTCAATCCATCAACGGTGCGACCGCGTCCTGGAAGTCCCACCTGAAGTATAACCCGGATACCCACCTGGGATACCTGCACTGCATCTCGCCTGAGCACTTCCTGGCCCGGTGTACATGCGGTGATCAATCCACTATTACCCGTACCCCGAATACCACCACCGTAATACCTGATGCGCTTTTTCAACTCACGCAACAGAAAGTCTTCCATGCCTAAAATTCTGCTTTCCGAAGCATAGAAAGTTGTGGGAAACTGCGCATCTTTATGTTGAATGAATACCTCCATCACTGTGGGAGGGGCAAAGGGGTCTCCCTGAGGATGTATGATAGAGATCACAAAATTTTCGAAACGGTACCGACCCTTTATATCCCTGTAGGCTTTATACGATTTTCCATGAATACGCTTGAGTTTCTTCCTCAGGGCTTCAGCGGAATATGATGAATGCTGCATCAATTTCTCCTCTTTATTTTCTCCCATTGAACAAGCAAGAACTTGATCTCCGGACCACCGGGTGTATAGCCTCCGGGGCTTTCCCTGCGCCATACTCTGTGACAGGGTATAAAAAGCCCGATACGATTCCGGGCCAGATACAGAGCTGCTTTTCTCGCATATCTGGAAGACCCAAATACTTTTCGAGCAATTTCACCATATGTAACAGTGCTCCCGGGTGGTATTTGAACAACATTCATGTAAAACCTTAACATTTCAGCGTTACACCATGAAAAATCAAACAATTTCCACGGAAGTCTGTCGGGGAAAGCAGCTGTTGTGAAATATTCTTCAAGAAGGGAAGCGACCCAGTTTTCAGAATCTACAGCAACCCCCCGTGTGGCAGAACCCCGAGCAACCACGTAAAGACGTCGAAGACGCATTTCCCCGACATCAAGAAGATAGTGCACATCGCAAAAAGGGGCCTTGAATAAATAATGTTGTGTTTCTCTCAGTCGCATCTTTTTATTCTTCTCTATTCTGGAAAGACAACAAAATACGCGAAAAGTTTTACATATCTTACAGGTCTCTCCTTAAAAAGTAAACATGTATCCCACTGTAAAGAAAAGCCCCCCTGTGTATCCGCTCGTTTTTAACGATCCCTCTCTACCGTGTAATGGGGAGTACGCATAATTCAGCCCGCCTTTAATCCTGCCCGGTCCCAACTGATACTCACCTCCCACGTGAAGAAGCGTGGAAAAATTCAACGTTCTCTCTTTTACAATCGCCCCACCCGCCTCTTCCTTAAGGGCCACCCTGATGCTGGCGAATTCGGCACCAATACCTGCCCCGAAATTAATACCTGCATCTTCAGACAGCGGAATCTGGTAGCGAAATTTAACAAATACAGGAACAAATTCCCCTTTTACCACAGTATCATAAGCACTCCCGTTTCTCGAGGGTTGATTTGACGAAAATGAGAAATAACTGATTTCCATCCCTGTAAAAAAACGTCTGTTATACAGCGGCAGTCGTGCGACAAACGAAACAACAGGGTAAAAAGACGAAATACTCTGAAAGTTGGAAATATACCCTGCTTCGAGAGCGATGCCCACGTTGTAAAGTTTGGGTAAAACTACAACCTTCAAACTATTCCGGGCTCTACCTGCCTGGACGTTTATTCTTATTATTTCCACATCTTTTGCCAGAGGAGGAACGTACCTGAAGGTATAATGACCTTTGCCCTGCTCTGCTATGTCTTCTATTCTCCCGGAGGCAGCATTTATCCGAAGTTTAAGACCTGGTACAGGATTGCCGCCCCTATCAGTCACAAAAACGCTCACGCCTGTGCTTTTGTCTATTCCGGCCCTGAGTGTACGTCGTTGTGCTCTTAACTCAATCTCTGAGGGCTCCCCGGGAACCAGACGAATGCTTTTTCTGGTTCGAAGTGTATACCCGTATTTTGTGGAACAGTGTACTTCGATGTTCATGCGTTCATGCAGGAGCTTCTTCGGTGATCTGATATAAGCAGTGGCCTGTCTCTTGGAAATTTTTATCTCCACCTCTTTGGCATCTGCTGTCACCCGTACACATTCCGGTGAGACCTTTCTCCCTTTGAAGGATTCAACTTGTACGGCAAGTGTGGCCAGGCCCGTGCCATCAGCAGGAAGCACCTTTTTATCCAGAACCGTCCGAAGGCGTAATGGAACAGTAAAAGGAATTATCTCAACATCCACTGCTTTTCTGGCCCCTTTGTAACGAATTTCAATGCCCTGCTTTCTCTTTCCAGATGGATGCGGTGGCTGGTAGGTGGCGACCCATACACCCGGTTCTATCATGGAAACCTCTTTTATTGTGCCCTGATGAGCAAGAAAAACAATCTCGTTTTTGCGTAACGGTCGACCGGTTGCATCAACAGCAAACACAAAAATGGAAGAAGCAGAAAAACCATCTCCCACAACCCGAGCGGGAAAAACAAAAGGCTCTCCCATCAGAGGAGAAGGCGGAACACCGAGAGAGATCCGCTTTTTGGTTACGTTCCCGTAAGGGTCTTTTACCTGCGCAATAAGAGCATCTACACCCGGGTCCACCGTGATGGGAATTTCAAAGTATCCTTTTTCATCGGAATCACCCTCCACAACATATCCTTTTTTTATCACGATGGTAATATGAGACTGAGGTTTTGTGGTTCCTCGAAGCACGGTTGAACCTCTCAATATTACCTTAGCATAGCCCACACCCTGGAACACACCATTGTTTCCCAGTACAGAGACAATAATTATCTGAGGGTATTTCTCCGGGGGAAGAAAGAGTTCTGTTTGATAAACTCCTGTTTTCTTTCTTTTGAATTTTCCCAGCCTTCCCCTGGTAACAAAACCTTTTATATTTGCATCTACGCGTCTTCCCTGTAGATTTTTTATCTCTACAGTAAGGGTTATGCTCTTGCGTGTTCCAGCCACTACTACTCCTTTCTCAGGTGTTACTTTCACATGGAGGCTCGGGATCTTATCCACAACGGGAACCTGAAGAATTCCCCGCGCGATTCTGCCGTCGGGACGCAATCCCTTAATTTCAACTTTTACTTTACCATCCTGGGAAGGACCTGCTCGAAAACGAAGAAGGTACAGCTGATTTGTTGTACGAAATATCTTCCTGTTCTCCAGTCCGGTAGACTTCACTCTCAAATCACTGAGACCAAGGGGATAACCTCTGCTATCTTTTGTAAAAAAGGGAATGGTATATTCCCATCCTTTCAAAAAAACGTCGTACGGATTAACAAAACGAATTTCAGTGCCTGAGGCGCTTTGATAAGAAAGAAAGACTGCTACAACCCAGAGAAATGGAGAGAGCTTTTTCAACTCTCCTCAGAGATTTGATGAATTTTTTTATATTTCCATTTGAGCTGTTCGTTCTCCCTTTCCAGCTGCGCGATCTCCTCCTGTATCTTCTTCATTTTGTGATAACGTGTAAAGGCTCTTTCCACGGTGGTAAGAATATCCTTGAGATCACCCAGCGGCTTCACGATGTACTCGCATACCCCGAGTTTCATGGCCGTGTCTGCAGAATCTACAGAAGCATATCCCGTAATCACCACGAATTGAGTGTCGGGAGAAATATATTTTACCTCCTTAATGAGGTCGAGCCCTGATATTCCGGGTAAATTTTTATCCGTGATAATCACAGGTATCTCATCCGTTTTTTTCACAATTTCCACACCTTCCTCACCTGTGGCTGCCGTGAGCACTTCGTACCCGTGAGATGTGAGCAGTTCCTTGAGCACATCGAGGATTACCTCCTCATCGTCTACAACCAGAATCCTTCCCTTAAATTTCTGCCGTTCTGTTTGTTCGCTGCTTATGCCTTTTTCTTCATGCAATTTCGCATCCTCCGTTCTTTTTTCCTTTTGTGGTGGAGAAGCCACGACGCGTGGAGGCTCTGGAGTGGTTTCCCTTGCTGCAGGTTGTGCAGTGGAAACAGGCCTTACAACCGGGGTTTTCCGCCGCGCCACACTCAGTGCTTCTTTAAGCAACTGTTTGATGCGAGCGATAAGAACTGTGTATTTGAGTTTCTCGTTGTGGTCCCTCACCACTTTTCGCAATTTTTTCTCTATTACAAAAGGTGATTCGTATGGTCTCAGGATGTATTCACTTACGCCGCTGCGTATTGCATCAATTGCAGCCTGGAGCGAGTGATCAGAAGTGATGAGTACGGCATCGAGTGCAGGGTCTAACTTTTTAAATTCCTTTATCACGTTAAGTCCGTCTTCATCACCAAGCATCCTCTCCACCACGAGCACATCCACTTTTCTCTCTCCAACATTCTTCCTGGCTTCTTCAATTCGGCATGAAAAGGACGCCTCAAAACCCCACTGCCTTATCTTTTCTTCGAGAAATCTCCCCTCTTCTTCGGAGGCTTCAAGAATAAAAACCCTGTTCTTCCTTTTTATCTCCTGTTTAAGCACCTGGAGGTCTCTGGCAAACCGGGTGACCAGTTCTTTATTCACTTCACCCAGTTCCTTCATGATACCAGAAGCCATCTCCTTGAGAAGCTCGATCATTTTTCTGTACACGAGAATCTGATTTTGTTTGTGAAGAGCCCGCATAATTTTCGTGCGAATAACGTCAACAGATTCAAAAGGTTTGGTAATGTAGTCGTATGCACCGATTTCAATGGCCTGGAGCGCCGACTCAAACGAGGCGTATCCTGTCAACATAATTACCTCTATCAGTTGAGACAACTGCTTGACCTGTTTCATCACGTCCACGCCTGAAATCCCGGGAAGGTTCTTGTCCGTAACCACCAGGTTCACCGGATGGGATTTAACACACTCAACACCTTCTTCACCTGTCTCCGCCAGAAGTACCCGCAGGTTCATTCCAGAGATAATCTCTTCCATCACCATTCTCACAACCTCTTCGTCGTCAATCACCAGGACAGTGTTGTTTTTCTCTACTTCCTGTTTGTACCTGTTCAGACGTTCATTAAACTCTGCAATTACGTTTTTCACTTCTTCTCACCCTCGACACTGTAATCTATTTGTTCGGTCATCTTTTTTATTCTTTCATTTTCCATTTTTAATCTCATCAGTTTTTCTCTCATTCTGCGGATATTGGTGAGCATCTCCAGCGCCGATTTTATTGAAACCTCAAGCTCGTTTTCATCAATCGGTTCAGTAATAATGCGTCGTACACCCCATGAGATGCCCTCTCGGAGCATATCCAATGACACATTATTTGAGATAATAATAATCTGCGCATCTTCATTTTTTTCCCGAATTTTCTTTACCAGATGCATGCCGGTAGTGGTTTTCAGCTCCTGCTTCGTAATAAGAAGGAAATACTGTTCTCTCTCGAGAACGTCCAGATGAGGTTCCACCAATTCAACACAGCGGATCCCCAGCCGCTGTAACAGAGCAAACACCTCATCTCCTACACCCAGGACATACGTTTTTATTTCATCTTCCATCACGCCTCACCTCACATTTACCTGGTAGAAGGGAATTTAACAAGAAAAGCTGTTTTCACACCGTGTTGTCTCAACTCTTCGGGAATTTCCTCCAGAAGCTTAATTTCTCCCCCGTGTTCCTTAACAATCTCAGAACATATATACAAACCCAGGCCCGTGCCTTTGCCCTGTCCCTTGGTGGTATAGAAAGGTTCAAAAATCCGCTCTTTCAACTCTTCAGGAATACCGGGACCTGTATCGTATATGAGTATGCATACAAACCCATCGGTGGAAAAGGTTCTCACGCCTACAGTACCTCCGCTGGTCTCCTCAATGGCATCCAGTGCATTGTCCAGGAGGTTGAGAACAACCTGCTGTATCCGGTTGGCATTACCTTTTACTCTCGGGAGAGAATCAGCAAGGTTCTGCTGGAGATTGATGCTGAATTTTTTGGCCCGGTGTGAGATGAGCTCCAGAGCATCACGTACCGGTACGTTTACATCTACTTCAGTAAATGCGTCCGCCTCCTGGACCCTGGAAAAATCACGAATTCGAGCAACCATCTTTTCCAGCAGTTGAGCCTGTTTCAATATGTTTTCCACTTTTCGATGAGACCGCGAAGACTCGTCAAGCTCCTCAAGTAAAAGCTGTGCATAAGACTTTATTCCGAATAGCGGCTGCTTCATTTCATGGGCGATAATAGAAGCGAGAAGACCGATCTCAGCAAGTTTCGATGCCTGCACCAACTGGTTTTTCAACTCCTTCAACTCCTGTTCAAGCTGCTGTACTTTTCTATTTTCATCCACTAACATTCATTTACCTCCAGAGTGTCTTTCTATCTATACGCAGTTCAGGCAGTGATGTATCCACTTCTATGACTTTTCTCTTTATGTTCTCCCTGCCCAGAATATCTGATGCTATTACAACAATTTCGTTTTTTCCTTCTTCCAGCGTTACCTTAGATTCAAATGAACCCTTATCATCAGCATAGAGTACTGTCTCATTTACAGTGATCAGTGCTCCGGGTTCGGTCGTTCCAGAAATTGTCACTTCCTTTTTGTTGATTTTCGTTGGCGGCCATTTCACCTTCAACTCGAGGGGAGCGTCTTTGCTTTTTCTGAGCACCTCCACGCCTTTCGAATACACGATTTTTTCGCCCGGCTTTACTTCCACAGTGTTCTTATTAATGACGAATTTGGCCGCCGTTCCCTTGGACGAAACGGCAACCGTACCCTTTCCGTCTGAGGAAAGAAGTACAGTACCAGAAGAAGCCTCTATTACGTTGTCACCTGCTGTAACCATCACCTTCTTGACAGGACCAGCAGCTCGAATTTCCGTGCTCACCACTCCTCGCTCGAGTTTCATCACCACTTTATCCTCTTTTACCCCGCCTAACAAAACTTCAGAATCCCCCTTTACTTCCACATTTACACCTTCTGCAAGAGCCAATACCACCTTACTTCCTTTAGATGTTCTTACGCGCGTATTTTCCTTCACCTTCATCCCGGGGGTCAGAGGGATCCACACACCGCCACTCTCAATTTCTACAGCTCCGCTCACGTCAACAATCAGAAATACTTTCTTTGCAAACAACACACGGTAAACCACGAAAGCAACAACCAGAATACCTATTACTATCAGGGATGGGATGACAATCTTCTTCATCAAACCAGATGGGCTTTAATTTCTTCTTCTTTGATTTTCACACCTTTCAACTTTTTGTTCTCGTCAATATCAATGATAATCGTAAATGTACTACCCTCTCCCACCTTGCTTGCCACGGCTATGCGGCCTTTGTGATCTTCCACAATTCGGTGGGTTATGGCCAGTCCCAGGCCGACTCCTTCCCAGTTCTCTTTTGTGGTGAAAAACGGCTCGAAAATGCGGGGCAATATTTCAGG